>JAHFFJ010000006.1 GCA_023248035.1 Microcaldota archaeon
TTCGTCGTCACCTGAATATGTAATGGTGCTTATAGACTCGAATGGTATCACTCCAGAGTTTAAGAGTAAAATTGAATTAGAAATCAAGAACCTTGGAAAATCTTTAGGTCGTGATTTCATGGTTGGAGTATTTACTACCGATACTCATCAAATGAACATGGTTAAGGGGGTTCTAAATCCTCTTAAGGACGAATCTAATGTTCTTGCTACAATAAAGGAGGCCTGTAGCGAAGCATTGTCGGATATGCAACCCTGTAAGTTCTTTTCAGATAATCGCTGGTTCGATATTAAGGTTATCGGAGCCAAGCAGTCAATTGAAGTTATTTCTACTGTAAATTCAATAGTTGCAGTAGCAAAAATTACTCTACCGCTCGTTTTCATAGGTGGCGTATTATTACTTTTAGCTATAATCACGAAATTCTTCTAAATTGAAGGATAGGACATTGAAGAACAAGATGTGGGAAAAGATAGGTTTTTAAGTAATTTGTTCTATATAAATATTGCCATTAATAGAGGTGTATCTATGGTTGCTGCCGTAGCGATTCAAAAATATAAAAGGACAACTGATCCGAAAAGAATGATGGTTCATGCCTTGCTTAGCGAGGCTATTAGAAAAGATTGGGATGCCATCAAAGGTTTTCTTCCAGCGAGAACAGCAACTTATACCAGATATGATAACGGTGCAACAAAAGCAGTAGCATGGGATGAAGGAGGAAAAGAAACAAAAATAGATTTACCTCTTAACCACGGTTGGTATGTGCCGGATGGGAATCCATTTGCGATACCAAACGGCAAAGAAAGCAATAGAGAGGATCCAGTTGCTCTCTACTTATATCGTTATCAAGATAGAAGTTTTAATGGCCCTCTTGGTTGTGGCGACTACTGGAGCGTTGGCGGCGGGAGGCGGTTCGTTGCCGGTGGCGATTGGTCCGATGTTGCCGGGGTGGCTTTGGTTGGTCGCGAAGCGACCGCGCCGCTGGTCAGGGTACCAAGAGAAGCGCTTGTCACAGTTAGTGATCCAAAAGCATTGCTACAAAGGGCTGAACAATTAGAAGGAGCTGCAAAAGAGCTCACAGAAAGGTTGGGTGGCGTGCTTAATCCAGAGGATTATGCAAGATTGATTAAGCCAACAGCTGATGAAGCAGCCTTTCTAAGAGAATTGGCAGGAAAAATTCAAAAGAATGAGTGACCTAATTCATCCGCCAACCATCATCCGCAATATGTCTCTTATCCCAGGCGCAAAACCCATTATCATTAATATCAGCGCCAGATAATTTAAATCCTCACGATCTACCGTTTCTTTCTTAAGTACATGAGCAGCTCCAAATGCCAATATGCTCTTCAATAAATAGAAGGTAAAAAAAGTTCCAGTTATTTCACCTATTGCAGAAGAAAATACGTGTTGCTCAAAGTAAGTAATCCCGGAAATTTTTGAAAATATATCAATTACAAAAAAAGTAGCTGCACCATCCAATGCTTGACCCATTACGATCCCTGCAAGTACCATATCCTTGAAATATCTGTAAGCCAAATATGCCGGTATCGCTGCCAATATGACTATGGGTATTGCATAAGCTGCATATGCCATGAATGGCACTAAAATGATAAAATGGGGAATCCAGAGTGCCAGGCCAGCGTATTTGACCAAATGCAAAGCATTCAGTTTTTTGAATATTAATAATGAAAGTAAGAATAGTCCTGCAGTTACTATGTAAATTCCCGGAGTCACTGTAAAATAACCATAATCCCAAATATGGCTATCAAGCATTAGTTTGTGTATCGGGCTTACTGCTTTGAAGACGCCACTATCTATAGAATCAGTAACCACCCTTATTGTAGATCCAAAAAGCACAAAGCTTAGGGCTCCAAATATGAATTCTCGATCTATCTTAACCCTGCTCTTTAGCAGTATTCTGATCAAATATATCGCAACTATTGCTATTACTGCATAAGTCAATGTATTGACGATATTATAGCCGGTTTTATCCCAAATAGGCTTGATATAGTAATCGTATATAAAGTTTTCCATCGTACCAACTTCATGGATAGTAGGCGCAGAAATATTATAAAAACCAGTGTACTATCCTCTATAGCGAAACTATTGGTTGAAGCTAGAAATTCATATAAAAAATCCAATTCCGTTCGTTCAAAAAGATACACAAAAATGGCATTTGATCTTCTAAAAAAGCATCGTGCCAGGCTTCCACCTGAACTTAAAAATAGCTTTTGCAGAAAATGCCTGTTAATCTGGATACCGGATAGTACCATGACCATCGCTTATGATCGTAAAAATCACTGTCTGCGTGTTACCTGCACATGTGGCCATAATAAAAGAATTTAGAAATCTATTTAATATTTTCAAACTATGTGATCTTATGGATCTTTATCCTCATCTTAAGGACTACCTCTCATTGGTAGAAGAATTGATGCAGGCTGATATTGCACGACAAGATAGTCGAATATACGGCCTTATAGGGCCATTTATTAAAAGGGGTGGCAAGCGAGTTCGTCCTGCTCTTTGTCTCCTCTCTTGCTCTGCTACTGGTGGTGTTTATCAGTCTGTAATTGAACCATCAATGATCATTGAGCTCTTCCATAACTTTACCCTAATCCATGATGATATCGAAGACGATTCAAAATTTCGAAGAGGTGAACCTACACTACACGTTACCTATGGTATTCCTATTGCCATTAACTCTGGTGATGCACTTTATACCTTATTATGGCAAAAAATAGTCGCATTAAAAATTAAACCAAAGAGTCGTTTGTTGGTTCTACAGTCACTCTATGCGCAAACATTCAAAAAAGTTGTTGATGGTCAGGGTATTGAGCTTTCATGGATAATGAGTGGTCGTTTTGATGTTTCAGAATCAGAATACTTTCAGATGATAAATGGTAAAACATCTGCACTAATTGGCCTTTCATGCGAAGTTGGGGCACTTCTCTCTGGAAGTAATAAGAAAACCCGGGCTCTGCTAAGAACCTACGGTGAAAATATCGGAACTGCATTCCAAATTCAGGATGACATCCTTAATCTTAGTGGTGATTTTGATAAATATAAGAAAGAAATTGGTGGTGACATTACTGAAGGTAAAAGAACCCTTATGGTGGTACACTCAATTAGTAATTCATCAGAAGTTGATCGTAATCGTTTAATCTCCATACTTAAGAGCCATACTAGCGATAAAAAAATAATAGAAGAAGCAATCTCAATAATAAAAAAAACCGGTTCTGTTGATTATGCTCGTTCTCATGCAGTTCGTCTTGTTGAGGATGCAAAGAAATTACTAACAAAATTAGGTGACTCACAAGATAAACAGGCGCTTATCTCGACTGCGGATTATTTTATTAGCCGCGAGCTATGAAAAACTATTTAAATAAGCATGAGAAATTATGCTCGATGACATTTACTAAACTTTTATTGTTCCTTATGTTATTGTCGACTACTTTCCTTGCATTTACTGTTAGCGACTACATTTTCTCTAATGAAACCAATGCTACTATATCATATACTAACTTTACTGTGACTGGTGTTGACTACTCTCTAGTACAAATAAATTCGGTTGATACATTTTTGCTTAAGGGAACTGATTTAGTTACAAATCAATCCCAGATAAATTCTGTTCTTCATTCGTACTATCTAAAGGCATACTATCCTACTGAAAGCGAATTGGAAGAACTTAAGTTTTTGGTCAAAAAATTCAACGATAGTCGTAACGATGGTCTGGATTTTAAAAATAAGGAAGAATATGTGTGCAGGGATGATGTACTTCTGTCAAATGGTAAAATAACTGTTTCAGGAAAGCCTGTTATCTGCAATAATCAAAGTAATTGTCTCAATAATGCTGCTTTGCTTTATGGTGTTTATGGTGAGGCACTGGGTTTAGGTTCTCCAACAGTCATAGTACAACCCCTATTTGACTTTACGCCATCAAGTCTCACTATGGATTCTTTACTTGAAAATTACACCAAAATTTTAAATTCTTCAGATTCAGATGAATTACCTGCTTCACTCCAATATATCAAGGACACATCACCGCAACTCAAACCCCTGTCACTAAAAATTGAAAATACAATATTTCGTACTCCTAAACTTCAAGATCCTGAAGATAAGAAAATCTGTTTATTAAAATGCTGGGCAATCTGCCCCTCATTTGATCTAGATCAGGATGCTGCCGATCAGATCGTTTCAAAGTCAACTGCTCTTTACCTAAAAGTCAGTCCGCTTAAAAATTTCAATTCTTCATCTACTAAATTATATAATTTGACACTCGCAAGGCTAGATTATGTTAAAAATGAGAAAACTGCAGTTTATTATCTTGATCTATTTTCACCTTTAAATCAAAGTGGTGAAGCTGTTATCTCATCTGCACAAGAGATATTATCCCATGTTTCAAATGTCAGTCTATCAGACTCTCTTAATTCTTTCAAGTCACTCCACAATTCCATACCACTAGATATCTCAAATAGAAATTTTACAAATCTTGATTATGATATTGCCAAATATTCTGCACTAAAGGAAATACTTGAAAATTCTTCTGCTGATGTGTCTCTAAAATATGAAGAAACAAGGATGGTAAAAAATAGTGCGTATTCCCTTATCTTATTGCTTGAAACAAAAGATCTTGATCCTATATCAATGAAATCTTTTGAATTGTTAAAAAACAATACATATGACCTAAATCTAAAATTTAAGGATGGTATGACACTTGATGAACTAGAAGTGATAAAATCTAACTATACATCTGTTGAGGCTCAGGCAAAAGACCTATTAAATTCAGAAAGCATTGCACCTGCTGCTGAAGTTCTGCTCATAATGAGGACTCTTGCAAAAAAAATTAATGTCGGGCTTGCAAAATTCTCAACTGAAATTTCAATTCCTCGAACATACGTATCAGATAATTCAATCGTTCTTCCTGCCCTCTCCGTTATTTTTTTCTTATCTTTTGCATCCTTGCTCTTTCTGTTCTTCATCTACCTTCTTTCATCTATGCACTTCCCAATTCCAAAAACCATGCCAATACTCGGGGTAGGATTTTTATGTACTATAATAATACTTCTACTATGTACGGTTCTTCTCTATCTCTTTTTAGTAAAAACATCTACCGATTCCACTATTGACGAATTTCTATCAGACTTTGAAACTAAAAACTCGACAGTAATCGTTCTAGATTTTAAACAAGCTTCATTCTCTGATTCAGAGGCTATGGCTTCCTGTGCCCAAACTCTTGCCGACTCTTTTGGGGAACAAAACAAAAGCTGGGAAATATACAGTTTAACTTCCAACACATGCACCTCTACTGACAGTTATGGTGATAGCTATAGTTTTACCTCCATCGAGTGCTCAAAAAAGATAGAAAATGCCAGCTCTTCATTCATACTGCACTCAGCAATTGATAATAAACCTCCAAAACTTTCAGCCATCTATAGGACAAAGGCCGAACTCTATGCAAATTTTGATTATTATGAATCATGCCCGTTAGTGGCTTTATTTGGTTGATTTTATGAAAAAAGGTTCTAAAAAAAAATCAGTAGCCTCCACAAAGTCTCCTGAGAAAATTGAAAGTAAAGTTGAACCAGTGATAAAAGGAAGCAGTTTCGAAACACCTACCCCAGTTGTTCCTACTAACCTTTCTGTTCCTACTAATAATAATACAAAGAATAAAAATTCAACAATGAAAAACCTGGCGGTTATCGTTCTTTGTATCGTTTTAGTGCTATTGGCCTATCACTTCATTACTTACTCTGATAATAATTTTATTCCTGGTTCCCCCACGGATTCTGAAACTTTTAAGTCTGACTTTAATTCCGCCAATCTTATATCCATCGTGATGGACGGACGCGGTGTTACTGATCAATCTACATTGAATAATATCCTTCAGTGTGGGGTAGATTTTGCCGGAAGTAGCGGTATGGGTGGGAAAAAGGTCAACTATTTTTCCATCTCTAATGAGAACTGTGCTGCTTCTGATGGGTTTCATAATTACAAGTATTGCTTTTCGAAACTTCCTGAGGGTTTGACAATATATGTGAAAGAAGGAACTACTGGTACTACTTACTATGACAATGGTATGGTCGTAACAGTTGGTAAGAATTATACTCTTGGTACCTGCGGAATAAAACGGGTTTAAATTCTAAAATTTCTCTTTTATTTTTTTACCCGTCATTTTTATCCATCATTTTTACCTATTTATTATCTACCTTGTCTTATATCTTAAGAATGCACCTACACCGCCAAATCCAGCGAGGAACTGGTTTCCTTCAACCGTATTGGTTGATATTATCTCAACGTTAATGCCATGCTCACGTGCAAGATCAGTAAGTTCATCAATAAGTTCCATACTATTTTGTAATTTCATCTGTCCTTTGCAAGCTCCACAGGGTAAAGTTTCATCAACACTTTCCTTGTAGATTTTCTTCTCCTCTGCATCACAAGAACTGCATTTATAGCTGCCAATAACATGCCTAATCCCCTCAGAAATCAGGACATTATCTGCCTGTTTTGATGAAATCGCCTCTCTTACTTCTTTTGCACCATAGATCGCAAGTCCATCGCTTACTACTGATTTTATGAAACGATCTACGATAATTTTTTCCTTTACTGCTTCTTGTTGGGCAAGTATCACCTCACTCTTAGATAAAACCTCACGCACTCCATATTCTTCAGTGTAACCAGTATCAACTACTCCTAGTACTTTTATCTGGTAGTTAAATGGACTCATTTTCATGAAAAATTCTTTTGCCGGACCAGGTCCTCCTACAATGACACCCTTAACAATACTTTTTTCATCTTTCAAATATGCATTATCCATAGCATTTCCGATTCTCTTATAGTATACCTCGATCTGTTCTTCTATCAGTCTCTCATATCTTCTTGCCGACTGACCTCCTTTTCTGATCTTTGCATGTGCGGTCGAGTTCAGTTTTTTTATTATGTTAATGTTTGTTCCCTTTACACTCGCTATTGTAGCTTCCCTTCCATCCATAACCACAATGCCATAAGAATCTGTAGATCCCAACATAGCTACTAGCGGATCAAGAAAAAACCTGCTATCACAGCGATAGGTTCCTATATTGAGTTTTTCTGGTGGTTCCAAGGAGAAAAGTTCAATGTCAGTTTTTGCAGCATTATCTGATACATTACCAGCAAAAACTGCAAGTCCATTTTCTGGTGTTTTTCTAAAAAGCTTTAGGTGATTCATTATCCTTTCCAGGGCTCCTAATACGTTTAATTTTGTTGACTTTGATTTTATGTTGCTTGCCTGACTCATTTCCTCTCTTAACTTGTTATTCATCTCATGTACTGGGGAACCTGAAGTTATGTAAACAGAAATAAGCTCAGTTCCACTACCTCTAAAAGACTCTAGTTTCTTAAGCTGTTTTTTAAGCTGGTACATTTTTTCCGTATCCGCCATTCAAAACCCTCTACGCCATTCTAAGTGGGGTTTTGTATCCCCATCTATATGTCCTCTTCAATCTCATTCAAAACCCACTCCTAAAAGAAACCTACGGTTTCTTTTTAACTTCCCTTTTTTGGATTTCCTTGAAAGGAAACTACGTTTCCTTTCTAACCTTCCTTTGAAAAGAACCAAGGTTCTTTTCTAATCTCCTTTAAAAGGGACCAAGGTCCCTTTTTATCCTCCTTTCATTTGACGGCCGGTTTTGTATCCGTCAACCTGTTTTACTCCTTCCATTTGAAAACCCCTAAAATTAATTTATTGCTTTAATTTTTCCTTAAAATCAACGAGCTTTTTTGCAAGTTCTGGATCGCTTAGTGCCAAAATCTCTACTGCCAGAATTCCTGCATTCTTCCCCATTCCTATTCCTACTGCCGCAACTGGCACATTCGGTGGCATCTGGGTTACTGATAGGAGCGAATCAAGTCCATCGAGTGCTGCATTTACCGGAACCCCGATTACTGGTTTGGTAGTTCTAGCAGCTACAACCCCAGGAAGGGCTGCGCTTAAACCTGCAATTGCTATGAAAACACTTGCAGTTGAATTCTTAACTAGCGTATCTACTTTATCAGGGTTCCTATGTGCAGATGCAACTTCGTATTTGCAGCTTACTCCAAATGCATTTAAGACATCCATTGCCTGCTTAGCTATTTCTTCATCGCTCTTGCTTCCGCTTAATATGAGTACTTTCTCCATTATTTTTTATCTCGCTATATAATTTAAAACATAGGCACTGCAAACTGATTATAAAATAAAAAAATTATTTTGAAATTACTTCTATCCTTCCATCAAAATAGTATTTCATACCTATAATTTTGACCCGATCCTCATCGAGTGCCTTCTTTACAATAGGGCTCTTTTTGAGTTTTCGCATCACAGCCTTCACGTTTGCTACAACTGCCTGCTCTATCTCACTTGTTCGTTCTCCTCCTTTCTTAACTTTATTAACGCAAGGAGCTATCTTTTTGACTATTTTTGTAATTTTTGATTCGTCATGTCCATCATAAGCTGCTGTGACTGCACCGCACTTCTCGTGCCCCATTACAATAAGCAGTGGGGTATGCAAATGCCCTACACCATACTCTGCCGAACCAATATCAATATCACTAACAATGTTTCCTGCATTGGCTATTGTAAATATCTCACCGAGATTGGTATCAAATATATATTCAGGAACCACTCTTGAATCCGAGCAGCAAATTACTGTTGCAAGTGGGTGCTGACCGGTTTTTGTCTCTTCTCTCTTCCCCTTTAGGTCTTTTTGTGAGGTTAATCCCTCGACATACCTTCTGTTTCCTTCCATCAATTTAGCTAAGGTTTCAGATTCCATAAAATCAACCTGACTAACAATAACTTATAACATTTAAAAATTAAACCCGTATTGTATTTCCATGGTTACTCAAACAGAAAGAATATACGAACCGCTTTCATCCAGAAGGCCATCTACTCAAAAAAAGTCTCCTGATTCAGGCGGTCTTTCACAGGATCTTATCGACCTTAGGCAAAAGCATACCAAATATGTGCTCGGTGTCGGTCCTAACCTTAGCCAGGAAGAGTCTTTACGTTTTGTACTTGCAGGTAATGATGAACATTTCCGCACTCTTTCGAGGCTTGAAATAAAACCTCGCTCAAGGTATGACAAAATAAAGGGGGGCGAAGCAGACTATCTTGTAAATGCATGTTCTGATGCAAGAATTCCTCATCTTGATTCTGAAGAAGATCGGTTCGTGGGTATCTTTATTCGGGTGGCTGGTAATATTGTAGGTCGGGTGGGAACTCCTGCTTTTGATGAAATGCGAGACGCTCTTAAACTTGTAAAAAATGATGGAGCTTTGATCGTTGAAGGGCACTCTTGTTGTGGTGCTCTTAAGGCGCATAACGATTGGCGTGAGAGTGGTTCACACTCAACCGGTAACAGTTCACTAGACAATCTTCTTGCAATGGTTGAAGGTGATAGCCCCACTCTAAATGCACTTCATCAGCGTTCAAGAGCGGATGTTCAGTTCCCATCACTCCGTCCTTCAGCAGCTGTAATCTATGACTGGGAAGCTGGTTTGGCAGGCGGAATAACTATTGTAAGTCATCACCCTTCACCAATAATAGAAATACTTGAAGCAAACTGGAATCATCGTCATAAGGTTGCTTTTGAAGATGGTGCAATGGCTGCCAGACTTCAAAATCACCGTCCTCATGTTATTGCTATTGGAACTTCTACTCTCCCCTATAGCCTTGCAACAATAATGCATACTGAGCAGAATGAGGTCTTTTCTACGACCGGTTCAGAAAAAGGACTGGATGCACTTGACGAAGCCTCGATATTATATGGAATTCAACATCTTGGCATTCGTCATATTGCTTTTGTTGCCCCTAGTGAAAAATCTACAGGAAACATGTTCTCAAAATGGGAACGTGATCTTAGGGCAATGACTGTTAATGGTGAGCATGTAATTGCAACAATGCTTGATTCTGGAGAATTGAAAATAAGTTGCTTGGGTTACGATTTGGATAGCGGTAAATTGGAAATGAAATAATCAAAAATAAGGTTCCCAGATTACTCTCTTCCTGGCACTTTTAATATATTCACTTCAGGGTTATATTGTAAAACCACATCTACCCCACAGGTTTTATTCAAAATCCTCATCTCTTTTCCATCAAATCCTAAAAGAGTTATTTTTGCTCCATTTTTTGTTGCGGTATTTATCGCTTCCTCTCTGAGGAGTGCACGTTTCACTGAAGTTGCCCTTAATAACTCAAGATCGGTATCAGTGCAGATTATGTGGCCGTTTCCGTTTGAACCTTCCTTAAGGCTATTTACTCCATTTACATGATTAAGTGCATAGACAATTGATCCCATATCATCCCAGGAGAAACTGGTTTCTCCATTACATTCTACTGTTACGCTAAATGCAGTATTAGGGCTCATTCTTGCAAGATATCTCAATGAATCAGGGGTGTTTGGGCTTAAACGTGCATCAACGCAAGATATCCCCCCAACATCAAGTGCAGGATTATTTGGATCAAGAACCTTTCTCATCAGGAGCGGATCGTCTACCAGAATGGCATGGGCATAGTGAGTACCTAGGTTGATTCCTAAATTCCTCACCTTGTCCAGACCTTTTAAGAGTTGGATACGCAATGCATTCAGTTTCGGGTGGCGTTCAAACAGTTTAGTTTCATTCCACCCAGTTCTATTCATAATAGTAAATTCAAGTGTATCAGAACAAACTGCTGCTATTACAGTAATATTACTTTTTCTTATTATTTCACCTAGTTCAAAGTCACTAAGTAATTTTCTCGCTTGATACGCAGCATTTATCATCTCAGCTTGGGGTGAACCAAGCCCAGAAATCTCGGGTGATATCTGATTAACTAACCTTACTATATGGGGGTGCTCTTCAAAAGTCATACCCCGGCGTTCAAGTTCAATTGCTTTCTTTTTTGCTGCAACTGCTCCACATGGAATACAACCGCCATGTCCAAGAACTACAAAAGCACCACCTGTCACAGTATTTTCTAAAATTCGCCTTATCTCTTTTTTAGATCCATCATCGCTAAGATCAACTGCCTGGCCAGCCACCCGTGTGAAACTAACTCCTCTTGCAGAAGATGGAAACTGCCTTTCTTGGAAATGTTGAAAACCTCCTGCTATGACTGATAAAGATTCAATAAGACCTAATGGTTGTCCAGCTCTTTTCTTTTCGTACAAACCAGTCAATTTTTGAGGATCAGTAATCAATTGTGCCATTTTTTCACCTCTACTTTTCGTTCTAAGCGTATTTTTATTACTGTTTATTTCTATGTATAAAAGTGTTTAAATTTCTATCCTTAGATCGTTCTCAAACATTTTCTAGATTAACTAAGGACAAACAAATATCTATATCTATAAACACCTTTAAATATTTTGCACTTTTGCCAAAAAGCAACTTTATATCCTTTCCCGATGAGTTACTATAATCGATCCTTATGTGCGGCATTATTGGTTATGTTGGTCTAGGTAAAGCCTCCCAGATTATCACTGACGGCCTAAAAAGGCTTGAATATCGGGGATATGATTCTGTTGGGATAGCTGTTCTTAAGAACAAAAAATTCGAGTTACGCAAAGATAAGGGAATGGTGGGTGAGGTTTCATCCCAACTTGAATTCACCACCATGGATGGCAATATCGGTATTGGTCACACTCGCTGGGCAACTCATGGCGTAGTTTGCACTGAAAATGCCCATCCTCATTTTGACTGTAATAAAACTGTGGTTCTTGCGCACAATGGTGTAATAGAAAACTTTTTGCAACTTAAAAAAGGTTTAAATGGTCACAAATTCTCTTCAGAAACTGATTCTGAAGTGGTTGCTCATATTTTCGAGGAAAATCTTAAGTTACTCTCTCCAGAGGAGGCGTTCCTAACAACAATCTCTTCGCTGGGGGGCTCGTACGCTATTGCGGCACTAAGTACCAATGACCCAGAGGAGCGGCTTTTTATTGCCAGGAGAAATAGCCCGCTTATAATAGGGGTGGGTAAAGGGGAGATGTTTTGTGCCTCAGATATTCCGGCAATGCTCCCATACACCCGTAGTTTTATACATCTCGAAGAGGGTGATCGGGCCATACTATCAAAATCTGGCTACACAATCTATGATCCAGAAGGGAAGAAAATTAATAGGGAAATAATTACTGTTGATTGGAATTTTGATGTTGCCCAAAAAGGTGGCTACTCGCATTTTATGCTTAAAGAGATCCATGATCAGGAACATTTTATCGGTCAAACTCTTCATTCAGAAACCGATAAGGCAAAAGTCATGATAGATAAATTTGAAAAAATCCATATCTTAGCTGCAGGTACATCCTATCATTCCGCCCTTCTTTTTTCTTATCTTCTTTCAGAAAAAGGTAAAATTGCCCAGGCCTTTGTTGCAAGTGACTACCAATTTATTGGCAAACCTGATGAAAAAACGCTTGTTATTGCAATAAGTCAAAGCGGTGAAACTGCTGATGTGCTTCAGGCACTTCGTTATGCTTCAAAAAGCAAAAAAATTGCTATTACCAACACGATCGGTTCAACAATTACGCGTATATCTGATGAAACTATCCTGCTGAATGCTGGTCCGGAGGTTGGTGTTGCAGCTACAAAAACATTCACTTCCCAAATGGCTATAATCTACAAAATCATCTATGGCAAGGTCAAACTATCCGCCCTTCAGAAACTTATTGCTACCATGTTGGAATGTGAGGAAAGTGTTCGTAAAATAGCCCCACTTCTAGCTAAAAAATCCAATGTTTTCTTTATTGCACGTGGTAAAAATGTTCCAATAGCCTATGAGGCGTCCCTCAAATTTAAGGAAATAACCTACATTTCTTCAGAAGCCTATCCTGGAGGCGAACTCAAACACGGCACTCTTAGCCTTATCACCGAAGGTGTTCCTGTGATTGTACTTGCTCCAAATGATCAAACCTTATCAAAGCTTGCTGGAAACATTCAGGAAGCAAAGGCTCGGGGTGCAATGATCCTAAGCATAACTGATGATCCAGAAACTGCAAAAATTAGCTATCAATCGATCCAGATCCCAAAATGCGATCCGCTTCTATATCCTTTTGCACTCATAATCCCTCTTCAGCTTTTAGCTTATCACGTCAGTATTGAAAGGGGAATAAATCCGGATCGTCCAAGGAATCTTGCGAAATCAGTTACTGTTGAGTGAATATAAATATAATAAAAAGAACTGAAAGATTACTGATTGAAACTACTAATCCTTTTTAAAAGTTCAGTAAAAATAGTTCTTTTCTTTTCTGGAGTAAGATGGAAAAGTACTTTTGGCACTTCTGATTGTGAAATCGTAAAAATATAATTAAGCTTTATCACGCTATCTTTTATTGCACCTTCTTTTTTAGTCAATTCTATGCCTTTCATTTCTCTGTTACTGGTGATTCCTGCTACTACAATGTTTCCAAATTCTTCAAATAAAACTACGCAAGGTCGTGTTTTTCTTTCTGTACTATCGGTAAATTGAACTTCAGCTAAAATAACATCTCCTGATCTAAGCACTTTCCCAAACCTCATCTTCCTTATTATCCCAAAGTTCCTTCATTTTGGTTTTCTGAATTTGGGTTAGAAACTTACTCCGATATTGTTCAGATTCCTTAGCAATTTCTACTAGTTCAGAAATAATTTCATTGTAGCTTTCCCGTGGATGCTTCTTAAGCTTGTTTAAAGCTTCCAGAACATCGGTATCAACTCGGACTGTTGTAAAGTTTGACATATATATACCTATAACTAGTTATATGTACATATAATATTATAAAATTAACTTTACTCAACATCACTGCCTTTCAGATAAAATTCTCTTTCTAAAAATCGACTGACATTAGAAGTAATCTATCGTTTACTAAATCTCTGTTTGAGGAATCTGGTCCATATTTGCTGAAGTATAACTACAATTAGTAGCACGCCTATTAAGAGAACTATTGGATTAACACCACGTGAATTAACATTTACAGTAATTGTAGCATCTTTGAAACCTATTTTCTTTATTGATAGGTGGTAGGTTCCTGCTTGTGGGATGGTTATCGACACATTCTTATCACCTTTATAGCCTCTGCCATCAAAGCTTACTACCACTCTGTCCAGGGGAGAGCCATCATCACCATCGTTTACAAAAACCGAAAACGGTTCACCTTCTAAAATATTCGGTGAAACCGTTCCAACTATCTGACTTAAGGCTATTGTAGGATCATGGTTAACATCAACTGTTGTGAATTTTGGTCCACTTTCTTCGCCACCACTATCAACTATCTTGCATGATATAGTATTTATCCCAGGAACAAGCATTTTCTCGGGGTCTATATAGTAAACCCAGCTTCCATCGGTTGCGTTTCCTTCCTCCCACTCACCACTATTTACCTTCACCAGGACTTTTGCATCTCCACCTGTTTGTGATAGGTATTTGCCTTTTACTACGATTTCTTTTAGGCCAACCACATCCGCTTCATTTGGTGTGGTTATCGAACAGGCTCTTTCTGTACTATATGCGTGTAGCGCTCCATCCTGCGATCCAAAAATGACTGAATTTTGATAGAATAAAGGATCACCAACTACACCTGATGTTGACCCTTTCCATACGATTTCTCCACTGTCCTTTGACAATGCATAAATGCTCTTATCATTTCCGCCTACAAATATTACCTCGGTTCCACCCATTATTCCTGCTTCTGGTTGTGTCTGTACTGCAAGTTGAGTTTGCGCTATCCATCTTATCTGGCCACTAGTGCTAGCTGCATAAACCGTGCCATCATTGCTTCCAAAATAAATATTTCCATCTTTTACTAGTGGTGTACTAAGTATCCAGTCTTTGGTTTTGATGGTCCATATCTCCAATCCATTTGAAACCAGGTAAGCGTGCATTTGGTTATCTAAGTTTCCGATATAGGCATTTCCGCCTGATATCACCGGTCTTGATAGCCAGAATGACTGTTCAGTGTGCGCTTTCCACTGCACTACACCATTTTCATTGATCCTGGTAAGCTCATTTCCCTTACCATATACCACATAATCCGGACCTGCGGCTGGCGGGGTAAGTATCGATTCATTAAAAGAGGCTATTTTTGATTTTACTGAGCCATTCTTATCAATTATGAAAACTCCACGGTCACTTGTGACAAATATGTATTTATCATTCGCACTTGCACCATAAAGTCGGGTTATATTCTGAGTTTTATTAAGATCTAAAGTCCACTGTAAATTACCTGCGTTATTTATGCGCAGAAGCTTTCCATTTGTAGTGGAAGTGAATATTGAGTTATCAAAAACAAACACTTCATTAGGTTCTTTTCCTACTACAGTTTGCCATTTTTTTACTCCATTGACTGGATTTATGGCATAAACTTTTCCGTCATCAGAGGGGAAAATTACCATTCCCTGGTATATAACTGGTTTTGAGTTTATTGCACCATCACTGTTAAACTCCCAGATGACAGCTGCGTAAGATAAAGAAAGAAGCAAAATTAGGGCAAAGGCATTTTTCATTTCATCACTTTAACAATGAGTCGTGCTTGCCTTCATCCACTTCCTTAATTGTATCCGTTGCTTTTTTTCCCCCTACTGTTATTCCCATGCTAAGGCATGTGCCTAGTATCTCTTTAAGCGTTTCCTTTGGGCTCTTTCCAAGAGAATTTCTTTTAGCTTTGGCAATAGCCGCTGCTTTCTCTATACTTATATTCCCTGCAGGAGCCTCACGGTTTCCGCCACCCTTTTCTACTCCTGCCTCTTTTTTTATTATCTCGGCAGTTGGCGGGCTTCCCACTTCTATCGTGAACTGCTTGGTTTTAGGATCAACCAATACTTTTACTGGTACTTTCATACCTGCAAAATCCTTAGTAGACTCATTTATTTTTGCTACAACCTGCCCAATATTTACCCCTAATGGTGCTAATGCAGGTGCCAATGGCGGACCAGCCGTTGCTTTCCCACCTTCCACTATAGTATTAATAATTTTCATATTCATAACCTCGATTTTCTCATAACCTTTATTTTTCCATTAATAGATTCAGCAATCATCCACAGATCCAAATGATCGTGTATTTGATCTAATATTAGTTCGTCTAATTTGTTTTTTAAGTTTATCCCCACGCTTCAACGTGTAGCTTTTTCAAGTCTGCACCGGTTTCTTCAAGTGCAGCACGCATATCCTTAACCATTGGAAGAGGTCCACATATCCACCAGTCAAATGAACTGGTACTGTCTATGTATTTTCTTATCATACTGGAATTTACTCTTCCTTGTTCGCCACTCCAACCTACACTATCTTTTGTAGTGGTTATCACGACCTTTATATTAGGATTAGACTGGCTCATCTCTTCGAGTTCTTGGCCATAAAGTATGTCATCCTTGGTTTTTACGCTGTAAAATACAACGAAACTTCCATCAATTTTCTTATTGTTAATGAACCTTAGCATACTCATAAATGGTGCAATCCCGGTTCCTCCGCCTATGAATGCTGCATTTTTTTCTTCATTATAAACAAAACGACCTTTGGGTGCTTCTAAACCCACAGTATCCCCCAGCTTCACCAATTCAAGTTTTCCAGTTACCTTTCCATTTACCATTTTTATGCAAAATTCCAAATATCTCTTGTCTGGGCCGGAGGCTATAGAATATGGCTTTTTCTCAATTGTACTCCCATCGCCATCAATAATATGCAGAAAGACCGACTGTCCTGATATGAATTTAGGTATCACACCATCTAATGGTGTAAGTCTAAAAATTTTCACTCCAGTAACTGGCTCTTCTATATGGGTTACCTCATATTTTTTTATCTCTATCAAACTTAACACCTTTTTCTTAATTAGTTTGGTAATGTTACAGTTTATTGCCTCCCCCTATTTATTTAAATTATGCGTTCCATTCTTCATTATGGAAAGAAGAATATTTACCTATGCTCTGGACTTTTACTTAAAGCGTCTTGGTATCATTGTTGTCTTTTCAGTGCCTTTTATACTAGCATTTCTTATTCCGGTACTGGTGCCCGCACCAACCTATCTCGCTCTGGGGGGCGTATTTCTGAGGACTGGTAGCATACCGGAATTATCTATAATCGACATAATCATAACCGCATTTGCTTATGGTATCGCCGTTTTCTTAATTGCAGATACTATTGTTAACATAAATTTAGTTGTTCGCTCAAAACGAACGTTAACTACGATTAAATACGAAGTTGTCCAGGCTGTTGGAAGCTATGCTATGCGTATATTCTATATCTATACAATGGTGCTTCTTTTGATGTTCATAGCCCAGCTTTTAACTTATGAGAATTCTCTACAGATATGGATATATCCACTATTTACATTTGTACTGTCATTCCTTCTGTTCTTTGTTCCGCCTGCAGTTGTAATCGATAATTCTGATACTCCAACTGCAATAAGGCGCTCAGTTGCTATGGCACTTAAAAATCCACAAACCATATTCCTATGGATACTCTTCTCGCTTGTGAGCTTGTCTATACTAAAAGTATTTTCTGATGTGATATTTTCCAATCCATTTTCGGGTTACTTTGTCCTTTTGATAAATTCGCTCCTGCTACTTCCATTCCTTACTGTGTTGCAGACCCAGATGTACATGGAAAAATATCCTCTGGCAAGGTGATTTGATATCATATCTAATCGTATTGATGACATAAAGATTGACAAATTGATAAAAAAACTTGATGACCCAAAAACACTTGTAAGACAAGAAGCCTATGAAGATCTTTTATATTTCGATGAACGTGCTATCCCAAAACTAATCAAAGCTTTAAAAAATAAAAATAGGAGGATCCGTTGCTATGCTGCCGGTTTATTGGGTGAGCTTGGGGGTGAGCACGTTATCCAATCACTAACTCCAATTTTGAATGATAAGGATAAAAGAACAAGAGAAGTAGCATCGGAATCTATTGAATCAATTAAAAAAACTTTAAAGTTAAAAGATCAGCATACTATTAAAGTTTCTTTACAAAAGAAAGATATGCAACAAACAGAGTCTCGCAAAAAAGACCATGTTGAACTTGTTATTGCTAAAGGTGCACAATATGCAAAAACCTCTGGTTTTGAACGTGTGGATTTTATTCATAATGCGCTTCCTGAAATCTCATTAAGTTCAGTTGACCTTTCAACCAAATTTCTTGGTAAGTCTATTCGCTATCCACTACTTATAACCGGTATGACTGGTGGCTATTCCGATGCTGAAAAAATAAATCGAGGACTTGCAGCAGCAGCACAAAAACATTCCATTGCTTTTGGTGTAGGGTCGCAAAGAGCTATGATTGAAAAGCCAGAACTTGCAAAAACCTACAAGGTGCGTGACGTTGCTCCTGACATCCCCCTTCTGGCAAATATTGGCGGGTTTCAGCTCAAAAAATACTCATTTGGGCAGATTGATTCACTGGTTCAAACGATCGAAGCAGATGCCCTTGCAGTTCATCTAAATCCCCTCCAAGAAGTAATTCAGCCGGAAGGAGATACTGATTTTACCGGCGTTCTTGGTGCAATCTCTGCTACCTGTGATAAACTTTCCGTTCCTGTCCTAGTTAAGGAAACCGGTGCGGGAATAAGCCAGGAAACTGCTATAAAACTAAAAGAGGCAGGCGCAAAATGGCTTGATGTTTCTGGTGCTGGTGGAACTTCCTGGAGCAAGGTGGAGTACCTTCGTTATCTTAAAAATGCCGGTGTTCATGGCTTTGAAGATTGGGGTATTCCTACTGTTGAAGCAATAATTCAGTGTCGTGGCGTTCTTCCCCTAATCGCAAGTGGTGGGGTGCGAAGCGGTATCGATGGTGCAAAGGCAATTGCGCTTGGTGCTGATCTGTGTGGTGCTGCATACCCTTTCATAAAAGCACTAAGGGCAAAATCACTCGAGCAGTCACTTGGGGTTTTTGAAAAACAAATGCAGATATGCGCTTATCTCACTGGTTCTAAGACAATAGAGGAATTAAAAAAAGCTAAAATGCGAATTAACTAAGTAACTCTTTCTGTGCACTTTCTGCAAATGTCACTACGCTTTCTTTCAATGTTTTTGCAAATCTTACTAGCTGAGAAAATATGTGCTCAAATGATCTCATGTCTACTACTTGCCCTCTTTTCATTATTTTTGCGTACCTAGTGCCAATCTCACTTGCGTCATCTCCATTACTTACTATTACGTATGCTGCACGCTTTAGTCTTTTTTGTGTTGCTGATTGTGGGTCTATCATAGTTGCTAATAGCAAACCCGGATCTGCAACTACGATATCCAAACTCCCATAACTATTTCCACTCAATGTGAATTTTTCTGACCTATCAAAATCTTCAGGTTTTATTACTGTTTCACATACCCCACCGACAAAAAGATCAACTTTGGAAAGAGCAGGAAATTTTCTGTCATCTAGAGTGTATACCTTATAATCAAGTTCACTTAGGGTTTCAGTAACTTTACTTCCGGAATACTCTACTCGCTGCCTACCTATTATCCTTCTTTCTATTATGTTTCTTCTCACTCCCTCCGGTATCTTATCTACTACCATATCTACATCTGTTGGGTGTGCCCCAGTTAAGTTTTTCTTATATCTTGGATCACTTTGTAGCATACAAGCTGTTCCGCCTATTAACATTGGTTCAATTCCTAGTTCTCTAAAACCTCTAAAAACATCACCTATCTGGTCCAAGACTGGCACTCCTTTTTTTGAAAAAGCTGTTCTCTCTAGTACTTCCGCTCTATTGTGTGTTCTTCCGAAGAAGTCCTTTCTTGTTTGGAGCATAAAGAATTACCACATTTGATCTATTTAAATGTTATAGTTTCTATTTTTTAATGTTAATTATTCAATTATCATTTTCCACTATTTAATCCTATGTAACCTGATCAATATGTTTAAATAAACGTGTTAGTATATATATTTTCATGGCTAGCGCTAGAAGAAGTACCTCTACATCATCAAGGCAGTTTGCTGACCTGGGTGGTAGTCCTTATCCAGAACCGCTTAATGCAGCTGCCAATCGCTGGTTTGATCTTTATTCGAAACATGCTGGTCAGGATCTAGGGCCACGTGCCTTTGATCATGTTAAACGGGTAGTTGACTGCGCAATTATTTATGGTGTAATTGAACCAAAAAAAATTACTGACCAAAAAGCGGATCCGACCGGCATTAATCTTCAACTTGCGAATGTTATCTTTCCTCATCTTTTTGGTATAACTGTAAGAGCGGCACAATTAACTTTCCCATCTGAAGATTTTGGGCGTTACCGTCATGTAACTGATGGTTATGATGTCTTTAACGGCTTAAGGGATAATGATCTTGCACTTCGGGATCCGGGAGTCTATACTGGTCTTTTGAGTAACCCTTCACTCGGTCTTCTTGCAAGGATGGTTGATGTTTTACAATATGCGCCACCACACCTACATTTGGCTGAAGTTGAGCTTGGGGATCTTCCTGGAAATTTATTCTATGTTTTCAATAAAAAAAGTATTAAACCCGAGGCAAGTCATATTGCTGGAGCAATAAGAAAAGTTTATTTTCCCCTAGCCGAAGTGCTTGGTTATCCACAAATGGCTGGCGATCTTATATGTACCTCTATATTCCACTCTAACCTTCTTGTATATACAACTGTAAAAGAAGCACTTGATAGCTTTGGTAATGAGGTAAGAGATACCAGTTTACTTTTTAGCAATGGTGTACTTCCCGCTCTTAAAAAAGAGCTTGAAAAGAGAGGCTTTGAATTTGAGGTAACAAATCGTCATTCCAAACACCCAGGCAAAGTTATGGAAAAAGTCCAGCGTTACCTTGGTGAAAATGGAGGTATGAGCAAGAATAAGTCTGAGGAAGAAGTAAAACTTTCAATAACTGACCAGGTTCGTTCCCTTGCTGATCTTGCAGCTGCACGTATAATTTTAATTTCAAGAAACGGAACTCCAATAACTCAAAATGATCTTCCAACTTTTAGGGAAGTAGCAGAACTTATAGTTCAACTTACTCAAAATGCATCACAAATACATACTTCTGAAATAACTGATAATATTTCCAAGCCAAAAGCAAACGGCTACCAGGATTTTAAGGTCGATCTTGTTTTTACTGATCCTCGTTTATTTAGGTTTGAAGTTATTCTTATGACTCCTAGCATGTACCTTTATTCTGAACATGGTGGCGCTGCTCATTACCTTTACAAAGCCAAGTTGGGTGGTGGTAATTCAGCAACCCAGGTTACTCAGACAGTTGCAAATGCTTATGGTGATGTAGTTCGTTCTCTTCAAAATGGGCATCACAAGCTAACTGGAGATATCCCACCTCCCCATAGCAGCAGAATTACAGTTCAAATTCAAGCGGATGGCAAAACTCAAAACCAGATGTTGGCTCCCAATGTAACTGTTCTTGATGCAATAATAAGTGCTGGATTTGATCCTTTAACAGGTCGTTATGCAATTACAAACTTTAGGGGGTCACATCATTTACCAATAGACCTTGGATCGGGGATTCTAGATCTTGGCCCTACTCCTACCATAGTACTAAGTTCTGGCTCAGGCAGGCCAATAGGTGATCCTATAATCAGAGCGCTAGTGCCAAAGGTGGTACTGCCTGCAACTAAAGAGGCACTTCGTCAGCGATTAAGAGATCTTAAAGTCTAAATCTCATCAAACTCAGTAAGTCTTTTTACTACATTAAGTACGATGTTGGTATTTGTTTTTTCTACACCTTCACTTCCTAGTATCTTTTTCACCACTCCGCTAAGCTCGCTTCGTGATTTACACATGACTATTGCTATTGCATCATATTCGCCAGTCGTATCCCAAACTGCTGCCACATAAGGAAGCTGTGCTATCTTACTTTCAAGAGCTAAGATGTTCTTTCCACTCATACTAATCTCTACTATGGCCATGAATTCAAATCCAAGTTTCTGATAATCAAGCCTGCAACCATAACCAGTTACGTAACCTGAACGTTCCAGCCATCTTATCCTCTCTATCATAGCTGCAGGTGACATTTTCATATCTCTGGCAAGAGTTCGGTAAGAACGTTTTGAATTTTTTATAAGTTCAGCCATTATTTTTTTATCGAATTCGTCCGGTTTTTTATTTATTTTTGGCATATAAATGAACATTTGTTCTGTATATTTATATATAATCCTATTTTTTGTTCAGTTTCTTAGCTGACTAATAACTTTTCACTAGCTTTTTAATTCTTTTTTCCGATTTCTAATTAACTTCTTCAAATTTGTTCCCAATTGAGCCAATCTGAAGCGGAGGTTTTTTTATGGATGCAAAGTCAGCTAAAGCACTAGTGGAAAAGGAAGGACTGGAATTTGTTGATGTGAAGTTTTCTGACCTGTTTGGTCAATGGCAGCATTTGACTTTACCTACTCCGTATATGAAATTTACTGAAGGAGAAATTGTACCTTTTGATGGTTCATCCATTCGTGGATTCAAGGAAATTAATGAAAGCGACATGTATCTTCATGCGGACTATTCTACTTCAATAGTAGACCCATTCTCATCCAGTACATTATCTGTAATCTGTGATGTCTACGATCCAATACACAAAAAATATTTCGATCGTGATCCTCGTGTTATAGCTAAGCGTGGCGAAGAATACCTTAAGCATTCGGGTGTCGGCGATGTTGCATATTTTGGTCCAGAAGCCGAGTTCTTCATATTCGATGACCTAAGATTCCAGCAAAACGAAAATTCCGGTTTCTATGTGGTTGATTCCGATGAAGGCATCTGGAATTCCCATGGTGGAGGCGAACCGAGTCTGGCTTACAAAATGCGCCATAAAGAAGGCTATTTCCCTACCCCTCCTCATGATTCTGTTCACGAGATCCGTTCGGACATGGTTCGTAGCATGATGCAGTGCGGGATAAAAGTGGAACGTCATCATCATGAAGTTGCAACTGCCGGTCAGTGTGAGATCAATTTTCGATTTGATACTCTGCTCAAGTCTGCTGACAACATGATGCTTTTCAAATATATTGTCAAGAACATGGCCAGAAAACATGGCCGAGTTGCGACTTTCATGCCAAAGCCACTCTTTAACGATAATGGTTCTGGTATGCACTGCCATCAAAGTATCTGGAAGGAGGGTAAGAACATGTTTGCTGGTGATATGGTTGGCGGTCTGAGCCAGGATGCACTCTACTATATCGGTGGTCTTCTTTCTCATGCACGTGCACTTGCAGCCATCCTTTCACCAACCACGAACTCTTATAAGAGACTTGTTCCTGGTTTTGAAGCACCTGTAAATCTTGCATTTAGTGTTGCAAATCGGAGTGCAGCAGTGAGAATTCCTCTTACTGAAAAAGAAAACACTTCAGCAAGAAGAATTGAGTATCGTCCCCCGGATCCAAGTACCAATCCTTATATCGGATTTTCAGCAATGCTCATGGCTGGTTTGGATGGAATAAAGAAAAAGACCGATCCAGGTGAGGTGGTTACTGAGAATATCTATCATATGTCAAAGGAAAGGGCAGCCAAGATAAGAAAACTACCAGGAAGCCTGGATGAAGCTTTGGCTGAACTTGAATCTGACCATGCATTTTTACTCCAAGGTGGCGTGTTTACCAAGGATGTAATAGAAAGCTGGATAGATCAAAAGAGACATAAAGAAATCGATCAGGTTAGGCTAAGGCCTCACCCCTGGGAATTCCATCTTTACCACGATGTCTAATTTTTTTATTTTTTTCAAAAATTTGATTCCCTAAAAATTTTGCAAATTTGCCTAAGAGGCAAATCAGTTAACAAAAACGGGCTCAGAGGGATTTGAACCCTCGACCTGCGGATTGCCGCTTTTTAGGAAAAAGTGGCGCAAAAACTCGCGTGCTATTTCCGAAAAAGTAAAAGTCCGACGCTCTACCAAGTTACTCCCCCACTTTTAGGAAAAGTGGGACCAAAACAGTTTCGTTAATTTTCGCTTCGCGAAAATGTAAATGCGACAAAACGCTAAGGCGTTTTGAAACAATCAGTTTTGATCCACCTTTTTCCAAAAGGTGGAACTGAGCTATGAGCCCTTAAATAAAATTTACTGAAAGCATTTTAAAAAGCTTGACTCCTAATTAACTTTCAAGCCGGGTTGGCAGATCGGCTATGCGTCCGCCTGCAGCCGCTTTTTAATAAAAAGCTTGGCAAAAACATTCCGTTTCAAAACGCTCCCGCGTTTTGGAGTAAAATCATTTTTTCGTAAAAGCGAAAAAATTAAGATGGATGTTTTTGGCTCGTCTTTTTCTTAAAAAGGTAGAAAGCGGAAAAGAGGGGTTCAATCTCGCCCTTTTTTACTAAAAAAGGGCACAAAAAAACCAGAAGTTGCAAAACGCTCTCGCGTTTTGTTGCTGGGTTTTGATAGAACCTTTGCAATTTAGAAAAAATTTGCATCAAAAACTTATGATAAGTTTTGGTCAAACTTTTCCTAAAAGTTTGAAAAAGGTTTGAATGGAACTATTCCTCTACCCGGCTTTATTTTTTTATTGTCTTTTCTTCCCAAAGCTTTTTTTGCTCAAAATGAAAGACGGATCGAATTACTTTAGGTGGCATCTGCTTATAGGTAAATTCTATCTACCTCTTCTTTAAATTACCCACAAACATAATTTTCACAAGAACTTCCGCTTTCACAATCATCAGATGTGATGCAAGTCTCCCCCGTTTTTGCCTTTATTGCCTGATCGGTTATATCATTTATTTTTGCTGTTTTTTCAGTTATACTTTTTCCGGTATCCTTTGCTGTACCGATAAGCTGGGTTGCAGCAATCATAATAACTGCCATAATCACAACGACTAAAATTAACATCTCTGCAGATAACTGACCTTTCAAATACCCACCTCTTGATCGATTGCTCTTCCAGCTTTTTTGAGTTTAAGATATTCCTCTAATCTTTGTTCCGGTTCAAGTTCGTTTCTTTGCTTTCTAAAAAAAGTATAAGCAAGCTCAACAAAAGCCAAGTTAAGGTCTAAGGACAGTTTATTAACTAGAGCGACTATTGCGTTTTCGTCAAGCTTGCTCATATCATCCCCCGTTTTATTAGCTAAAATTGTTAGTATTTATATATTTTCTTAAGATATATGTTAATATAAACATAAAATCCTAATTTTTATGTGGATTTAAACATAGGACACGTCTTTAATTAGATATAATCGAGATGTAACTAGTATAGTACTATTCACAGGCTAAGAAATGGTTAATTCTCTCTTTGGAGTGGTTTAGGGCCATTTTCCCTTAGCCATTTGCGCCTTTCTTTGTAATCAGGCATTATTCGTTCTACAAGCGACCAAAAGCGTTTGCCATGGTTTCTGTGCCTGGTGTGGCTTAACTCGTGGACAATCACATAATCCAGTATTTCTTCTGGCATAAAAAATAGCTTAAAATTTAGCATTATCGAGCCATCTTTCGAGCAACTTCCCCACCTGCTTACATTTTCACGTATAGAAATTCTCGGTATCTCCGCCTGAAAAAAATTGTTATTTATGCTTTCTATTTTGTACTTTATGTTCGTCATTATCTGGTTGACTATTATCGACTTTACTCTTTTTGCAGCTATCTCATCTTTCTGCGGATGGTTCGAATTGATCTTTATAGTTATCTCTTCATCATCCAAACAACTTCCAAAACGTTCGGATTCAACAAAATTTATCCTGAACCTTTTACCCATCACAGTTACCATCTGGCCATGGAAAAAAATTATTTTTTTGCTTTTTTCTACCTGCCATTTCCCTATTTCTATTGATCGGATCGCTCTTTGGAGGAGGTTAGTTTCAACACGCAATTTTTCAGAATTCGGCCATCGCTGCGGGATGCTTATAACTATTCTTCCCTCCCTCAACCTGGCACTTGCATTTTTGTTTTTATTCAACATCCTTACTATGCCAAATTTTCGCCCGTTTATCTCCACTTCTGAATTTTCCACCTGAGTTTCCCCCTATCTAACATTTCTTTGCTGCCTTAATAGTGCCTGTCTTCTTTCTATTTCATCCTGAAAATATGCCCATATCTTACTCCCTTCATTCTGGGGTAAAATTTTTATTATTTGTAATTTTTTGTTTCGCGAATCCGGGGATAAAGGAGTATAATCTACAAGTACATAATCGCCTTTCTTGATTTTGGCACCTATTCCTTCACCTACGCTTAAAATAAGGAGATTTCCATCCCACATTTTCACTACACTCTGGATACTTTTATCCGCTCCAACGACCCCACTTTTTCCAGCTATTATGAGATGTTCTGCAATGCCTATATGGTACACGGTTTCACCTTCAATCATTTATAGAAGAAATTTAAATTGACTATGGTTGCAAATAAAAGCTTTAATTCATATTCACAATCATGGATTGTGCTACTAAATCAAGTTTTACCCTTTCTTTTAATACCCGCTCGCAAATTCAAAAACTACCATCCTGGCTCAAGATCAAATACGTGGATAATGAACTTACTAACAAAATCGAATCACTATCAAAAAACTATAATCTTCATTCTGTCTGTCAAAGCGCACACTGCCCAAACCGGAGCGAGTGTTGGTCCCAGGGGACTGCCACATTTATGGTTATGGGTGAGCAATGTACTAGGGGCTGTAGATTTTGTGCAGTTAGCACCATGAGTAAACCACCACCACTTGATCCAAACGAGCCACAAAATCTTGCTTCTGCAGTTGCTGCACTCAATCTACGCTATGTTGTAATAACCTCGGTTGCACGTGATGATCTGGAAGATGAAGGTGCAGGACATTTTGCAGAATGCATAAAGGCTCTTAAGGAAAAACAAGCCGGGCTTCTAATCGAAGTTCTTGTTCCGGATTTTAAAGCCAAAAAATTTGCCATTAAGAAAATAATTGAAGCACAACCTGATGTGGTTTCTCATAATGTAGAAACTGTTGAAAGACTTACCCGCTCGATTAGGGATATCCGGGCAAACTATAACCAGTCTCTCGAAGTTCTTCGACTCTATCGCGAAATGTCAAATGAAAAAATAATAACCAAATCCGGAATGATGGTGGGTTTTGGGGAGAGTGAGGGTGAAATTAGAAAAACCATGTTTGATCTTCGTGCTATTGGTGTGGAAATCTTTACCATTGGTCAATACCTGCAACCAACAAAAACTCCTCGGCATCTTCCGGTTAAGGAATTCGTTCATCCCGATGTTTTTAAGAAATACGAGCAGATGGGTTACGAAGTCGGTTTCAAATACATGGCATGTGGAGCATTGGTGCGCAGTTCGTATAAGGCTGCAGAACCTTTCATAGAAAAAATGATAGTTAGCAGAAATCGTTGATCTTTTTATAGATTAAAGTCTCTATTACAAACAATTTGGGCCTGGCTTTTATTAAAGACTATGTGGGAAAAGATGCATTTTTAATATAATGTGAAACATATAATTCTACAAAAAGGAGATTCAAAGAAAGGAAGTTAGAAAGAAACCTTGGCTTCTTTCATGAGATTCAAAAAGAACCTTTCAAATAAAAAGGAGATTCAAAAAGAACCATTGGTTCTTTTTATTGGGGTGTGTCTATGGTTGCTCAAACTGCTGAATTAAAGAATCGATTACCCGATGGTAGACCAATCAGGGCTTTTGTAGATGCAAAAGGAAAAAATACTTTTACCCAAGTAGAGATGTTTGCTTTAGCTAAATGTATCCCTAAGGGAGAAAGTATAATGACCAACAATGATCATGATGCTTCTATTCGATTTGGTCTTTCTGGTTCGGTTAATGTAAACGACTGTTGGAGAACCAGAGAGTATGTTGCTTATGAGAAAGGTTTTGGAATAGAACTAGGAAAACCAATTGGTAAAGAAATAAGATATGTTCAAGATGGCATATTATACGTTCTTGTTGTTCCTGATGTTCCTGTATTTGATCCAATTTCCAGAAAAAGAGTAAACTTGCAAAAAATAACTCAAATGGCTGTTTTCAGAGACATTGGACTATTGACAATTACTCAGAAAGATGAAAAAAGATTTGAAGTTTCTGTTGCTTCAGATCTTAAGCAAGGAGATGTAAAATCTGTTGGTACTATCAGAAACGGCTGGGGTCTTGTTGATGTGGATGGTTTTCCACTAAGAACTCGGGCATCAAATGAACGTGTTCTACACGCTAGATGTTTACATGTGCCCTATGATTTTGATTTTAGCTTTGATGAAACGGGTTATCACGGCTCTGTGGTCCGCGGCCGCCACGAGGACAGCATCGACTCCAGGCGTACCGTCACTGTGGACTGCGACTGGTACCTTGCTTCAGGGGTGGCGTTGGTTGGTGCAACCGTGCCGAGCGATGTAAAGCTAGGTAGAGATCCAAAGGTCTAAAGAAGGCGAAACACGCCAAACTTTTACTATAGAAGGAAGTATAGCTGAAGCAGAATACGCTGCTGTCACTGGTTCTGGACACTTAAATCTAACTGCAATAAGAGAACTAGATGCGCTAGCAATAATCATAGATAGATTTTGCCTGATTATTCAAAAATTTTCAAATCCAATCATCCAATAAATTATTAATCTAACGGTGTTTAACCGCTTTTATGCCAATCACGCAGGTTTTTGAGGGAAAAGTCGATTATATGCAGATAATCGATAAGGATGGCGTAGTTGATTCGAAACTTGAACCAAAACTTCCAAACGAACTTCTTGAAAAAATGTATCGTTTTATGGTGCTTGGGCGTATATGGGATAAAAAATGCCTTGTCCTCCAAAGAACCGGAAGAATGTATACCTATGCTCCACTAGAGGGTCAGGAAGCCATAGCTGTAGGTAGTACGCTTGCAACCGAATCAGGCGATTGGATATTTCCCACCTACCGTGAAAGTTTCATCTATCATATAAGAGGTACTCCACTAGACATGATAAATGTGGCGTGGATGGGTATGGAAGATGGCCTCAAGATCGATCCTAGTCTTTGTTGTTTCCCAATTGCAGTTCCTATCGCTACACAGTTTGTTCATGCAGTTGGTGGTGCATATTCTCTTCGGGCTAAGGGGATAAAATCTGCCGTACTGAGTTATGGTGGGGATGGTTCCACAAGTGAGGGAGATTTCCACGATGCACTTAACTTTGCAGGTGTTTGGAATTCACCATGCGTTTTTATTGTTTCAAACAACCAGTGGGCAATTTCTGTCCCGAGAAAATGGCAGACAAAATCAGAAACCATCGCACAAAAAGCACTTGCCTATGGCTTTAAGGGAATACAAGTAGACGGAAACGATGTTCTTGCAGTATATTCTGCAGTAAAAGAGGCTGCAGATAATGCCCGCTTAGGAAAAGGGCCGGTTCTGATTGAAGCAATAACCTATCGTATGGGTCCACACACCACTGCTGACGATCCTAAAAAATACCGGAGCGAGGAAGAGGTTGCTTACTGGAGGGAACGCGATCCAATAAAACGCTTTCAAATTTATCTTCAAAAGAAAGGCATATGGAACGAAGAGTATGAGCAAAAGCTTATTGCTGATTGTGCCAAAATTGTTGAAGATGCAGTTACAAAAGCTGAGGCCTATACGCAGGATCCAAAAGATATGTTCAAGTTTGTATTTGCCAAAATGACAAAAGATACAAAAGAGCAAATGGACGAATGCTTTGGAGTTGGATAAATGTTGGGGGGTTTCAAATGAGATTGGGATTTGCATGTAGATGGGGATCGAAAACCCCTCTAAGAATTATGTGGAGGGTTTTCAAATGAAAATAAATATGGTGGAAGCAATAAACCTCTGCCTCAAGCAAGAGATGGAAAGAGATAAAAATATCGTCGTCATGGGTGAAGATGTAGGTGTTGATGGTGGCGTATTTAGGGTAACGGACGGTCTCTACACGAAGTTTGGTCGGGATAGAGTTATCGATACCCCACTTTCGGAATCAGGAATAATCGGTACGGCAATCGGTATGGCTGCACTTGGCTTAAGGTCGGTTCCAGAAATTCAGTTCCAGGGTTTTGAATATAATGCCTATCACCATATTGTTCAGCATGCTGCCAGGTTAAGGAATCGTACCCGGGGTGCCCTAAACGTTCCTATGGTTATCCGTTTGCCCTATAGCGGTGGAATAAAAGCGCTCGAACACCACAGCGAAAGTCTCGAAACTGTTTATCTACATATTCCAGGACTTAAACTAGTCTGTCCCTCTTCCCCCTACGATGCAAAAGGTCTTCTTGCTTCCTCACTAAAGGATGAAGATCCAGTACTTTACTTTGAACCAAAACGTCTCTATCGTGCATTTAAGGAAGAAGTACCGGAAGAGCACTATGAAATTGAGATTGGCAAGGCACATGTGCTAAAAGAAGGCAATGATGTTACTGTTATCTCATGGGGTGCAATGACCTATATCAGCAAAGAAGCAGTTGCAGAAGCAGAAAAGCAGGGCATTTCAGTAGAACATATCGATCTACGTACCCTTTCACCATGCGACTGGGAAGCAATACACAAATCAGTTTCCAAAACTGGACGGTGCGTTGTTGTTCATGAGGCTGTGAAAACCCTAGGGTTTGGTGCAGAAATTGCAGCTAGAATAATGGAGAAAGATTTCCTTAGCCTGGAAGCTCCGGTAAAACGGGTTACTGCCTGGGATATCACAATACCCTATCCTAAAACCGAAGATTATTATTTTCCAGACAAAAAGAGAATCTTAAAGGGAATAATCGAAACAGCAAAATTCTGAATTTGGTGTACAAAATGGCAAAAGAATTTAAATTTCCTGATGTTGGCGAAGGAATTCACGAAGGTACTATTGTAAAATGGCACTTTAAAGAAGGTGATGCTGTCAAGGCTGACCAGACTATTGTTGAAGTTGAGACTGATAAGGCCGTAGTTGAACTTCCTTCTCCCAATACCGGCACCATACTCAAGATAAATCACACTGTTGGTCAAGTGATCAAGGTTGGGGAGGTTTTAGTCGTCATAGGTGAATCAGGTGAAAAAATCGACTCTATCCCCACTCTTAAAACTATTACTGAAAAAAATGTGGTTGAAAATAATCAAATAGAACGCCAACATTCGAAATCAGTTTCTGAAATTACGCTTCCATCATCCTCTTCCCACGTTCCAATCGCCACCCCGTCTACAAGGAAACTAGCACGTGAACTTGGTGTAGATCTCTCTTTAGTTAAAGGAAGCGGACCTGGAGGAAGAATAACTGATGATGATGTTCGGACAGCCAAACCTTCAAACCAAGTTCAACAAAGTATTTCATCGCCTGCTCTTGCACCTCAAAAATCTACCCCCTCCCCAATGGTGGTTAATAGTGAAGAGGGAGATCAAAGGATTCCACTTACTGGTATAAGAAAAGTAATTGCTCAAAGAATGACCTATTCCAAAACTCACATTCCCCATGCCTGTGGAATGGATTTTGTTGATGTAACCCGGCTTGTTGCAGTTAGAGAAAAAGAAAAATCCTCACTGGCAGCTCGGGGAGTGAAACTTACCTACCTTCCATTTGTTATTAAGGCATGCACGGTTGCCCTCCGTAAATATCCAAGCTTTAATGCCCATTTTGATTCTGAAAAAAATGAACTTATTGCAAAAAAGGCATTCAACATTGGCATTGCAGTTGATACACCTGATGGATTAATTGTCCCTGTGATTAAGAATGTTGAAAAGAAATCCATAATGGATATTGCAAGTGAAATAGAAAATCTTGCTGCACTTGCACGCGAGCGAAAGCTTAAACTCGAGGACTTAAAAGATGCAACTTTTACTATAACCAATATTGGTAGCGTTGGGGGGATGTTTTCAACTCCCATCATAAATCCTCCTGAAGTTGCAATTATGGGCATTCATAGGATAAGGGATATGCCCATGGTTTTTAATGGAAGGATCGAAGCAAGAAAAGTAATGGGTGTTTCACTCTGTTTTGATCATAGGGTGGTAGATGGTGCACTGGCAACTGAATTCATGAATGTTGTAAAGCAACATCTGGAAGACCCCGACCTTCTCCTTGTGGAAATGGTATGAAATTAAGCAACTGTACGCAATTCTTTTCTATCAGTTATTTTTACTAAATCAAATTCAGAAATCATGCATAAAACGCTGTCATACTCCAGAACTGGTTCATTGGCAAATATATAATCATGACCAAAAACATAGCGAGTTGGCATTCCAATATAAGAACCCTTTAATCTTTGGAAGAAAACTCCAGCCAGACCATTTGAGAATTCTCCATCCAAAGCTGAAATATCTATTGGAATAGTGCCATCCGAATTCTGTTTACGATTGTACCAACCAGTTTTCTTAGGAAAGTTTTCTAAATGAGATAAACGATCGCCAGTAACATTTATATCAACTCTTCGAACCACTTCCCCAGTCTTTTCAACAACAAAATCAGAAGATTTTGGATCTCTTACAACAAGCGCGATATTTGAAGCGCCCCTATATTCGCCAGTTGGGAAAAAAATTGTAGGTTGATCTTTCTGTGTATATCGAATATATTTACCAAGTTCTTTGTTTGGTGCAGTATAAGCAATCATATCTGGAAGATAAAATGTTCTAACTCCGAAATCATTTAATCTTCTAAAAGGAGCCCTACTATCTGGTTTATCACGAACTACATCCAAAATACCCTGAGCTTCAGTTGCAGTAACTAAACGTATGCCTGTACCATACGTTGTATTAAAAGCTTCAATAGCTCCAGGTACTTTGAAAAAAGGAAGTTGCGGTCCTGGGAAGGTGTGCTGAGGAGAAAAAACTCCGACATTAACTGTTTCATTCTTTAGTCTAAAAGTTAAAACATTCATGGTATGTGGGTGGTTCATTTATATCAATTAACTAACTTTGGTTTAAAAAAGTATTTACAATTTATAGGCAAAAACAAATTCTATCAACATGAAGTTAAACTTAAGAAGTTTGGGTGTCTTTTAACAAAAGTGGAAAAATGGTAATGGGACAACTTACAACCGATGTTGATCTTGCAGTAGTTGGCGGAGGTCCTGGTGGCTATACAGCAGCTATTCGTGCAGCACAGCTTGGGCTTAATGTAATTCTAATAGAGAAAGATAAACTTGGCGGAACATGTACTAATTTAGGTTGCATCCCAGCCAAGGCACTAATTCATGCTGCTGATGTAAAACACGAGGCAGAAATTGATAATACAAAGAACATGGGTATCGAGGCAACTGTGAAAGTAGATTTTGAAAAAACACAAAAATGGAAGGACTCAGTTGTCGCAGATATCCGTGCCAGTGTGGAAAAACTTTGCAAGCTAAACGGCGTGGAAATAATCGCTGGCGTGGGGTTTTTTACTTCCTCAAATGCATTGTCTGTTGAAACCAATAATGGCATGCGCTCAATCGCTTTCAAAAAGGCAATAATAGCAACAGGCACTTTCATTAAAGATCTACCAAATCTCCCAACCGACCATCAAAAAATAATCAATTCAAACGATGTGTTTTCACTTAAAGAAATTCCCAAACAACTAATCATAATTGGTGGGGGTTACATTGCAGTTGAAATGGCAAACCTGTTCATGAAGTTTGGTTCAAAAGTAACCATTGTTCATCATGGCCCTAGACTCCTTAAGCGCATGGAACCGGATATAGCATCTATATTACTTGCAAAAATAAAGGAGATGGGTGGGGAAGTTTTCTTTGATAGTGATGTAGAATCATTTTCAGGTAATACTGCAAATTTAAAGACTCCAGATGGCGTCAAATCAGTTGTTTTCGATAAGCTCCTTGTTGCAACTGGACGTGTTCCGGCACTTGAAGAATTAAGGCTTGAACATACCGAGGTCAAACTTGATCCAGATGGTTTTGTTATTGTTGATAAGACCATGAAAACAACCGATGAAAATATCTATGCTGTTGGGGATATTGTCCCTGGTCTTGAGCTTGCACATAAGGCATTTAAGGAAGGCAAGGTTGCTGCCGAAGTCATAGCTGGTCTTAAGAGCGCATTTGATAATATTGCCATTCCAATGGTGGTTTTTTCCGATCCTGAAATTGCTGTTGTAGGCCTTAGTGAAGATGAGGCCAAAGAGCAAGGCTACAAAGTGAAAATTGGTAAGATGCCATTTAGTGCAGTTGGTAAGGCCAAAGTCCTAAACCGAACGGAAGGATTTGCAAAAATTGTCGCAGATGAGAATGGTGTCGTTCTAGGTGTCCATATTGTTGGTGCAGGCGCAGGAAAACTTATTGCCGAGGGTTGCCTTGCAATAGAAATGGGTGCCCTTCTGGAAGATGTTGCATCAACCATACACGCACACCCCACTCTCCCAGAAATCCTTGCTGAAGCTGCAGAGAATGCGCTTGGTCGTGGAATTCACATTTATAAGCCAAAAATATAGCCAAAAAAATAATTTTGGCTATTTGACTTTGGTTCTTTTGTGATAAAAAAGGTTAAAAAAAGTTCTCATAACAAATAACTCCATGCAAAGTTTTCGTACTATCCCGCTTTTTGATGGTTTTCAAAATTCCAAGCCATTTCATGCTAAATTGAGAGAAATTGGAATTGATATGAAACCCGAACACCTAAAAAGATTAGCTATTTTAGGCAGGTTTTATTCTGACATACCTGATCAAAGATTGAGGGGATATATAGATTTTCCAACAACAAGAGAAATAGAAGCACATGTAGTTAGGGGTCATTTTTCACCTGATCTTTTATTTAGTTTTGGAATACCCACTTATGATTTAATGCAACTATCTATTTCTCCATCCTCACATAGAACAATAATTGCTATTACATCTGAACTTTTGAGTATGGAATCATGCAATACCTTATTTTCCTGGTTGTATTCCTCGGCCTTAGTAAGGACATTATTCCATATTGAAGACCATTATGGTGCAAGAATTGGTGATGATGCTTTTGGGAATTTTCCATCTATTGCTATTACCCGACCAAATTTTCACCTTACGGATTTTGAAGCTCGTGAACTAAGTTTGGCTAGCGAAAGATTTTCATTTTCCATAAGCCTTACTGGAACTGATTGTTGAAATAGTTTGAATTCCTTGGATACAGATCTATAATTTACTCAAATTTCGACTATAAACGAAGTATTCCGCTCTGCATACTGGGTTTTTATAGTTCTCGAATACAAAATACTCTTATTGTTCGCGCAGCACTAAAAAACAAAAACGAGTCAAAAAAACAGATCGGTAATGTCGGGGTAATGAAAAGGTGTCTAATATGTTTGCAAAAAGAATTTTGTTTGTAAAAAATACAAAAATTGAAGGGCCGGGACTTTTGGCAAAATTGGTACTTGAACGCAGAATTTCCTACGACATAATAGAACTTGATAATGGTGCGCACCTTCCACACTCGATAAATTATTCTGGGGTAGTAGTACTTGGTGGACCCGATAGTGCAAACGATTCAACAAGTAAAATGGCTAATGAAGTTAATTGGGTAAAGAAAATTACTGATTTAGGTGTGCCTTATCTTGGTATTTGCCTGGGTATGCAGGTCTTAGTTAAAGCAACTGGTGGCCAAGTAACAAAAAATCCAGTGAAGGAGATAGGCTGGAAAGATCCGGAAGGAAATCCCTTCCAGGTAGAACTGACCCAATTAGGACTCACAGATCCTCTTTTTGCTAACATGGAACATACTCTACCAATATTCCATTTGCATGGTGAAACCGTAGTTCTTGAACCCGGAATGGTTCTTTTAGCTACAGGCAAACACTGTACCAACCAGGTTGTAAAAGTGGGAAAGAGCGCTTATGGTATACAGGGTCATTTTGAGATTGATGAAGCGAGTTATGAAATTCTTATAGCACAAGATGCCGATTTGAAAAATATGGATATTTTTGCTCTCAAAAATGATTATGAACGTGCACGGGAAGCATATATGCGAGTTGGTAGAATGTTATTTGGAAATTTCCTTAATATAATTGAAAACGAGGAGAAAAAATGACAACAACAGCAATAGCACCAACAAACATTGCAATAGTTAAGTACTGGGGTAAAAATCCGGCTTTTGAGAACCTGCTTCTTCCAACAAAAAGCAGTCTCTCATTTACAGTTAAGGACTTGTACACCAAAACAACAGTGACTGCAAAAAAAGGAAGCGGTCAAATAGACTTTACCCTTAACAAAAAGAAAATCTTACAATCTATGAAAGAATACGAATATGTTGAAGAGTTTTTACGGAAAGTCAGCCAATTTTTTCCATTTATACTAAAATACGATTACAAGATAATTAGCGAGAATAATTTTCCTACTGCAGCAGGTTTTGCAAGCTCTGCAAGTGGTTTTGCCGCACTCATTAAAGCATTGGCTGGCGAACTTAAGGAATTCGAAAACCTTCGTTCCGATGATCGACAACTCTCTGCACTAGCAAGGCTAGGTTCAGGTTCTGCAACAAGAAGTATACCATCAAAAGGTGGTTTTGTAATCTGGCATCGTGGTCTTGATTATACTGAAAAAGTCAAGATTTCACAAATAGATGCTCATAATTGCAGCTATGCAGAAACACTGTTTGAACCTTCTCATTGGCCTGAACTTGTAATAATCTACGCTAAAGTTGGAAAAGAAGAGAAAAAGATCAAGAGCAGGGCAGGTATGAGAACCTCTATAGATACAAATCCCCTTTATGGTGGTTGGGTAAAATACGAAGAGGAAGAAATGAACAATCAGGTCATTGAGGCGATGAAGGCAAAAAATTTTCCAAAACTTGCCGAATTGATAATGAAAGCAAGCAACAACCTCCATCAGATCTGTTTGGGCACTTACCCCCCAATTATCTACTTAACTCAAAAAAGTATGGAAATAATCGATGCAATTTCTGAGCTTAATAAAAATGGAATAAAAGCTGCATATACTTTTGATGCAGGGCCAAATCCGGTCATTTTCTGCATTGCCAAAAACAAAGACGAAGTCATGTCAAGCCTTACTAAAATTATGGGTTCTGAAAATCTGGTCGTAACATCTATGGGACCCGGTGCCAGATATGAAAGTAAAAATCTAGGATGATATTTATGAAAGTAACTGCACCTGGCAAAGTACTTCTTCTTGGCGGCTATGCTGTTCTTGAATCATTTCCTGCCCTAACCCTTGCCGTTAGTGATAGCCTTGGTCTTGGTGTTACTGCATTATCTAAAGAGGGGAGCAATACAATAATTTCTCGATCTTTTAATATTTCAAAAAAACTAAACCCAAACAATTGTGCGGCAGAAATAAAAAAATCAAAACCTGGTGAAAAAATAGCTGTAACTGCCTACTGTGTTGCCTCAGCTTACCTTATACAAAATGGCTATCGGATAAAAGATTTGGATTATGAAATTTCAAACAGCCACATTTTTGGCCAAAAAAATGAGAAAAGCGGGCTTGGAAGTTCAGCTGCTGCAACTGCTGCAATTGTCGGCTGTATTCTGAAGTCTAATGGTGTTGAAGTTTATGAAGAAATCCATAAACTCGCCCAAATATCTCACAGTTTAGCAACCAAAAAAATAGGTAGTGGTGTTGATATTGCTACTTCGGTTTATGGAAGTATCAAGTATAATCGCTATCCTAAAGAAACTCTTGAAATGCTAAGTGCTGATATGGATGAAGATGGCTTTGCTAAAGAACTTTCCGCTACGGTTAAGAGTTCCTGGAAAATGGAGATAAAACCTTTTAATTTTGCACCCTATAAGCTGCTTGTATTCAACGTAAAAAAGCGAAGAACTTCCACAGTTTCCGCAGTTGGTTTTGTTGCAAAACTTAAAAACAAAAATCCCGCTCTTTATAATTACCTAATAAGTGAGCAGGTAAAATCCGAGGCTTTGGTTTTCGACTCCTTAAAAAAACAGGATAATTCTGGAATCATGGAAGGTATGCATGGTGCACGCTCTGCCCAGGCAAAACTGAGCGAAGCTGTCTGTTCAATTGATCGCGATTTTGATTCAATCGAGCCTCTAGAGCTTACAAAACTGATTGATCAATCCGAGCAGATTGAGGGTGTTATAGCTGGCCGTTGTCCGGGTTCTGGAGGTTATGACTCTATCTGTTTTGTTGTTGAACCTGATGATGTCACCCCAAAAATCCTGTCAATCGCTAAAGGTCTGGGGCTTAATATAGAATATATTGACTGTAAACTAAGTTTGGGG
>JAHFFJ010000007.1:0-2968 GCA_023248035.1 Microcaldota archaeon
CATATTCTGGTGCAACAGCTGATAGCGGGGAAGCTATCCGTGCCTTATCAACAGGAAAGAGTGTGACTGGAGCTATCCTTGTTTTCAAAAGAGATAGGAAAGAATCATCAGGATTCAAAAATACCAAAAATATTATCCAGTAATCTAAATAGGGATTATAAATACCCAGTTCGAATGTAATTCAATGTCAGGTGTTTGTTCACGCTGTGGTACCTCAGGAGAAGTCGACTACGGGAGTGATGGTTTAGCGTATTGTAATAGTTGCTCATTCTATGGTCTTAACAAACAATGCTGGAGATGCAGAATGTATCTTCCATCTAGTGAACTTCAACAATATCGTGGTCAATTAAGCTGTCCCTATTGCATTCAGGATCTTCGTGATGAGGATCGAAAGAAAGAGGAGCCACATATTGAAAAGCCCAAGCTTCAAGTACTTTCATATGGCGAAACATGTGATCGTTGTGGCCGTACATTGGAAGGTCATGTCTATATTCTAAATGGAAGATCACTCTGCAAAACCTGTCTTGATAGTGAGCAGGACAAATGGGGGTTGGTAGGTGGAGGCCCAAGTGGTTCAGTTCAACGTATTCCTCTCCAACCTTTGAGGCGGGCAAAGAAAAAATCCATTATGGAAAGCATGGTTTCTGAAATTGTAGCAATAATATCCTCTAAAGGTAAAATACAAAAAGAGAGGGAAAACCAGATTATTAGCAAGATGCCAATTGAACGTGCTAAGCCCATGGCGGAAACCCTTTCAAAGAAAAAACCCCCTAAAAATGTAAAAATTGAGGATCGAAATCCCAAGACTGAAGGACTGATGAAAGCCGATTCAAAACCCCCACTCTTTGAAAGCGCCATGAAGAAGAAAAAACCTTTTCGCAAGAGAACAAAGAAAAAACAATAAAAACACAATGATACATTCTCTTACTTATGTTGGGGTATTCTGAACTTAGAGACATTCAAAAAAAGGAAATGGAATCCTCAGCGATAGTCAATCTACCGGAAGATTTCTATGCGGTTGTATCTGACCTTTTAGCCAAAAAAAGTGAAGATGCAAAATCATCAAGTTCACTTCTTACCATAAAAGAATATGAAAATATAAAAAAAATAATCCTTGCAATTCAAAATAAGCGTGAAGAAAAGATCGTGCTTATGTCTGTTCGGGGGGAAAAAGAGGGAATCGGGCTCACAAGCGAGGAAAGGGAGATGTTAAAAGAGTTATCTTCGATAATAAAGAAGTCTCGAGAGACTTTAAAAAGCGTCTGGGACAATGAAGAATCTACTTCCCGCCGCATAAGAATAATTCGTGATATATCTCAATATCGCGGTCTTGATAATTCAGTTTATGGTCCATTTAGACAAGGCGAAGAACCAAATGTTCCAAATGCCGAAGCGGAATGGTTGCTTAAAGCTGGTATGGCAGAATTAAGGTGAAAGCATGAAATTTCCAAAAGAACTAAAGGCATACTGTCCTTATTGCAAGTCTCATCAGGTGCATAAGGCTAAGGCTTCAAGTAAAGGTAGGCCACGATCTATGGCTGAGGGTAATCGTGCTCATGCGCGCAGTCTTACTGGTCATGGTAGTAAAAGGGCAGGAGAAAAAACTGTCAAAAAACAAGGCAAACGCTCCAAATTGACTCTTCAATGCAATAAATGCAAGAAAAAACAGGAACGCGTAGTAGGTGGAAGAACTACTAAGAAAATGGAATTCAAATAAAGGTGTGTAAAAATGGCTAGCAAATATCTTAAAGTTCAATGCAAATGCGGAAGTGAACAGACTGTGTTTAGTCACACAACATCTGTTGTAAAATGCAATCAATGCAAGGAACCACTTGCTCATCAATCTGGTGGCACTGCCGTCATAGATGGTAAAATAGTCGAAGAGCTTGGGTGATTGTAATCGTTGAATTACCTGATGAAGACGAACTAGTTCTTGCTACAATAAAAAAAATAATGCCATATGGTGCATTTTGCGTTCTTAGCGAATACAATAATCTTGAAGCTTTTATCCATGTATCCGAGGTTGCTCCAAGATGGATAAAAAATATCCACGAATTTATATCTGAAGGTCAGCGATATGTAGTCAAAGTTCACCATATCGATCGTGAAAAGAATCAGGTTGATGTTTCGATAAAGCGTGTAAGCGAAGAAGAAAAGAAAAGAAAACTAGAGATGGTGCAAAACGAAAAAAGAGGTACCAAACTCCTTGAACTTACTATGGCTGAAATTAAAGATGGGGACACAAATGCCGTAAGGAAAGCAATAGAGGAGAATTTTGATGATGTTTATACAGCATTTAAGGAGGCAAGTTTTAAGGGTGAAGATGTACTCAAAAAACTTGATCTATCAAAGGCATTAAAGGCCAAAATACTAGAAATCGCAGTAAAGAACATAAAGAAACCCATAGTCGAAGTTCATGCGATAATAAATCTGGTATGCTATAGTCAAAATGGTGTGGATGTTATAAAAAAATGCCTTGATATAGGTGAGGGTATAAGTGTTCATTATCTTGGCGCTCCAAGGTATAAACTTTCACTTACTGCTCCTGATTATAAAACCGGTGAAAAGAAATTAATGGCGAGCCTGGAGCGTATAAATTCATATGCACAGAAAAATAGCTGCGATTTCAAATCTGATCGCGATTGAACTTCATTCAAAAGGAATTCCAAAAGAAACCTTTCAAAAGGAAGTTGGAAAGAACCTTTCAAAGAAAAGGAGATTAGAAAAGAACCTTGGTTCTTTTTAGGTGTGGGTTTTCAAATGCGATTGGGGTTTGCATATAGATGGGGATCGAAAACCCCTCTAAGAATTATGTGGAGGGTTTTCAAATGAGACTTGTGAAATACAGGTTGACGGATCGAAAACCGACAGATGAAATGCGGGTGTGGGTTTTCAAATGAGACTTGTGAAATACAGGTTGACGGATCGAAAACCGACAGATGAAATGCGGGTGTGGGTTTTCAAATGA
>JAHFFJ010000007.1:2978-6503 GCA_023248035.1 Microcaldota archaeon
GGTTGACGGATCGAAAACCGACAGATGAAATGCGGGTGTGGGTTTTCAAATGAGACTTGTGAAATACAGGTTGACGGATCGAAAACCGACAGATGAAATGCGGGTGTGGGTTTTCAAATGAGACTTGTGAAATACAGGTTGACGGATCGAAAACCGACAGATGAAATGCGGGTGTGGGTTTTCAAATGAAGAAAATCTATCGTTGTATTAACTGCCAGAACTATACTCTTCTAACACTCCACTGTGGGTCGAATACAATATCTGCCCATCCCCCTAAATTTAATCCAACTGATAAATACGGAGACTATCGGCGTAAGATTAAATTCTCATCCACTTCTTAACAAAACAAAGAAATAAAATAGGTTGTATAAAGTATTTTTTTGTGAATTTAACTCAAATTACTTCCCGTCGTCTTGCATGGGCAAAAGAAACAATTCCACCAAGTACTACCCACCTCTTATATGAGAAGGATGTTTTTGGAATTAATTTCGTCTCTGTTCCTGTTCGATTTTTTCTTTCACGTGAGGTGCTTGTTGAACGTTTTGCAGGCATAATCCCAGAAAATCAACTGCCTAAAAAAGGTGCTGCACATAATTTCTTTGAAACACCTGTTACAGAAAAATCCGCTGATAACATAGAATTGCACTTACGTGTTTCACATCTTACTGTTGATTCTATTGCAAAAATTGGCGTTCCAAGATTCGATTTGGAATCCCTTTTACAAAAGAAAACTGAAATTACATTAACCGGCGAAAAGACCAATGCAAGTGCGATATGGGTAGTCTCTGCCATATTAGCTATATTACGTGAAAGGTCTGATAAAGATTTAGAAAGTGAAATAAAAAATATGAAAGATAACGCCCCCTCAACTTATGCCAGATCCCAAATTTCAGATTTTTCCGTTAGACTTTATAAAATTGGTTTAGCAAAAACACTCCTCTATATTGAGCAACTTGGCCTTGGGGGTGTAGATTGGTCCGTAGTTAGCAGTTATCTTCCAGAAAATGATGTAAAACTTGATATTGATGAAGATTCTAAAGAAGGTTCATTTTTCATTTACGCTGCTGCCAGATAACCCAAGTTTCTCCCCAGGCGCAGGTTTTTATACTATGGTTGATTTTATTAATAATATTACTTTTTATTGGGTTTTGACATGAAGGAAACAACAATTATTGAGAAAACAAAAATAAAAAAACTTCGCAATGGCGTTATTATTACCGGTCTTCCAGGCATCGGACTTATCGGCCAGGTGGTTGGACGTTACCTTGTAGAAGAACTTAAGGCTAAAAAAATTGCAAATATTTTTTCTCCTCACTTTCCCCATCAAGTTTTTATGACCAAAAAAGGTGGCCTTCGAATTATAAAAAATAGCTTCTATTTCTATTCAGGAAAAAAACGTGATGTAATCATTTTAATCGGTGATGTCCAGGCGATGAGTTCGGTTGGTCAATATGAAGTTGCAGGTGCAATACTCGATTTCTGCAAGAAAATCAACGTTACTGAAGTTATAACTGTAGGTGGTTATAGTACCGGTAAAATATCTGAAGGCAGGCGGGTTTTTGGTGTAGCAAACTCAGAACAATTCCGTGCCAGACTCAAAAAAGCCGGTGTTATCTTTGGCGAAGCAAAAGGTTCCATAGTAGGTGCAGCTGGTTTACTTCCTGCCCTTAGTAAACTAAGGGGCTTAGATGGAACCTGCCTTATGGGCGAAACACATGGCAGCTATATAGATACTGCTTCAGCACGTCAAATTGTCCTTCTCCTTTCAAAATATCTTGATATCAAGGTTGATCTTAAGCGGCTTAATGAAAAGGCTCAGGAGAGTCAAAAAGCGCTAAAGAAGGTACAGGAAGAAGTTCAAAAGAGCATGGAAGCACAATTCGAGGCTTCCAATAAAAACATCTCGTACATACGATAAACTGCTCTTTACCTCATCATTTTTATCCTTTTCTTTCCCATCTTATTAGGGGATGATATGCGAGGTCAAATTACTATTGAATACATGCTGCTTTTTCTTGTATCACTTTTCCTTCTTTCGCTTTCTGCCGCCTCTTTAATTTTGATAAAAGATCTGGCAGATAAGAACTATCAGAATTTCCGTTTTCGTTATTCTGTTCTTCTTCTTAGCAGTACAATAAACGAACTTTGTGCTATGGGTGATGGAAATAGCGCTTCGCTGTTTTTTGAGTTTCCATTATCATTAAAATCACAAGAAATTGATGATGGCTACGCCATAAGTTTCTATAGTGGGAATCTCTCTATGGTCAAAAAAAGTCACTGTAATATAGAATCAGGCAATATAAAAGGCGAATTAAATGTAAAAAATGAAAAAGGAATTATATTATTCAAAGAACAGTAAGCTTTCCAAACTTACCTAATGTAAGTTGTGCTGCTCCCTGCCATTCGTTTACATATCCATTTTCTATCTTTATTTTTGCTCCTGCCTTTACAGAATCAATCTGGTCATTCCAAAGAACGAGCGTTATGCTGCCGCTATCATCCTTTATGGTGGCGTTCGCTACCCGAAGTTTGCGTCCATATTTATTTATTTCACGTTCGCTATCCATGGATACAACTTCTGCTTCTATACTTACACTGCCGGTTCCCGGCTTCAATTCGTTAATGTTCATTTCAAAACCTCTCCTAATTTTATCTAAAACAGTATTCTCATTTAAAAACGCTATAATTTTAATTGTTTGGAAATCCAAACAATCCATGAAAAATGCATTTATATTTCATGGAACTGGCGGTCATGCAGGTGAAAACTGGTTCCCCTGGCTTAAATCCGAGCTTGAAAAAATCGGTTACGAAGTATTCATCCCACAGTTCCCTACACCAGAAAACCAGACTCTAGAAATGTGGATGGAAGCTTTCGGAAATTATGAAAAAGAACTGAATTCTGACACCCTTCTCATTGGTCATAGCCTTGGTGGTGCCTTCCTTCTTAGACTGCTTGAAAAATCCATTCCACGTGCAAAGGCAGCATTCTTTATTTCAGTTCCTGTGGGTGTCCTGCCTATAAAAAATTACGAAGGTGACAAACCCTTTATTGGGCATCCATTCCTATGGCATAGGATACGCGTATCTGCATCAAATTTCTTCGTTTTCCATTCTAGCAATGATGAAATGGTTTCAATTGGGAATGGTAAGGAAATTGCTCGTAATCTTAACGTGGAGCTGACAGTTGTCTCAAATGCTGGACATTTTAATGCAAAAGCTGGTTATCTAAAATTCGATCTTCTGCTTGAGAAAATAAAACTCCTGAAATGATGACTCTAAAATTAAAAGCCCCCGGAGGGATTTGAACCCCCGGCCTCCTCCTTTCTCGCGCTTTTTAGAAAAAAGCGCGGCAAAAACCCTAATAACAAACACGCCAAGAAAGCGGATTTGATTTCCCTGGTTTTTTTGATCCAACTTTTTTTGAAAAAAGTTGGAGATACAAGAGAGGCGCTCTACCGCTACTCTCACCTTTCAAAAAGGCAATCTGAGCTACGGAGGCAATACTCAATCTTAATCTTCTTGTTT
>JAHFFJ010000007.1:6513-37519 GCA_023248035.1 Microcaldota archaeon
AAATAATCCCATCCACTATCAGAACATGGATATCGAGCGAAAAATTGAACTCGTAAAAAGAAAACCTACTGAAGAAGTAGTTACTGATGAGGATCTTCGTCATATTTTTGAAACTCACAATCATCCAAAACACTACATTGGTTTTGAAATCTCAGGCCAAGTTCACATCGGAACTGGCCTATGTACTGCACTAAAGGTTCGTGACTTTCTGGAGGCCGGAATAAAACCAAAAATCTTTCTAGCTGATTATCATTCTTATATAAACCAAAAACTTGGCGGAGATCTAGAAAAAATACGTGAGGTTGCAAATGGTTATTTCAAACATGCCTTTGTCTCCTTGGGCATGTTCGATGAGAGTAAGGTGGATTTTGTTCTTGCTAGCGATCTTTATGATTCAGATTATTGGAAAACCGTCCTAAAAATAACTAAGGACACCACAATAAATCGAATGCTTCGTTGCATAACAATAATGGGCAGGAAAGAAAGCGAGGCGACATCATCAGCCTCCATAGTTTACCCTGCAATGCAGGCTGCCGACATTTTCATGCTTGATGTTCAGATTGCACATGCTGGTATGGATCAAAGAAAAGTACATATGCTTGCCAGGGAGCTTTCACATTCCTACAAAAAGGAATTTGTTGCAGTTCACGGCCATCTTTTACCAGGCCTGAAGGGTTCACAGCGGATGTCGGTTCCAGGTACCTCAAGCATTCAAGAAAAATCCGAAATAGATATCGATGCAAAAATGAGTAAATCGAAACCTGATTCAGCAATTTTTATTCATGATAGTGAAGATGATATAAAAAGAAAAATAGCTAAAGCTGCTTGCGATCCGGGAATAACAGAAAGAAATCCTATAATCGAATACGCAGAATATCTTGTGCTACGTGATAAAACAATGAAGATCGAAAGGCCGGATAAATTTGGCGGAGATATTGAAATTGCTAATGGTGCAGAACTTAAGAGTCTTTATCTTGAGGGAAAGCTTCACCCTATGGATCTCAAAAATGCGGTTGCGCGGGAACTTATAGATGCCTTAAGACCTTCCCGCGAATATTTTGAAAAGAACAAACACTATCTCGATCAAATCTCCCTTAAGGATGTGACTCGTTAACTCAATCTAAAGGGCTATAAATTTTCAATCTTGGCACATTTTCCATTTTTATTTCGGCAACTGTTCCATTTTGTGTGTCGAAACTACGAAAATTTGCAAGATTGGATATTAGTGTGCACATTATCACATTAAAGACACAATAATGTGTAACTATTACTATTTCCTCATCAGCATGTTTCTTAATCAGGCTCTTGAAAGCTGAAAGTGCTCGAGCTTGTACTTCCAGAAGACTCTCTCCGCCTGGAATGGGATTATTCTGAGGATCATAATGCCATCCTCTCCATGCCTCTGGGTAGCGTTTTACTATGTCATTCTCTGTTTTTCCATTCCACTCCCCACAATCCATCTCCCCAATTTCGTCAATAATTTCTATCCTGGCCTTGGTAGCTAGAGCTATGGCATCTGCAGTTTGTTTTGTTCTAAGAAAAGGGCTGGTGTATATTCTTGCAATTTTTTTCTTAAGGAAAAATTTTGCGATTAATAAAGATTGTTTCTTTCCATTTTTGCTAAGTCCCTCATCATCGTTTATAGTTGAGTTATAAACTCTTTTTTCATTTGCAACACTCTGGCAGTGCCTAATAAGATAAATAGTTGTCATGAAAATTTATCAGGTGGAATAATTATAAAGACGAAATCCCAGTTTGGTTGATGGAAGATTCAAAAATAACTCCCAAAACCGTTTCTGATGTTCTTCAGGCAACCCATATTGCTCTTGATGATTATGGTGATATATTCTCAGATTTTGATCCATCGCCCTACCAAAGAAGGCTCCTATCTGAAGACTTTGTTAAAGAACTACACCGAAGATACACTGAAACAATTAAAGGCGACTTGGTAATAAATTTCGCATTGCCACATGCAATACGTTCGGAGAAAGTGGAAGGTATAATAAAAAAAAGAATAAAAGAATACTTCAAGCTTCATCATAAAGAGCTTGATAAGCACTCTCATGAGAAAATGAAAGGTGGTGCCATTCGCCTTCTAATCGGGGCATTAGTTTCAATTGCGGTTTTTGAAATACCCGGGTTGAGTGTTCCTCCAATTATTACCCTGCTTTCTGTCTTTATGTGGTTCTTTATCTGGTCAGGGTTTGAAGATATTTTTGATGCATCTGCAAAGCATCGTCACAAAAGAATTTTTCTGGAAAAATTCATGAAAGCAGACTATCGTTTTATAAGTGAAGAGGAAGTGTTGGGTTCAATACAAAAAATCCAGGAAACACCTGAAAATCCAAGCACTAAAACTCCAGAAAATTCCTTATAATATCTTCACCATGTTCCGTGTGCCAAACTTCAGGGTGGAATTGGGTGCTAAAAATGGGCATGCTTTGGTGCACCATTGCCTCAATTTTGCATGATTCAGAATGAGCAAGTTTGACAAACCCATCTGGTATGTCCTTTACCTCGTCAAAATGCGATCCCCATGCACGTATTTTTTTTGGTACGCCCTTAAAAAGTATCTCTCCACGTTCATCTAGTTCTTCTATGTCTATCTCACTTAAACCATATTCTGCACTTGCTCCTTTTGCAACTTTCGCACCCCAGATATGAGCTATCATTTGATGCCCATAACAAATTCCAAGTAGGGGTGTTTTGAGTTTCGATTCTTTTATCCTATTGCAGATATCCGAGCTCAAATTTGGTGCTTCACTATATACCGAACTTGGCCCCCCCGAAAGTATTATCTTTACTACTCCCTCCTCTAAGAATTCGTTTAGTTTTTCTAATGGAGCCTTGGAATATATCATATCTGCATCAAATCCAAGCTCCCGGCAATTTCTTTTTATCAGATGGGTGTATTGTGAACCATTGTCTATGATCAATATCATGCTGTTTTGTTGTTACAAAAATTATATAATGCCCAGCAATCTATTGTTTAGTAACCTAAAAACCGGTTGGTGTGCCCATATTTTCTTAATTTTGTTAATTCATGTTTTTTTGTGTGGCTAAATGCACGATCTTTTAAACCTTCCTTTATGTAATTACCATAATAAGGAAGCTACTATAATTGCTGGCTCTCCTCTTCGCTCCGTTTGGGTGGTACTGCTTGAAGAAGAAAGAAAATATCTCTACAGTGGATGTTTTGTCTCACGATTTGGTTCCGGAAATGAAAATCCTCACCGAGGCGGAAAAAACTAAACTACTCGCTAAACTTGGGATTGTTTCAAACCAACTCCCAAAAATGCTTTCAAAAGATCCCGCAGTTCTCGCACTAAAGGGTACTGTTGGTGATATTGTAAAATTCGAGAAGGATGACGGTACGGGAAAATATACATCTTATCGTGTTGTGGTCGAGTAATTTTTTTGAGGTGGATTAAATGGTAGAAGGTCTTACTGAGGCTTATTTCCGGGTTAATACGTTAGTTAATCAGCAGCTTTTGTCTTACAATAAATTTCTTGATGTTGGTATCCAGCAGGTTGTTGATCGTATTGGAAAGATCCAAACCAATGTTGAAGGTTTTGAACTAAAACTAGGCAAAGTTCGAATTGAACAACCTAGATATTACGAAGTAAAAGGTGGCTATCGTCAAATTCTTCCAAACGAAGCACGTCTTAGGAACCTAAGTTATTCTGCACCAATTTTCCTAGAAATAATTCCTGTTTTCAATGGTGTAGAACGACCAGTATACTCTGATGTTTTCATTGGTGAACTGCCAGTAATGCTTAAGTCAAAACTTTGCTATCTATCAAACATGCGCAGCGAGGAACTTATCGAAAATGGGGAGGATCCAGATGATGCTGGTGGATATTTCATTATTAATGGTAGTGAGCGAGTTCTGACCTCTATTGAAGACCTTGTACCTAACAAGCTTATGGTAACAAAAGAGCGAAATGGTATTGTATCAAAAATATTCTCTACCCATCACGGTTTTCGTGCCAGGTGTGTAGTTGATCGAAATCCGGATGGGGTATACTCAGCCGAATTCCCATCAACACCTAGTGGCATTCCTCTTTTCCAGCTCCTTCGTGTGCTTGGTCTTGAATCAAATGACCAGATTGTATCTGCTTTCTCTTCAGAAAAACACATGCGCAACGATGCTATTCTCAATATCGAATGTGAGCAATCAACAAGCCGCGAAGATGCAGTAGAACTCCTTAGTCGCAGGCTTTCACCCGGCCAGCCACAGGAATTTAGGTTAAACAGAATGGAAAATCTTCTTGATAACTATCTTCTTCCTCATATCGGAGTTACCAAAGCTGCCCGTACCGATAAGGCAAACTATCTTATTCGCATGGCCGAGCGTGCTACCCGTGTTGCATATAGAGAAGTTGCACCAGATGATAAGGATCACTATGCCAACAAGCGTGTGAAGCTTGCAGGGGATATGATGGAAGAACTTTTCCGTTATGCCTTCCAGTTCCTTATAAAAGATCTTGTTTACCAGGCCTCAAGAGCAGATGCTCGTGGTCGTCGTCTTCAGGTTCATACTCTTATTCGCCAGGACGTCATGGGGGATCGTATAAAATACGCTATGGCAACTGGTAACTGGATTGCAGGTCAGACTGGTGTTTCCCAGTTGCTTGATCGTGTAAGTTACCTTTCAACAATTTCACATCTAAGACGGGTTATCTCTCCTCTTAGCAAAAAGCATCCACACTTTAAGGCACGAGATCTTCATGGTACTCATATTGGGAAACTTTGTCCTAATGAAACACCTGAAGGTCCAAGTTGTTCACTTGTAAAGAACCTTTCGGTAATGGCCGAGGTTTCTATCGGTGTAGACGAAGAGGAAATCAGCAGAATACTCAAAGCTTACGATGTGAAAGATTAATTTATTGCTTAAGATTGGCTGAATATTGATTGGCTGAATATTTTATATTTAAAAGCGGGATAGGTGAAAATTATGGTCAAACGCAGAAAAAAGAGAATGGCTCCTGAAAAAACAAGTATCTTTCTTAACGGTAGGGTTGTAGGTAACCATCCTGATGGTAAGAGCCTTGCAAATCGTCTTCGTGAGCGCAGGCGAACTAATGAACTTAGCAGCCAGGTTAATATCTATTACAATTCAAAACTAAACGAACTTCACATACTTACTGATAAAGGCCGTGTAAGGCGACCATATATCGTAGTTGAAAATGGCAAGTCTCGTCTTACTCAGGAAATTTTGGGAAGAATAAAAAACAATGAACTAAACTGGAACCACCTTATCAAAATGGGTATAATCGAATACCTCGATGCACAAGAAGAGGAAAATTCACTTATAGCAATTTCAGAAGCTGAAATTACACCAGATCATACTCATCTTGAAGTTGATCCATCCAATATGTTTGGTGTGGTTGCAGGTGTTCTTCCTTATCCTGAACATAATTCTTCCCCTAGAATTACTATGGCATGTGCTATGGCTAAACAATCTTTGGGTATTTATGCCACTAATTTTGGAGCACGTTATGATACTCGTGCATACATAATGTATTATCCTCAACAACCTCTTGTTCAAACAAACCTATATAAGGCACTTAAAATGAAGCACAAAGCAGCTGGTCAAAACTGCATTGTTGCACTTACGAGTTATCATGGTTATAACATGGCTGATGCTATTGTGGTTAATCGCTCATCAGTAAATCGTGGTCTTCATCGTGTTGCAATGTTCAAGACATACGAAACTGAAGAACGTATGTATCCTGGTGGTCAGAAAGATAAGATTGAACTTCCAACTCCTGAGGTGGTTGGTTACCGTGGTGAGGAGGCCTATCGTCACCTTGCTGAAGATGGTATCGTGATGCCTGAAAGTGAAGTTGGCGGTAAGGAAGTTTTGGTTGGTAAGACCTCACCCCCACGTTTCCTTGAGGAAATTTCTGTGTTCGGTGCAGTTGAGGAGAAAAAACGTGAAAGCTCACTTTCACTCAAAAGCGGTGAAAAAGGCAAAGTTGATTCCGTTCTAATAACTGAAGGTCCAAGTGGCAATAGGCTCGTAAAGGTTCGTGTTCGATCGGTAAAGATACCTGAAACCGGAGACAAACTTGCATCCAGGCATGGACAAAAAGGAGTCATTGGACTTCTTGTTCCCCAAGAAGATATGCCATTTACCCAATCAGGAATAACTCCCGATCTTATAGTCAATCCACATGCTATTCCTTCGAGAATGACTGCAGGTCACCTGCTAGAAACGCTCGGCGGTAAGGCATCATCGCTTGGTGGAATGTTGATGGATGGTACTGCCTTTAGTGGAAGTACTGAAGAAGAATTCCAGGAAATATTAAAGAAAAACGGCTTCCAGGAACATGGTGAAGAAGTACTTTACGATGGCCTTACCGGCAAGCAGGTAAAGGTGAAGATTTTCATCGGTGCTGTTTATTACCAAAGACTCCACCACATTGTCTCAAACAAGATGCATGTGCGAAGTCGTGGTCCTGTTCAGCTTCTTACCCACCAGCCAACCGAAGGTCGTGCAAGAGAGGGTGGACTTAGGTTCGGAGAGATGGAACGTGACTGCCTTATTGGTTATGGTGCCAGTATGCTGATAAAAGAAAGACTTCTGGAAGAAAGCGACAAAACTGTCCAGCTTGTCTGTACTGAATGCGGTTCTATTGCAACCCATGACTATGCACGTAATCGGGATATTTGCCCGATTTGTCAGGGTGAACATGTGGAACCTGTAGAGATAAGTTATGCATTCAAGCTTTTGCTTGATGAAATAAAATCCCTTTACATTTTCCCAAGAATAATACTCAAGGAGAAAGGTTGATTATGATGACTCAAATGCTTGAAGTTCAAAAAGTCCTGGATAAACTGAAGTTTTCATTATTCTCTCCAGAAATGGTTCGGAAGATGTCAGCTACAAAAATCGTAGTTCCTGACACTTATGATGATGATGGTTATCCTATAGATGGTGGCCTTGTTGATACTCGTTTGGGTGTTGTTGATCCTGGTCTTCGTTGCAAAACCTGCGGCGGAACAGTCAAAGAATGTCCTGGTCATTTTGGTCATATCGACTTAGTAAGACCTATAGTTCATGTAGAATTTGCAAAGCACATATTCTATGTTATTAAATCGACCTGTCCATCATGCCACAAAGTTTTGGCTAAAAAACTTCCTGTAGCAGATATAGAAAAAGTCGTTGATAAAGTTGCTGAAGAAGAGAAACCTGAACCAACAGTAGCTTCAGATTCCCAGGACTCTCAAACTACTAGTGAAGCTTCAAAAACAGAATCAACTGAAGCCGCACAAAATGTAGAAAAAGTTGCAAAGAAGAAAGCAAAAGAAAAGGGTGTAAGAAAATGCAACAACTGCGGTGTTGACCTTCCTGAAATAAAGCTCCTTAAACCAACTACGATTTTCAAAGACAAGGACATGATGCTCCCAAACGATATCCGGGACTGGCTTGCTGCTATAAACGACGGAGATCTACGTACCCTTGGTTTTGATCCTCTTTATTCACGACCAGAGTGGATGGTACTTACTGCTCTTCCAGTACCGCCTGTTAATGTACGTCCTTCAATTACTCTTGAAACTGGAGAACGAAGCGAAGATGATCTTACTCACAAGCTTGTGGATGTTATCAGAATAAATCAGAAACTTGAGGCAAACATCAATGCTGGTGCTCCTCAACTTATTATCGAAGATCTCTGGGAACTTTTACAATACCATGTAACTACGTATTTCGATAATGAAACTGCAAATATTCCACCTGCACGTCACCGCAGTGGTCGGCCACTTAAAACCCTTGCCCAAAGACTTAAGGGGAAAGAAGGTCGATTTAGGTACAATCTATCAGGTAAGCGTGTGAATTTCTCGGCAAGAACGGTAATTTCTCCTGATCCAAGAATTGATCTTGATGAAGTCGGTGTCCCTGAGTTTATTGCTGAGGAACTTACCGTTCCTATGCACGTAACTGAATGGAATCTTGAGCGCTGCAAAAATCTTATCATGTCACCTGCATATCCACGTGCAATTTACATTATAAGAAATGATACAAGGAGAATAAAGGTTGGTGACACCCCAGAAATGACCAAGGAGCAGGCTGAAAATCTAAAGGTCGGTTCCACAATAGAAAGACAGATAATCGATGGTGATGTTGGACTATTTAACCGTCAGCCATCTCTTCATCGTATGTCGATGATGGCTCATCGTATCAGGGTTCTTCCTGGCAAAACATTCCGTTTGAACCCAGTTACTGTTTCTCCATACAATGCTGATTTTGATGGGGATGAAATGAATCTCCACATTCTTCAAACTGAAGAAGCCCAGGCTGAGGCCAAGCATCTTGCCAAAGTTGAAAAACAGCTTCTTTCGCCTAGACATGGACATGCAATAATCAAACCACAAGAAGACCATGTTTCCGGGCTTTATTTCCTTACCTCTGACGAATCACATTTCACCAAAGCAGAAGCTTCATCTATGCTTTACTTGATTGGCATAACTGAACTTCCTTCATCTGATGTTAAAGGTGGCAAATACTCAGGTAAAAGTCTATTTTCAATGTTACTACCTGAAGATACCAACCTAAAAGTTACATCAAAACTAGGAGAGGAAATTATCATAAAGAACGGTAAACTCGTTAAAGGTGCTGTAGAAAGCAAGGCAACTGAAGGTGAACTTCTTGAAAAGATGTTTGTAAACCATGGACCAGAGTTTACCAAAAACTTTATCGACAACTCGACAAGAATGGCTCTGGAGGCAATTTCTATCCATGGTCTTAGCGTCTCACTTAAGGATTATACATTATCAACTAAAGGATCGGAAAAGGTTAAGGGTATAACCGATAAGATGAATCGCGAAATTGACAATCTTATCATGCAGTATAAGAATCGTTCACTTGAGCGTGCTCCGGGCATGAGCCTTTCTGAAACCTTGGAAGGTATGATAATGGAAATAACCTCCAGGGCACGTGAAGATGCAGGAAAAGTTGTTGAAAGCGATTTAGGTAACACCAACTCATCGATAATCATGGCGAAGATTGGTGCAAGAGGTAGTCTGCTTAATGCAATTCAGATGTCTGCACTTGTTGCACAGCAAACTGTGCGAAGCAAGAGACTGCTTCGTGGATACAAGGGAAGATTATTACCATACTTCAAAGCAGGTGCACTGACAGCACCTCAACGTGGTTTTGTCTATTCATCATTCCATGATGGTATGACACCATACGAATACATGTATTGTGCTATGGGGGGTCGTGAAGCACTTGTTAATACTGCAATCAGAACCGCCCGTTCCGGTTACATGCAAAGAAGGTTGATAAATGCCCTTCAGGATCTTGTTGTCTATGATGATATGACTGTTAGAAACGCTGATATGAGCGTAGTGCAGTTTATCTATGGTGGAGATGGCAAAGATCCAATGTACTCATCTACTGCAGAAGTCGGTGACGGTGGTAAACAAGATGATATTGATACTGCTTAAGGTGACTAAATGAAATCCAATAAAAAACAATCCGTAAAAATTCCTGCATTCGAAGCCGTAGGTGTAGTCTGTGCACAAAGCATTGGTGAACCTGGTACCCAGATGACTATGCGTACCTTTCACTTTGCAGGTGTGGCTGAACACGTTCCAACTGGTCTTCCAAGACTTATTGAAATTGTAGATGCAAAAAAAGAGCCAAAAAAATCAATTATAGACATCTACCTAAAGTCATCTTATGCAAGAAGCAGACCAGAAGCTGAGAAAATTGCAAAGGAATTAGCAAGTATTTTTGTTTCTGATGTTGCTGATGTTGAAGATGATCTTGAAACGCTTACCATAAAAGTAACATTCAACGAGAAAGACGGTAAGGGTCAAGGAGTTACTTTTGCAATGGTTAAAAAGGCAATCGAATCGTTTACTGGCGAGATAAAAACTGATGGTAATTCAATAACCATCAAGCCTGCAAAGGAAGTCAAAACGCCAAAAAAGAGTGATAAGGAAAAGAAAGAGAAAAAAATGACTGCAAAAGCTGTTCGAAAGCTGAGCCAGAAAATAAAAGATGCTTTGGTTCGTGGTGTCCGTGGCATTTACAAGGCTGTAGTTATAAAGGGAAATGAAGAGTACTTTATTCGGGCAGGTGGCTTTAATGTACTTGGTGCCTGTGAAAACTCTGCAGTTGATTCTAAACGCATCTATACCAACAACATAAAGGAAATCGAGCGCATTTATGGTATTGAAGCTGCAAGAAATGCAATTGTCCGGGAGATAAAAGAAGTCATGGACATGCAAAAACTTTTCGTAGATATTCGTCACATAATGCTCATTGCTGATGCCATGACCTATGCAGGCTCCTTAAAATCTATCGGCAGACATGGGCTTTCAGGTGAAAAGGTTGGTGTGTTAGGTCGGGCTGCATTCGAAGAAACCATAAAGCACCTTATCAATGCAAGTGCCTTCTCCGAAGAGGAAAAACTTATCGGAGTTACTGAAAACATTATAGTTGGTCAAACCGTTCCTGTTGGTACTGGGAAGATCAAACTGGTGATGAAAGCAAAAAATAGGGTTCAAAAATAAAACGCAAAAAATAATAAGTTTATGTAAAAAAATTTAGGTGAAAAAATGACTGACGATATAGAAAATGTAGAAGAATCTGTTACTGATGTAGAGGAAAAAACTACAGCTCCAAAAGAGAAAAAACAAAAAAAGGTAGTTCGTAGGAGAAAGACAAAAAAAGAGCGTGAAAACCCATTAACTGTTGCAGTTAGACTTGCAGTTGAAAGTGGAACGGTAGAATTTGGTGCAAGAACCGGATTAATGGCAAGCTTGCTTGGCAAGGCCAAGCTTTTTGTGGTTGCAGAGAATACTCCTCCAGAATCCAAGAACAAAATGACTAAATATGCCAAAAATTCCAAAATTCCGATTATAGAATTTGAGGGGACATCTATGGAACTTGGTTCTGTTTGTGGTCGTCCATTTCCAGTTTCTGTACTTTCTATTTATGATGAAGGTTCCTCTAACATAATGGATCTATCAAAGAAGAAATAAGGTAGGGTCTTTAAGATTATGGTCTTTAATGGAATTTTTTATCACTTCGGAGGAAAATAATGGTTGAACTAACTGGAGATGATCTTAGTATCTTCTCTAATTTTGAAAGAATTACTCATGTCATGCCATCTGACTACCTTTCCACTGAAAGTTCAGTCATATTTCTGGTTAGCCCAGAATCACTTGGTAAGGCAATTGGTAAACAGGCTGTCAATATAGGAAAATTAACCACGCTATTCCGTAAGAGAGTGATTGTGGTTGCAGATAGTAAAGAACCAGAATCATTCCTAAAGAACTTCTTTGGCAATATTGCTATTCACGATATTGATGTTCGTGATGTGATGGGTGAAAAAGCGATAATGCTAACTATTGATGAGAAAGATCGTGGAATTGCAATTGGTCGGGATGGTGAACGTATAAAAGCAGCCAAAACACTACTTAAGAAAAAATTCAATGCCACAGTGCATATAAAAACAAAAAGATCAGTAATCTAGATTTCGTAATGCCTTCTTGTTATCTCCAATCTTACACCATTTCCACTTAGAACTTCCCTAGTGAATACTGGAGTGGGTCTTTCCGAAGCTTCGACTATAGTCAGGAAATCGATATGACTACTGTTATCTGCTCGATAATCCATCCCTGCGCTTATTACTCTTCCACCATACCTGGCACTTATTGTGACTCGGGCTGTTTCATGTAGATCTGCACTTCTTAACAAATCTAATGCTTTAGCAACTCTACTCCATCTGCTATCATTCACCTTAGATTGGCCTAATATAAAAGCGGGACGATCGGGTACAATGCAACTATAATCAACTAATACATCGAAACCTCTTCCTCTTAGATAATCTGCCACCTGGGATCTTTTTATCTCTGGAACTGGTCCGATACTACTATCAAACCCAGGTACAAACCCAGCTACCTCTATTCTTGTATGTGTAACCTTGTTCGGTTTAGGGGGTTTCCTGAATAGTGTTAACATATGTATCTATCTGGAACGATTCTCTTTAAATATGTTATCTAATATGAACTTTCGTGCATGTCCAATGGCCTCCTAAGCTTTTAGCAATGAAGGTAAGGTTGAACAGACTTGCATATACGGTCGGGGACTCCTACTTTCCCCGGCCTTCTGATTTATAATAACTTGATCAAAAGAATTAATCATGGAAATATTAATAATTGGTGGGTCACGCTTTGTGGGGCCTTATCTAATCGACATATTAAAATCCAAGCACCAGCTTACTATCTTTAATCGTGGCTATATTAAGACCAGTTACACCGGAGCGCTTTTTGTAAAAGGTGATCGTAATACTGGCTTCAATTTCAGGCAAAAATTCGATGTTGTTATCGACATGTGTGCATATGCAAAAGAGCACATCCAATCCGCCATTGAGCAACTAGATTTTGAGTTCTTTGTCAATCTAGGAACGGTTGCCTCTTATAAAAAGACCGATCAACTACCATTTACTGGAAGTTCTCCTCTTGGTGAGTGGCCTTTGTGGGGCGAATACAATAAAGGTAAGGTGGAATGCGAGCGGACTCTTGAAAATAGTGGAATAAATTATGCATCAATTCGTCCTGTCTATATACTTGGCCCTGCCAACTATTGTGATCGGGAAAATTTCATTTATTCACGAATAAAAAAAGGTGCCCCTCTTAAGCTGCCTGGTGATGGACTAGCTAATGTGCAGTTTGTTTTTGCAGATGAAGTTGCAAGGCTTCTGTCTATTGTTACAGAACAGAAAATCTCCGGTGCGTTTAATTGTGCTGGTGATGATTCAATAACTCTTAAGGGACTAGTGGAAGAGATGGCGTCTATTGTTGGTAAAAAAGCGATAGTTCAAACCGATCCTGTCCACGATGGTGAGAACTTTGATATATCATTATTCCCATTTGCCAACGAACCTCTAGTTTGCGATAATTCCAGGGCTAAATCAATTGGTATGACTTTCAAGAAACTTGCCGCTGGGCTAAAGTCGGATTATGCTAATTATTATTCTAAAAATATCTAATGTGAATGTTTTAGCTGAGCCGCTCTGAAAAACCCTCCGGTTAATATACGTCCAATCAGGGGCGTGGTGTCATTGGTTGGGGCAGTGATTCAGGTGTGGCATTTGAACAAGTTGCTTAGCTTTTCCCCAAAAAATCTTCAATAGTTTTTACCTCAATATTTTCAATGCCAGCCTTAACTTTCTTGAGTGAGAGTAACAACCCCGTTGCCTTTGCAGTCTTCATACCAATAACTAAACCATCCCATTCTCTTTCTGGAACCTCTCCATCCCCACTCCAAACTTGAATCGCGAGTGGGACTTCACCTGTTTTTTGCGCTATAAAATCACATTCGCCCTTATCATGCTTCAGGTACGAAATAGAATATCCCCGTCTTATAAGCTCTATCGCAACAACATTCTCCATTCTTCTCCCTACATCGTCTTGCGTTGAAACACTTGCCGATTTACCCAGGCCAGTATCATATGCATAATGTTTAGCATCAGATATTATTCTCTCTCGTGGCGATCTCAAATATGGCGGTACTGAGAGGATCAGGAAGGCATCATTTAGGCCATCAATAAAAGATCGAAATGTTGGTTGGCTTATCTTAAGCATCTGGCATGTTCTTTTGGCTGAAATTGTTTTCCCCGGCTCTGAAAGAAGTATGGTGGACAAATCAGTCAGGGACTTTATGTCACGTATTCCCTTTCTTGCAGCAACATCTCTAAGTATCGTAAGTTCAAGGTAAAGCTTATGTAGTTTAGGTGCATCATTTGGCCTAAGTACACACTCAGGATAACCCCCGATAGATAAATACTCCTCGACACCAGTCAGCCCCCATTTTTTAGCATCTCTAAATGATAGGGTGAGTATTGTCTCAGGAATTGCTCTTCCACCCAAAGAAGAAGCGATCTCTTTTGAAAGAAGTGAAGCACTTGAACCTGTTATCAGAACGTGGCGTCTGTTTTGTTCCACTTCTTCACGGACAACCTTTATCCAACCATCAAGTTCCTGAACCTCATCAAGAACCACCAGTCCTTTTTCCGGTACCTTAGCGATCATCTGGGAGAGTTCATCGCTGGTTTTTGGGGCTTTTAGAGCTTCAAGATCTATGTACTCTCCCACACCACCATCCTCTCTCCATGCTTCAAGCAATCTAAGTGCAAGCGTTGTCTTGCCTGCCCTTCGTGGGCCTATAAGTGCGAGTGCCTCCTTCCACATGAGCATCCGATAAAGCTTTGCTTCTTCCTCACGTCCAAAGTACATAGTGAAACTATACTTTCACTATATATAAATACTTTTTGTTTTTGAGCGTTTTATTTATAAAGAGTGAAAGTGAGCATGTGGCCAGTGGCTGATTCGCTTGAGTTTCTATGCAAAATCCTACCGACCCGATGTGGCATTTGAAGAAGTTTAATTTCCCAAAAACTGATTCAATTTTACACGAAACAATCAAGTGAAATTTCACTTATCGTAATTCTTCCATTTACTATTACTTCGTAAGAATCCGTACCTTTCTTAGTTTTGCGCTCTTCCCCATGTATCCAATAATAACTCTTTCCGTATGGATCGTTTCTTTTTTCCACTATTGTTTGGTATCTCTCGGTTTCCAGTGTTTTTGTATATAATTTTTTTGCAGGTAATTTTGGCGGCAAATTAACGTTGAAAAATTTGTTCGATCTAAGCTTTGGTAAAAGTTCTTTAGTCACATCCTCAACTGCCTTTACGATAGTGTTTCTATCTCCCCACACTTCCTTTTCATGCCAATTTCCATCTCCCTTTACTTGTGAAAATGCTATTGAAGAAATACCCTCAAGACAAGCCTGCCAGCACGCAGCCACTGTTCCTGATCCAAGAATTGACCCAATGCCCAAATTATATCCCCAGTTTATCCCCGAAAGTACAAGGTCTGGTTTTTCCACTTCTCCACTATGAATAGCAAAAAGTACACAATCGGATGGTGTTCCATTTATGGTGTAGATGTCTCTTTCTATTTTGTGGAGTCGGATCGGTTTGTGGAGTGTTACTGCACCGGAAACCGCACTTCGCTGCCTGTTTGGTGCAATTGCATAAGCAGAACCAAATTTCTTTGCAACTAAAAGAAGCCTCCGTAAACCTTCGGAATCTCCATCATCATTTGTAACAAGTATTTTCATCTTACTTTCACATCCAAGTTTGATGGCCCAAATCCATCAGGCAACAATCTTGATATCCTTGCTAATCGTATATCACCAAAATATATATCATCAAAACATGCACCGCATGGAGCAGCAGCTTGAGTAGTTGGTCCTTCTAATCTTTTGGCTACTATCGTCACTGCAATAATATCACTACCTAAACCTAATGTGGTTGCTGCTCCTATTGCAACTCGTTCAGCACAATTAGTAAGTCCATACGATGCACTTTCAACATTAACACCTGTAATACTCCTACCACCTCTTGTTAAAATCGAGCAACCAACTGAAAATCTAGAATAAGGTGCATAAGAATTTTTTGTTATTTCTGCAGCTTCCCCCAACATGTTTTCGTATTTTGTCCCCAAATCTTCAAGTCTTACTAATCTGGTTCCACTACCTCTAAAATCAACTAATCTTTTTTGTTTAGGTTCTATAGTTTTTTGTTTAGGTTTTGTCATTTAATCATCTAAGGTGTTAATCTATTTCTATCCCGTGGGAAAAGCATACACTCCCTTATGTTCTCCTGCTTGCAAAGTTTCATCACAAGCCTTTCCAAACCAATACTCCATCCAGCATGCGGAGGTGCTCCCATTCTAAAAGCCCCGATATAAAACTCAAAATCTGCAGGATTAAGCCCTCTGCTCCGAAGCTGCTCCTCAAGAATGCTGGGAATATGAATTCTTTTTGCACCACTTGAAATTTCCACCCCCCGATACATCAAATCATATGCGTGGCAAATTTCCGGGTCTTCTTTACTTGGCATAGAATAAAATGCCCTGACTTTTGTTGGCCAGTCATATATGAAGAACAACTCCTCTCCTAATATTTCAAAAAGTTTCTTTTCTGCTTCTTTGGTGAAATCTTCACCATCTGCCATATTATGGCCGGCTTGATTTAGTTTCTTTACCAGTTCTCTGTAGGTGTATCTTGGCACCTTTGTTGGAACCGTTACTTCCGCTCCAAAGGTAGCCTCGATTTCCTTGCCAAAGCGCTCTCTCACTTTCCCAAGTATATGGATTATAACCGCCTCAAGCATATCCATGGCGTCATTGTGATCAGCAAAACCGATTTCTGCATCCATCTGTGTTATTTCATTAAGATGGGCGGTGGTATTGTGCTTTTCTGCCCTGAAAACCGGTACTGTCATCATGGTTCTGTCAAAGCCTCCAATTACTGTAAGCTGCTTGTAAAGCTGTGGCGACTGGATAAGATAAGCTTTATTTTCAAAGTACTGGAGTTGGAATACATCAGCTCCTCCCTCTGTTGCAGCACCAGTTATGGCTGAAGGGTGGAGCTCTACAAAACCGAGTTGGTAGAGTTTTTCCCTAAATCCTTCAACTACACATGACTTTGTCCTAAATATCAAAGAAGTTTCTTTCCTTCTTAGGTCAATGTAACGATAATCGAGTCGGGTGTCCATTTCGGATGGTACTACTCCAGTCGGGTCAACTGGTAATTTGCCATCAACCTTATTTAGGTGTTCAAAAGCAGTTGGTACAAGTTCAATCCCATCCGGTGCGGTTTTGTTTTCCTTTACCAGACCCTCGAAAGAAACCACATCCTCCTTATTTAGCTTAATTTGTTCTAATATCGCATCATCGACGCTGCCTTTTTTTACTATAACTTGTAATAGCCCGCTTATATCCCGCACGGTTACGAACTTGATTTTACCCATATCCCTAAAATCATGTACCCAGCCTGCTATCTTTATACTCTGGCCTACTGCTCCTTTAGCGTCTTTTACATAATGTGTCCTGTACATATCTACCACTTTGTCTCTAATCCATTTTCTAGAAAATTATCATCATAAGGATACAATAGCTATTAAAAAGTAGACCGAGATATAAATATATGGAGGTCATACTACCTTTACTCCTAACATTGCCTCCTGCCGCAGCACCCATAATTGGCATATCTCTTTCTCTTGGTGTTTTTATTGTCGGTGCTATGTTCGCCGTTTCTTATGTCCTTCAAAGCTCACAAATGATTGCACTTGCTAAAGAAGAACTTGCAGCTTTGATATTTACCGCACTTATCCTATTATTTTGGGTGGGTTCAGATGGTATACTTAATGGTATAACCTCCGGCCTTCTGTTATCGAGCCTACCAGAAAGCCTTCATGGTTCTTTGACTTCCAATGCTTGTAGTGGAGGTTCAAATCCTGGTTGTGTGAATGGTATCATGAATAGTCACCTCACACTTGCTATAGCATCCCTAAATATAATCGAACAAAAGCTTCGTGGTCAATATATTGATCTCTACCTATTCGAGGCTCTTATCGGATTTCTCTCCACCATAAGTTTCCCCCTAGGTTCTCCTGTTCCGGCAGTGAACATAATTTCATTCTCACTTGCTCCATTTACTGGCCTCACCCTTCTTAGTAATGCACACACTGTTGTGGTTGAGGCAATTGGCTACCTTATAACGATACTCTGGGCAAAAGAATTCATACTCATTTTCTCGAGGGATGTAATCCCTATCATGCTCTTTCCATTTGGGCTTGTTATGCGTGCCATCCCATTCTATCGTAAAACTGGTTCTACAATAATCGCACTTGCATTTGCAATGTACTTTGTCCTGCCATTTGCAGTAATACTTTCGAACTACCTTATCTTCGACCTGTTCAAGCCTGCTGACTTTACTTACACCCCTTCATCTGCAAGCTATTTTGGTACTGGCCAAGATCAATCCTATTTCAAGGATAAAATAGGTCAAGCCCAAAACGGACCGGAGACAAGTAATCTCCTTAATGAATTCCAGGGTAAAAGCATCGTGGAAGAGGCCTATGACCAGGACTATGATAAATGTGCCGGTAATGCTCTCGATCATCTTATTTGCAGTTTTAAGAATATTGGGAATAGCGTATTTGGAGCAATAGGAGGTTTTGTTAAAACTGTTTTCTCCATCTGGAAATTTATGATTGGAATGACTGGCGATTTCTTCTTCACCCTCTTTAACAATCCCCTGATGCCGGCAGGTGCCTCTGCAGGTCTTTTCCATTTCCTTATAGAAGAAGTGGCCACAATCAGTCCATTCATTATACTTGTTACATTATCCACCATCATCGAGATCATAATAACCATCACTACATTTCGGAACATCTCTATCCTAATCGGAGGGGAGGCAGAAATAATTGGTCTTTCTAAGGTGATTTGATGCGAAACATACTCTTTATCATTCTGCTCTTTGGCCTTTCGTTTGCCAATTCACCCGTGTTCACTCAGCCTGCAGTTTCTCCTGATGTTGCTATTGTCAATCAAATTACATTCGTTCTCCAAATTGCAGTACCTTTGATGTTTACCATGCTCGTACTTGCGGCTGGTGTTTATGCAATCGGTCAGATTTTCGGTTCAGATATCCGGGCCAAGGCAAGCGTTTGGGCACAGGGAATGGTAGTGGCTGTGGGGGTTTCCGCAGGAATACTCGCATTGCTTTATGTCCTGCTTCCAGGTTTCCTAAATGGCAACTTCAACGATTTTAGTGTAGTTGAGAAAATTATTGAGCTCAAAGTTATCGCTGAAAATACCTTTGTGGTAATAACAATTACCCTTCTTGTTCTTTCTGCTGCTATCTATGCAATAGGTCAGACACTGGGGGCAGATAGTCGTGCACGTGCTACTGTTTGGGCTACTGGCATGCTTGGCGGCGCTATTTTTACTGCAGTTATCTATTTCGTGATTTTTCAGATCTTTGGGCAACTTGAAACAACTTTTTTCAGCAATACTGTAATCGGTCTTTATGGTTCTATATTAATCCAAATCTGCCTCTTTGTTGCGTTATTCATACTGATTACCTATCTTATTTCAAAAGTTTTCAAGGTTCCTGAATGGGAGGCTTACATTAATGTCGAACTTTCCAATCTTATTGGTTCATTCTTTATTGTGCTATTTGTGCTTGGGCTTTTTGCAGCTGGAAGTGCAATCGCACTTGTAATGACTGGCGGTTCATTTACCAGTCCGCCGCAAGCTGCAATATCCTATATGCGTGGAGTAGTGGTTGATAGTGCCCTTCGTGCAACTATTGATGTTTATAAGATACAGGCGTGCACTTCGATACTTTCTACATTCAGTAAACGTATCGGTGAATTCGTACTTACTCAGACCTACAAGGTTTTCCCTGGTATCGATACTTTTGTCTCAATAACCAACGTACTTGCAGCTTCATTACTCGTTCTCTATAATACCGCCTCTGCACAGGTCAGTCTTCTCTATCTTGTAGATGCACTCATGGTGCCTTTCTTCCTCCCTGCTGGTCTCATACTAAGATTTTTCCCACCTACACGTGATGCTGGTGCCTTTCTCATCTCCCTTGCATTCGGTATGCAAATAATATTCCCGACCACGCTCATGCTTAACAAGCAGATCTATTCTGATATTCATCCAAATTCATCAGATTCTCCATATGTAAGTCCAACCCTACTGATCCAGTCGCTCTGCGGTCCTTTCAAGTATGGTGTGGCTGGTTATCTCTTCAATCCTGCAGCAAATCCGATATTCGGTGTAATGCCTGGTGGTGCAGTAATTGGCAATACCCTCTCAAAATTCGTTGGAGAAGCGCTGCTAAATGGAATATCGATGTCAGAATTCATTCCTATCATGGAGCATATATCATCAATCTCACTTCTTGCACTTTTCATGCCTGCTCTATCCATGATGATTACAATTTCATTCATAAATACTATGACCAAATTTATAGTTTCAAAGGTGTAAAATGGGAGTTTTTGAGTTTTGGAATGTCTGGATCTGGTTTGCCTCTGCGGCATTCGGTATCATGATTACCCTTGTCGGTTCAGTTTACGTTCTTTCTCAACTTCTAGTAAACGAAAAAATGAAAGGCTGGGCCAAAATGGAACTTGTAGAAATATTCTATTCTGCAGTTATCCTGTCTCTGGCTTTTGCTGGGTTGCCCCTTATTGATGCTGTAGTTCAAGGTTCTCTTGGGGTTTCAAATTCTGGACTTAGTGGCCCTGATTCAGGCGGAAGTATAACGAGCGCATGGATACCTACATCGGATTCCGCCCATCTTTTTGGTCAAAAACAGTATGAATACCTTGATATTTGCGGATCGGCTATAGCTTCCAATGAACGTTCAGTCTATCATGACATTGAATCCTGCCACATGCGTCTTGGTATATGGTACATGCGTGAAATTTTTAATGAAGGTAAAGACTTTGCATTTGACATCTACCTGGACTACATACAGACATCTATGATATCAGAGTTTACTATAAATGTTGAATTCATCTTTGAAAAGGCTGGATTTTTCACATTCACTCCATGGAAGGGTTTCTATACCGTGGGAAACAAGGTTAAGGAACTTACTTTTGACTGGGCAATAAAAATTCTCATGCTTTCAAAATTCCAGGAAGTTCTCCTGCGCTTTATTGCAGTTGCCCTTTTCCCTTCGCTATTTGTAATAGGTATAGTACTCAGAACATTTACATTTACCCGCCGGCTTGGGGGGTTGCTGCTTGCAATGGCAATTGCACTTTATTTTGTTTTTCCTGCCTTCTATTCACTTGGCGCTCTTATAATGCTCGATATAAAGAATGATCCAATTGTAATAAATGACTGGATACACAATGGTGATGCTAATCCAGGGGGTAAGAAGAATCCAAGCCCACCAATAGCTAATATGATGTATCTAAAAGGCGAACTTTTGATGCCAGGAGGAAGTGGAAAACAAAATTTCGAGGATATCCGTGATATGCTTCAGAAATATGAAGGCATGTCATCAGAGGAATATTTTAATCAGCTCGAGGCCGGCGGGAATAATCCAAATGAAAAGCTACTTCCACAGTTTGATCTTACTAGCAATCAATATGCATCTGCTTCAGATGATGAAAAGCTTGCAGCACTAGCAAATGCCCGTTCAGTTACTGATAACTGGTTTGGTTCAGTTTCAGAACAAAATAAGATAGATAAATTTGTAAGTTTTGCCTGGGAGAAAAATGGTCCTATCGACACGCTCTCAAGGCTTACATTTTGGTCTGTTTTCTTCTCACTTTTTAGTATAATTGCAACTATTGCAGCTATACGTTCACTTTCAATGACATTCGGAGGCGACATAGAGATCGCAGGTCTTACGAGGCTGATATGATGAGGAAAATACTGATCGCGCTGCTATTTGTTTCTCTTCTCTTTGCTGCAGACCTTGGCTCATTTACTGATGGGGTAATAAAAAATATCAAAGATCAGACCGATCCATTTATCGATGGTGCTGGTGCTGCTGGTAAAACTTTGCCGCAAACTTTTGATACGGTATTTGACTCCTTTGGACCTGGAAATTGCGGTGACCAGTGGATGAGTGCCTCAGGTGGACTTTCTAGCATAATTGGCATTTGGCTTTTGCCTTCGATTTTTGTAGTCATGATTGTCGTTATCGGTATTTCCATACTTTACATGTTCGGCCAGCTTTTTAGTTCCCCCAACTTAATTGCACTTGCCAAAGATGAACTTTACCAGACTGGGATAACTGTTCTTCGTGTTGGTGGGCTTATCGCCATGCTTGCTGTAGGCAACGCATTTTTCACGCTAAGTGCAGTTAATACTGGTGATCGAGTTTACAACGGTCCTTCAGCTTCTACAATGATCGATGCTTCCATGACATTCTCAAGACTCATGGTGAGCGACATGGTCACTCAATACAGCATGCTCCTTCTCTATAATACTGTTATCCATACTATCTACTCATCGACAATGTGGCTAGGTTTAACCTGGCGTGCAATGTATTCATTTAATCTTGGGCCTGTACTCCGTCCACTAATTGATTTGCTTGGAAGCACCCTACAATTTCTTTCACTTGGTATTAGCGAATGGTTACTCCATCTCGTGACATTATGTCTGATAAAAAAGTGGATGTGGACACTTTTCGTACCCATGGGTATGTTACTTCGTGCATTCCCATTTACACGTACTGCGGGTGAAGCTATAATTTCCCTTGCGGTGGGACTTGCACTTTTCTATCCATTCATGTTTATCTTCGATTATGAAGTGCACAAAATAATGAAACCAAACATAGTTGACCCTACCAAAGCCATGAGTGGTTTCATCCAAAATAGCGGAATATTGAATGTGTTTGGTTCTGTCCTTGTAGCAATGTTCCTTATGGCTGGTGTGTTTATGCCATTCTTCCTTGGCGGAGCACTTACGATGGCATTTGAGCTAGTTCGTGGTGCAGTATACTACATAGTTATCATGAGTATCTTACTGCCATTTTTCAACATATTTGTCACCCTTACTGTCTCAAAAGAGATGGCAAGCTTCTACCAAGTAGATGTAAATTTCCTTTCATTCCTAAAAATTATATGAGGTAAAATATGCCCCTACCTGACGGACTGATAAACCCATCCGACATAATAGCGAGCGGAGCTAGCGGGGGACTATGGGGCTGGGCTGCGCTTTCAGTTGCTGCACTTACAACCTCATTAGTAATGCTAACATTCATCTATGTCTGGGGCTCACTCTTTAGAAATCCGCAACTCAATGCCTATGTCAAAGCAGAACTTTACGAACTTGTAGCAACTGCAGTTATGATCCCCCTAATCTTCAGTCTGGTCTGGGGAATGTCCGATCTTAAAATTGGGACCTTCTTGCCTGTGGGCGTTCTTCCAGCTGATATGGATTCCACTACCAATATTTACGATGCAACTGCATTCTTTTTCCAAAAGGTGCATGATGATATGGGCGGCTGGCTTAACATGAATTATGTCCTTAATATCTACATTGATCAGACTGCCTCAGTAACTCCGTATGCCAGGCCTTTGGGTGTCGGTCTTGTTACCTCTCCCCTTGCAGGTTTTGCAACGCCTATAAAGCAGCTTCTTTACAACATGTCAGTTGCACTTTCAGTTGCTTTTATAATTAACCAAGCACAGCTAATGGTCTATATATTCTCCATCCAGGCATTCCTTAAGTACTATCTTCCTGCAGGTATATTTCTGCGTTCGTTTACTCCAACAAGAAGGCTTGGGGGAACGCTTATTGGGGTTGCACTTTCCTTCCTCTTCATCTTTCCATTACTTTCTACTATAAGCTACATCATGTTGTATAATCGTGATAGCGGACCTTTGGTATCATTTGGTAGTCTTCTTGGGCAGTACTTTAGTGATGTTAGCCCAAATGGGCTCAATGCAAAGTTCGAACATTTCTTTGGAAATAAATTTACTGATATTGGGAGTTCAGTTTCCGGCCTTATAGGTGGGGCATTTGGTTCGATAGGTAGCGTGCTCGAGACCCTTGTTGGCGGCACATTCCTTATGATATTAATATTTCCAATTTCAATTGTAAGTTGGGCATTTGCAATTGGTTTTGTAGTCCCAGCATTTAACCTTATGATTTTCACTTATGCTGCAAAAGGCTTAAGTAAGAGCTTTGGTGAAGAAGTGGACATAAGTTCACTTACGAGGATGATTTGATGTGTTCACCAAATAATCCCCGCGTGTGCGGGCTCGCGAGGATGATATAATGGCATTTGATTCAAGTTTCTATTCCGACTGGCAGACAATATCCATTGCTGCTGCTGCCATCTCTGTCATAGTTGCCTCTATGCTCATTATGTTATCCCGGCTCTTTAGTCTTCGAAGCCTGGAGCAGGTTGCAAAAACTGAATTTGTCTATGCAGCTTCAACTGTACTTATAGTCATGATGGTGGTGGGTCTTATCCAGGTTACTGAACCCATTCTTGCAGGTTCTGGTAACAGCCTTGCTAAATCGCTTTATCTATCCTCTTTTGGAATAGAGTGCGGCTGTCCTCCATCTGATCCTACATGTAATAGCCCTGCAGTTTGCAATAGTGTCTGGGTGGGTCCAAATGCTCCCGAGACTCTAATTGACTGGATGAAACTCTATATGGAAACACCCACCAAATGCGTACAAAAATTCATGGATGTTCTCTATGCTCTTGCAATACCCATCGATGCAATGGCTTCTATATACATGGAAATATTCATGTCTGAACATGCATCTGGGTTTGGTGTGAAATGGATTTCGGAACGTATCTCTAATGCAACTCAGTCCCTTTCATTCTACATGTATGCATTCTACCTTCTAATACATATTTTTAATTTCATCAAATACTATGCAGGTTTCTTTTTCTCTATCGGAGTTGCACTTCGTGCATTTCCCCCAAGTCGGGGTGCTGGTGCCTATCTTATGGCAATCTCATTTGGTCTTTATTTTGTTTTTCCGCTTTCTTACATCCTAATAGCTACACTCTCCCTTCCCCATGCCCAGTCAAATATTGTTGTATTTGACCCCTCAGCTGCCGGCTCATTTGAGTATGTATGCTCTTTGCCTCAAGCACCTAATGCCGATCTTTATGCATGCGGTGCTGCTGATGTGGGGCATATACTTGAGTTACCCGATGTAGTTCGTGCCAATTCTGATCAGCTATCAGATATGCTGACATTGCGTATTGATGATTTTAGCAGGCATCTTGTGCATTCAATATGTGTTTTCCCAATGATTGCATTTGTTATACTGATGACATTTGTGCTAAACACCACCAACCTCTTTGGGGGTAACATTCCGGAAATAGGACGGGGAATTGTAAAACTGATTTAGCAACTCCCCTACCCCCACCCCCACCAAAACGAACAAACTCGACAATAGTTTGAGTATGTTTTATGGTTTGATTAATCGAGTTAGCTGGTGTCCCTAGGAATCTATAAAATCCTGTCTAATCTGAAAATGCCAACATTTTAATTCAACATCTCTTTATCCTATTTATGCATTCCAAATTTGTTATTGATACATCGATATTTGTCAATCCCCAAACCAGGGAGAAATTTGGTAGTAATCCCACCCGTGCAGTTAAGGCATTTATAAAAATTCTCGAAAGCATTGATGCATCGGTTTACATGCCTCCTTCTGTCTTCAACGAACTTCGTAATTTTGTTGATGGTAAAACAATGGAAGAATTCGAACTGGTGGTGAAAAAGCGTGCACCTAATACTTACAGTATCTATCTTCCAGCAGCGGTTTTCTATGATTTTGTCGATGATATCCGTTCAAGAATAAACAAGGGAATGCGTCTTGCAGAAGATTTTGCAAAAGACAATAGCCCTGATAATGATAAAAAATTAGGTAAATTGCGTGAAAAATATCGTGATGCCATGCGTTCTGGTATAATCGATAGTAAGGAAGATCTGGAACTGATCCTACTTGCAAAAGAACTTGATGCGCCAGTAGTTTCCTCTGATGAAGGGGTGATAAAATTTTCACACCAGGTTGGTTGTGAATCAATTTCAGGTTCAAAATTTCCACCTATGCTCCAAAAAATGATTGAAAGGGCTAACTTGCAAAAACCAAAGATGAAAAAATCAAAAAAGAAAAAACGAAACTATACCACACCAAAAAAATGACGCTAACAAATCGCTTAGGGGCTACAGCGGGATTGTTTTTGGATAATTTTCTCGGACAACCCGCTCGCAGGTGCGTGTAGCACCTAAGAATAGATGTGCGCGATTTAGCGGGTTTGGTATAGAGGAAAATGACGCTAGTCTTCAATTCCTTTTCCATTAACATAAGATTTCAAGATTCGTGTAGTCTTCTTGTATATCTTTCTAAATTTTATTCTAGTCCACTTACCATCTACTTTTCTTTCCAATTCTTCAATTGAAACCTCTCTGCTCATATGGCCTAATATATCATCCCATATCTTTGGATTTTTTATTCTAATTTCGAATTCTTCATCTATTTCCTTACCGTCTGCTGCCTTTTTTAGCGATTGCTCTAGGCCATCATAAAATGCCCTTCCTAAAAGTTCAACATACTTCTTCTTTGGGAGTTGAAAATCACTCATGAAAAATGCTGAGCGAAGAATTCTTTGGTGGTAAAATCCTATTGGCATGTCGAAAAATATAGATGACGATTTTGCAATATCCTCTATATCCGATTGAGGGGTCACATATTTTACTATCTCTCGATTATCCAGACTTTTGAAAACAATCCCTTCCTTAGAACTGTTGTTTATTTCAATAATCGCATCAACCAGTTTTTTCCTATCCTTATGGCTAAAGCAGCCTATTACGGGTACGCCACTTAGCATGTATTTTTTTACCAACTGGTATCTTTCATCTGGTGTAAGGTGGGCGCCATCTCCCCTAACAATTCCAAATATGAACATTTTCACATCAAATTTATTTGTTCCTACAGTGTATGGTGTGTTGCCTATCATCTCTGCGCAAATTACATAATCTGGAAAATCAGCAAAGAATTTTTCAAGATCCATCTCCCTTGCTTTTTCAGTTACAAAAGAGTCCAGAAATCCACCCCTGGAAAAGGCATAAATTTCCCCCTCTATAAAAGCAATCCTTATGTTAAAACCATCTATCTTCTCTTCAGCATAAAACTTTTCAGCTTTCATGTTCCTCAAAAGGCCTTTAGTTAAGGTAAAAATTCTCCGTATGTGGGGGAAGCCAACTATCGTTCTTTTACCTATGATTACACTTCCTCTTTCTATCCCATTGTGTTTATCTCTGAATCTTATGTACTCTATACCCTCTACAGCGTTCCTAAGTTTCTCTGCCCTTTTACCCACGGCTTCCAAATCCATAACAAAAATAGGTTACTTTCAGTTATAAAAGCTACTCTGGCTCGTTTTTACCAGGGGACGTTTTTGAGACCGGCTTTATTTGCAAGAATGTTAGTAAGGGGGTGCAAGATCATGGTTAAAACAATAAAGAATGCTAAATTTGGTATTTCGTATAGTGATTGATTTACGAAAGGGAATACCAAGATAAGGCCTATCAAAAGAAACAAAACTGTATCGATAATGAAAGGTTTTCCGGAATCAATTCCCGATCGTCTTTTTATGAAACTTCCAAGTGCATCTCCACTAAGTGCTCCAAATGAAAGTAAAAAAGCCCCGATGAACTGATTGCTTCCACTTAAGAAAAAGGGTAGGATGTAAAAAATACTCAATAACCCTCCGGCTACTGTTCCCGCTGCAACTCCCCCTATAAAACCCCTTATGGTTTTACCCTCTCCAAAAAGTCTTTTTCCATCGCCTAAAATTATTCCTAAGTCTAAAGGCTCTCCCCCACCTAAAACTACTGGTGAAGAATTTGCAATGTATATAGGAATTAAGAACAGGAGTAAATCTATGACTTGCGCCATGCACTATCTCTTCTAAAAACATTTATATTTATATCCTGCTTTTTTCTTTTATGGAAATTCCTAAAAGAAGATCACCCCCAAATCGTGGGTTATTGATCGGTACTGCTCTCGTTCTTATCCTTGTATTTGTGGTATTTTTGCTGCTTTTCTTTGGTCTTTCCTTATTTACGCCGGATATAGTTGGTAAATGTGTTGCTGTTGTCAATATTGACATGCCACTTTCTACTTCCGGTTCTCCGCCTTCTCTTTTTGATGGCGGCACACCTGGTTCCGAAGAAATAGCCAACGCCATCTATGACCTAAATGATCGTAATGATGTTGGCGCAGTGCTTTTCGTTTTCAATTCCCCTGGTGGTTCTGTTGTTGCAACCCGTGAGATTTACGATTCAGTACGAGCACTTAAAGTTCCAAAAGTTTCCTATTTCCGTGAAGTTGCTGCATCTGGTGCTTACTATGTTGCTAGCGGGACAGATTATATTGTATCAGATCCTAATGCAATTACCGGTAGCATCGGTGTGATTGCCACTTTCACTGATATGGCAGGTCTGCTTGAAAAGGTCGGTGTTAATGTCACAGCAATAAAATCCGCTCCGCATAAAGACATAGGTTCATCCTATCGTAATATGACCGAAGAAGAAACAGCAATTTTTCAAAACCTTATAAACGAGGTTTATGATGAATTCCGTTCAGTTGTAGTACACAACCGTGCAGGTAAGCTTGACAATTCAAAATTCGAAGAGATAACCGATGGTCGGATATTTAGTGGTCGTCAGGCCTACAAGCTTGGTCTTGTCGATCAGCTTGGAAACAAAAAAGATGCTATTTTGAAAGCTGCCCAGCTTGCTGGCATTCAAGCTGATTCAGCTGATGATGTGCGAATTTGTACAATCTCTACATCTACTCCCAGCGGCGGTCTATTTGGACTTGAAAGCATTTTCCGCAAAATTCAAGCAAACTCAGACACTCCTACTCTGAATTTCAAATAATTTGAATAATTTTCTTGAAAAGTGGTAATGTGAAAAATCCTGTTGTTCTTGTGATGCTTTTTGCACTTGGTGCAGTTTTGTTATTATCCATATGGGTATCTCTTCCCAAGCCTGTTGTTTCCAATCCTGTTTCGTCCCCTTCAAAATTGTGCATTAATGGCCAGACTCAAAATTGTCTGAGTGCGGGTTGTGATGGAATTTCTACCTGTGTAAATGGGATCTGGAGCGGTTGTAAATGGAAAACGATCTGCACTCCAGGTTCAAGAGTTCCTTGCATCAAGAATGGCTGTTCCTATGCTATAAAAGAGTGTAATTCCTGCGGTACTGACTATGGTTTGTGCGAGCCTCTATCTTAGTTTTCGAGCAATTTCCTCTCTTTTCCAGTTTTGGCGTATGGTTTTTAAATAATGCCTCCACTAAGTTATTACCATGCGAGCCTTCATATTCTCACTAGATGCTTTTGTAGCATTTACGCTTGCGCTGGTTGCGATCTATTCTCTGATCTTTTTCTCAAGTATCCCATCTGCTTACTATTATCTACTCACCCAAGGGCACTATCTTTCACGTGATACCCTACTTTCCCTTTCTTCCACTCCATGTACCAGTGATTATGGTCAATGTATCAATACTGGGGGCTCAATACTTGACAACATTGTTTCTCAGCCTGATTCTACTAATCTCATCACAAACACTGTCGGGGTTATGGTACCCTCCCAATTTGGCTACATAATGGAGATGAGTTCGGATGGTGGGGAGAACTGGCAATTCCTTTACGATACTTCTAACGAGGTTAATGGTCATGCAACATCTTCCAAAAAACTTTCAGTTTCCACCCAACTTATAACTTTCGGATATTCCGGACAGGTCAAGAAACTTTCCCAATCCCCATACAATTACCTAAGCTGTGGTCCAAACAGCCCTAACTGGGTTGGTGGCAACTCTAATGGCGATGGCTGGGCAAGTGGCGGATCGAGTGATTTTGGAATAATCACCTGCGGGGAAATTCAAAACAAGATTGACAATGGTGGCGGTGACTTTACAATAACAAGTACCACCATAGGAAATACCAATCCAAGCGATATACTAGGAGGCGCACTTGTTCCATCATCAGATGTTCGTATTGTGAGGCTCACTATATTTATCTAGGTGATTATGTGGACAAAAAAGGCTTTCTCTTTACTGTAACGATTTTCCTTATCCTTACCTACATTCTTATTTCCATATCCGTTTGGGTAAAATCTATCGAGGCTTCAGAACGTAGCTTCTCTCAATTCTATCAGGAATCAACAGTTGAACTGTCAATCGAGCAGATAACACAGGAAAAACTTGAAACTGTTTCAGATATTATAATGAATCGCAATCTCTTCCGTTTGGATGAAAATTCCATAACCTACCCTCTAAAGACAGGACCAGAAGGGAGCGAGACAAAATATGCAAAGAATGTGATCTTCGATCTTCTTATGAATGGTTCATCCACAAATCCAGAATACTTCCAGAGCTCTCCGGGTGATCTCGCAATTCCAGAATCAAACTCTTCACTCACCGCCTGGGCAGGTAATCTCAACTCTTCCCTGCGTGCAATTGGCATTTACATAAATCAATTCGAGGTATCTAACTTTACATTTGAGCAATCCAGCATAGACAAAATCAAATATTCATTTGATATGAAACTTGAACTAAAAGACTACACTAACACTTCTGCTGTTTCAAGAAATTACAAAATTTCACGTGAAATTAGCATAACTGGTCTGGTTGACCCAGCACTTGCACGTGAGAGTAAAAATGTTATCGATAATGATAGCAAGACTATTTACCGACAGTTCTTCTTCAATAAGGATTATGCAAATTCATCAGATATCTCAATTACCCAAATTTCCCCATCAAAAATATATGGTGGTCAGGGTTGGCTCTATGGTTCTCTTGCACTTGCTGCAGGAACTTCAAATCATGTTCCTTCTGCAATTTCGGTACCATCCGAACTTAGATACAGTTACATCCTTGTTGGTACTTTTGATGAGATACATGCACTCTCCAAACCAGTTTATGATGAATTTGGTGGTTACATAATCACTGATGAACCTAAAACCAGCGATAGCGGCTGCGGCCCTTCCAAACTTCAAGAGTCTAATACCTTTAATGCTCTAGATTATACCAACTCTCCAGAGTGTAAGTCGAAAATTTCTGATGGGGGTGCATTGACCGATGCTCCATTCATAGTAGCATCTGGATTTGATCCAAAAACTGCTCCTGATTGCCCATCATTAGATGGTAGTAATCAAACCCTCAAATGCGTTCTTATACTAAACACATACACTCAGGCAGAAGTCGCTGCTAACCCACAAAAGAAACTTAGCGTTTCAGCAAGCGGCATATTTGGTGTAGAAACAATCCGTGATTTCGTAATGTGTGGCTATTATACCCATAATCCGAATGCGCCCTCCTATCTTCAACGTCTCATAAACAATCCGTATTCCTATAATAGTTCAGATTTCGGTATCGAGACATTTGTAGTCGGACTTTATGCTAATGACTATTCAATATATGATACAAACAGCCGACTAGACCGGGAACTCTTCAATGGTAGCGTTCATGGGATAAAAGTTCGCGGACTTCCTGGCTGCAAGAACAGCATTTGGTGTTCAGATAGTCCTGATATTGGAATCTTTGCAGTAAGTGATGAGACTAAATCCAACTACGGGCTCGATAAAATTGCATGTGATGTTGGTGCAGGGT
>JAHFFJ010000081.1 GCA_023248035.1 Microcaldota archaeon
GCCCAGCGGGGCATTGAGCCCAATAAGTACCATTACAGAGTGTTCCTGTATTTGAGGAAGTTTGGACGTTTGTCTTTTGTTGGGCAGCAGATTGATTAGCCTTTAAGGCGTCCATCTCAGCCTGAAGTTTTGCACGCTCTGCTTCAGCTTTTGCCGCATCAGCTTCCGCTCTTTGTTTCTCGGCTACCAACTTATCCGAATTAGATTTTGCGTGAGCCGCCTTTTCCAACTCCAATTGTCCGCGCAGCTCGTCAATCTCTGAAGTCGTTGTTGCTTGTATCGCAATCTCTGGAGTAGTAGAGGTTGGTTGCGATACTGGACTTTGAACACTAACACCAATGAATGCAAGACTGCTTATAATGATTGAAGCGACACTTTTAAAAATTGAATGAGTCCAGGAGAACATAATTTATCTGTATGGATTTACGTACCCCTTTTTACCAGTGAAGGGGTTGATATTTCCCTTCGTTGAAAAGTTGTCCAGCTTGGTTTTATTTTGGGATGTTTTGTAATAAGAATTTACGTAAGTGTGGGTAGAGGGCTTGTAGTAAGAATGAACTTTTACCGTTCTTGCCTCAGCAGGAGCCGCAAAAACTAACGCGAGAGAAAGCCCTAAAAAGATTGCAAGGATGTTTTTCATATTCATTGTTTTACTACTTAAATAGTATCAAATCTATAGCGGTACAGTAAGGGGCTACTCCGTATTTGAAATATGGCTTGAAAAGAGCATACTTTAAGCAGAATGAAAATGAAAAATCGTAAAAAAAATATAAGTCAAAAATATCAGGAATTATGGGAACGTTATTCAAGCAACAGTAACTTAGATTTACTGGTTAGTATGGTAAGAAAACGATTTTCAATTGATACGACTAGACCAGATGATTTTATAAGACGAACCTTAACATGGAAAAAAGGAAGGTCCTGGGAAGATGCTGTTTATGAAGTTTTGTTTACAACAATGCCTCAATATATGGAGCCCGAGGGGGATTTCTTATTTACCGCACTGGAAACTTATATTATCTACGGGAAGGATGGGGTTGGTGAATATTTTAAATTAGGGATGGGTTACACATTCGGTGTCTCAGTTTTTAAAGGATCATCTCTAAAAAATCATTTAGTTAAGTTTGGAGATAGATATGAAGATGGTGCATTTGTTTATGTTCCACCTTATATTTCTAAGCTTTCTTTTATGGAAGCAGTTGATAAGAAGTGGGAGGAGATTCAAGGACACCTCAAAGGTAGTACCGAAAAAAATAACTATTCAAAACTGAAGCGTTTACGATCACATAACTGGAAGAAAAATAGATTAGTCTTTAGCTTGTATAGTCAGTCACGTAGAGTGCTTGGTTTGAAAAAAGGAGAATTGAAAGAAATAAAAGTCTCTTCAATTTTAAGAGAAAAACATGGTGTTTATTTGGAACCAGAAAATGTGAAAGTCATTGCTCATCGTATGAGAAATTTTAGTAAAGAAAAGAAAGTTACATTTAGTTAGCACCCAAAAAATGTAATCGTGTAGAATTTCTTCTTTTTATAAGCTGGTGGAGTAAACATCAGCTTATATGAATGAAAATGAATATTTTGAGACTTCAGACCTCTCGCTTGTAGCGGCTCTTTGCTCATTTGGGGCAAAAATCGAAGCCTTAGAGCGAAATAATGGCCCAAGGGTAGTTTTCTATATAAAACGTGAGAAAGGTCTAGATCAACTTGTTCGGGTATTTTATGCGCGGGAACTACAAGTAGACCCGCTGACCTACTACAACTGCCTCAGGGACGCTAAATCAAGGCTTTACGGGTCTCCTATTGAGTGATGTATGCAGATTTCTGAACAGAGGTTAAATGATTTTGGTTCTCTCTATAAAGTCCGCTATGGCGTTGATTTGAAGCAACAAGAGCTACTGGAGAGGGCACAGGGCCTCCTAACACTGGTTCAGATAATTTGCGTAAATGAAAATGAACATGGAAGAAGAACAGAAAAATAGCTTTATAACCATTCCTCGTTTTATAGCGAGCGACTATAGGAACGGAAAGATAAGCCGTAATGAACGACAAATGCTCGAATGGATCCGCCAACTAACTAATCCATATGGGATCGCATTTGTTGATTTACAAAGTCTCACGGCAGACTGTTTTGATAGAGGTGTATCTGTAAATTACGCAAACAAGACACTTCTGTCATTGAAAAAGAAGAGGTACTTACACTATGAAGACCGTTCTGGACGCAGAGGTACTTTTGAAGTTCGTTTGGATTGGTGGATTCTTCCTCGTAAGGGGAAAGAAGACAAAATTAGGATTTTCAGACTTGATAAACCACTTGATGATTTAGGTGATGTCAGAGCTTGGGGTGTAGATATAGCACCTGAACCGTCAGAGGATGGTACTAATAGTCAGTTCGGAAGTCAGAGGTTGTACGACATAAAAGATGATATTTCACGTCTTGCAGAGTCTTTTTCTACAGATCAAAAAGTCAGAGGTTCTTATAACGATACTAATACCCATAAAGAAAAAGATACTAATCGCACTCGCTCTTCAGTTATTGAAAGGAGGAGTATCAAAGTCGATACATTTATGCCTAAAACAGATACGGAGGAAGAATGTTGGAGCATAGCGATTGAATTAGAGGAACCAACGATGGATTTTTTACTCGGTACACTCCACAAGCACGGAATAGAGGTAATTAGGTCTGCATGGCAGGAATGCAAACGATCTAGGGGTTTTAAAACCGCTGAAAACCGTGGGGCGTTCTTT
>JAHFFJ010000082.1 GCA_023248035.1 Microcaldota archaeon
GTTATATTAGCATCAATGCAAGTTTGGATTTGTTTCAAATCAGGTGTAGAACACTCTATGTAATCTACGTATTTAATCGAATTTCCAAAAAGCTCTTTTTGATCCTTACAATGTGGGCACCAAAAAGCTCCATAAAATTTAACCCCATTTTGGCTTAAGCATTTGGCAAATTCATCATGTGATCCTGGAATTACATTTGAAATCAAATAAACAATTCCAAATACTAAAGCAATGCCGATAATGGTTGCAATATAAATCTCAATTTTGGATATTTTATCCGTCATGTAATATCTAAGTTGGCAATGTTTATAAGTAAAAGGACACTTCACAAGAAGTATTACGCCCCGGGGATAACCCAACTCTAACGTTCGGCTCCTCTTCAAGACATGCAAGATCATGCATGTTCCTGGAATATATTGCATCTTTCCTATTTATTATTTTGGGTGACCACAGTTCTCCGTTTTGTAGTCACCTCTTTTTGAGAGCCCGCCTTAAGCGGCGGTATTCCTTCAACATAAGCTCGATCATAGGCCTTATGTTCTGGTTATTCTCATATGCTTGCAACGCCGCATAATACTCTTTCCTGTTTTTTAGCTCAATATTGAGTGGCGGAAGGCCATGCTTTAGCAGGATATTTATCAGAAGCAACCTTCCTACCCTTCCATTGCCATCCTGAAAAGGGTGGATGTTCTCAAACTGGTTGTGTGCCACGGCGGCTAGCACGAGAGGCGGATACTTGCCTTTATTTCTCTTGTACCATATCTCCAATCTTTTCAGAAGGGAGACGACCTGGCTTGAGGGTGCTCCCCTATGCACGATGTTACCGAAAGCATCTGCTATGACGACTTCAATGCCCCTTTCCCTGAACCGCCCAGCGAAGGGTTTTGAATTCTTGAAGACAATCTCGTGGAGTTCCTTCATAAGTTCCAGGGAAATGTGCTCCTTGGTTTTCCTTATGTATGCTACTGCTTCGGCAACCCCGTATGTTTCGGAAATCTCCGATTTAGGTTTTTCAGGCCACTTGTTTTTCTCGAGTATGTTCACTACTTCTTTATTGGTTACTGTTGAACCTTCTATTGCATTCGTATCATAGGTGAAAGCTTCGGTGAACTTAAGCCATTCTTCTTCGCTCAGGTGGAGCAGTTTTATCTTGCCTTTAGTTTCGAGCGTTCTGATCTCTTTAAGTTCCTCAGAAGATAAGACCGTCTGATAGGGGTCATGAATGAACTTTACGTTCAGGAGCCTGCTGTTAATCTTTTTTTCCGCGTCTTCTCTTTTCTCTGCCAATTCCTGGTCGGATAAATCCCTACCGAGATAGATGCGTATTTTCCTTATTTTGCCGTCTTTGCGGTAGGAGTGCGCCAGATAGTATTTTTTTCCGCTTTTAATTTTTCTGATCTCTAAATGCATGGTTTAATATTAGGTGACTACATTTTATAAATACTTCTAAAAAGGTGACTACGCCCCGGGGAAGACTCGAACTTCCGGCCTGCTGATTCCCACCTTTTAGGAAAAGGTGGACCAAAACTGGTTCGTTATTTTCCTAAAAGACAAAAAAACTATAGGTTAGTTTTTTGATGCAACTTTTTTACTAAAAAAGTTGCAATAACAGTCAGCCGCTCTACCGGCTACTCCCAAGCTTTTTAATATGAAGTTGGTCAAAAACCTTTCAGTCAGTTTTTGCCAAGCTTTTTCCTAAAAAGCGGACTGAGCTACCGAGGCAAATATCATAACTAATGTTGATAGGGTTTTTAAAACAATTCAGGCCTCATCACACCTTCTACACACAGCCCTCTTATGATTATTTCATACCTACTATTCCTTTTAGCCCCTTCATAAGGCCTTCAGAAGTCGCCTTAAGTCCAGAAAGTAGATTGCCAAATCCATCCAATCCTGTTATTCTAAGTAGTATGCGGTCAGTTTCTCTTAATATCTGTTTATCTGATAAGCTGGAATTAACCTTAAGGCTTCCTAAAAGTTCATTCACTCCTCGTTTTGTTACTATTGGTTTTCCATCTCTGCGTTTGTCTGCCCATTTCGAAACAAACTCTCTGGCTTCTGGACTTCTAAGAAACTGTTCTGAAGATGATTGCTCAGGACCTTTTTCTTCGGGTTCTTCCCCTAGTCCCTCTCTCATCATCGGTTTTATCAGGCCTAACATCATGGAATTAACACCCATAAACCATTTATAAAGTTAACCTAATCAAAGTCCGAGTTCCTCTATTATCTTTCCAGTTTTGAATTTAGAATCATCTATTTTTCTATCAAGCTTAATTATCTTCACACCATCCGGTTTTAGGAATTCCTTCTGGTCATAGCCATAAATAATCACATTTGGTCGTACCAAATCCAACATCTTTTTTGGATCATCAAAGCCTGCTATAGCCACATCCACTGGTTTTAATTCGTCAACCATACGCTTCCTATATTCCTGGGTGTGTATAGGTTCGCGGCCCTTTTTCCTTATATGTGCATCGTTTGCTATTGCAACCACAAGCAGGTCACAGTTCTTTTTTGCTTCCTCCAAAGTTATTATATGTCCAATATGCAAGATATCAAAAACGCCACCAGTAAGGCCAATTCTGATTTTTTTCCTCTCGCTCATTTTAACGAAAAATTGCCCTTCTCGCTCTTCGAGTAATGCTCTTTGTTCGCTGGTTAGATTCTGATATTCTGATTTGTGGATGCCTTTATTGGTTATCTCTAGAACTATGAGTTGTTTTAGCATATTAATCATC
>JAHFFJ010000008.1:0-28531 GCA_023248035.1 Microcaldota archaeon
TCAAGAATCAGGGCAAGGCCTCAGGTCAAATGACTCTACACGAATTTGAGGATGAGCCCCCCGAGCGAAGCGAGAATACCCCGTAGCTTGCTGCGGGGTGGGGGCGAGTAGGTTTATTTTACGTTATTCTTTTCTGTCCAATCAATCATTTCTATAACGTTGTTTGTGAGATCTTTCAGTACACTTTAGCTTTTGTTAATCACTCCATTCCCTCTGCAATAGAGTCACCAAAAGATATCACTTCATCAACCATATTCAAAACCAAATTGCAATGCATTTACAAATAAATATAAAGTGAATTCCCATTATGTATAGATTACTGAATATCGGGGTTATGGCGTAATTGTGTTTTGATTTCTGTTCCACTGGTTTTCCGTTTACTTGGAAAATAGGAAAGTTCGAACTCTAAACACAGCTTTGCCTGGTAGCGCGGCAGTCTCCAGATCTCTCTCTGATTTGTCAGAGAACTTGTAGCCGCGATAACTGCATGCCGGAGTTCAAATCTCCGTGACCCCACTAAAATGGAGGTTGAACATGAAAAATTATTTGTTTATCTTATTTGCGTTGTTTGTATTTTTTGGTTGCGTTAATTCGCCCCCCTCAAATTATGTCAATTCTTCTAATAGTTCTTCAACTCCTAACAATGCCACCATCTCCACTCCAGTTCCGCTTCCTTCTGATTATTCAATTTCCCTTGGCGATAAAGTTCTGGTAGATTATACTCTTTATGTAGATGGCCAAATTTTGGATACAACTAATTCTAAGGTTGCAACTGAGGCAGGTATATTCAATCCAAAAAAAAGCTACCAACCATTCGGTTTCACTGTAGAATTTAACAAGGGAATTATAGACGGCTTTATAATCAATATCATTGGTCTTAAACTTAATGAAAGTGAGAGCTTCGTAGTTGATCCTTCGCGTGGTTATGGGTTTTATGATCCAAAAAAAGTTTCCATTCTTCCAAGATACTATAACAAGACGCTCTACGAACAAGTTCCCATGTCCTATTTTGTGCAGAACAAAATAAACGTTTCAAATGGTAGTACGTTTTCCACACCCTATGGTGATGTTTTTGTTACTGATATCCAAGGTGAGAATGTGACCATATTCTATCTTCTTAAGAAAAATCAGCAATTTAGTGTCAAAAATCTCCCTCAAAAAGTGGTTAACCTATCCGATTTTAATGCAACTATCGAATTTGATCTAAAAGAAAACAAAAGCTATACTCTTCCAGATCCACAAACTGGTGCACCACTGGCATTCAAGGTCATAGCTATTGGTGATGACACGATATCTATTGATTCCAATCACCCTCTGGCAAACAAGACTCTAAAATTCAATGTTACTGTAGTTGGAATTCAGTCCGGAGCTAAAGCGGCCTAAAGATTTTTATTATATTTCAGAGAAGTAATTTTGTGGACTGGCATTCAATTAGTGAAAAAGAAGTATTTTTGGAACTAAAATCCAACCAGAGTGGTATTTCTTCGCTTGAAGCTAAACGACGATTGCTTGACTACGGGCCAAGTACTTTGGTGATAAAAAAGGAAATATCTCCACTCAAAATTTTCATAAATCAGTTCAAAAATATGCTTGTTATTTTGCTTCTTTTTGCAGCTGTAATATCATTTCTGATTGGTCTGCTAGAAGGAGGAGATTTCATTGATTCAATACTTATTTTTGCAATTGTAATTGCAAATGCAGTATTCGGTTTTTTCCAGGAATACAAGGCTGAGCGAACCATAGAAGAACTGACCAAAATGGCAGCACCTCATGCAACTGTCATACGTAATGGTAAAGAGGAAGAAATTGATTCCGAATCTATAGTTCCAGGTGACATTCTGATTTTGCGAGAGGGAGATAAAATTGCTGCAGATGCAAGAATCATCGAATGTTTTTCAATGTACTGCGATGAATCCATGCTTACTGGTGAAAGTGTTCCTGCTGTGAAAAAAAACGGTACCATCAAACCAAACCTGCCACTTGCCGAACGTAGCAATATGGTTTATATGAACACCATAGTTACTCGTGGTCATGCCATAGCTATTGTTGTGCAGAGTGGTCTAAAGACCGAAGTTGGGAAAATTGCAAAAGAAATTTCCGAGGCACCTGATAAAATAACCCGTTTCCAGATTGAAATTGAGGACCTTGGTAAGAAAATTTCTTTCATAACCTTGGGTATACTTATCATTATTGCAGTCACCGAATTTCTGCTTAGAACTGGCGATATCATTTTTATTTTCATTGCTGCTGTCGCTCTTGGCGTTGCGGCAATACCTGAAGGGCTTCCAGCAGTGGTTACTCTTGCACTTTCAATTGCAACCAATCGTATGCTCAAGCAACATGCTCTCATGCGCCGGCTTTCCACTATCCAGGATCTTGGTTCAATAGATGTGATATGTACTGATAAAACTGGTACACTTACTGAAAATGTTATGACAGTTACTACTATCTTTGCAAATGGCAAATCCATTACTGTTGGTGGCAATGCATTTGACAAAAATGGTACGTTTAAATTAGATTCTGGAAACAACCCTAAAATCGCGGACTTAGTTGAGTTATTTCGCTGTGCAATTTTATGTAATGATGCTCACGAGGTTGATGGGAAATTCAAGGGTGATCCTACCGAAATTGCAGTTTTAATTCCAGCATACAAAGCAGGAATGGCTGTTGATCATGAAAGGATAAAATTCAAACGCATTGGAGAAGTTTCTTTTTCCTCTGAACGTAAGATGATGTCCACCCTTAATTCAAATGAAAAATCCAAATTCTCCTACGTTAAGGGTGCACCAGAAGTCCTAATTCCAAAATGTAATTATATTCTTGAGAATGGGGAAGTAAAAAAACTTACTCCCAAAGACCGCAAAATTCTTCTTGATAGTACGATAAATATGGCATCAAATGCACTTCGTGTACTTGGTTTTGCCTATCGGGAAAACCCGCCATCTTCAGATGAAAAAGATACAGAATCAGAGCTTATTTTCGTTGGCTTAATGGGAATGTTGGATCCTCCGCGTACTGGTGTAAGGGAAGCAATAGCTGATTGCAGGAGTGCGGGCATTAGGGTTGTAATGATCACCGGAGATAACAAATACACAGCAGAAACTATCGGACGTGAACTGGGATTTAATGGAAATGTTATTACTGGTGATGAACTCGATAGCTTACCAGAAAATCAGCTTTTGAAAACTATTGAGAGTGTGGATATTTATGCGCGTACCAGCCCAAAACACAAAGTTCTCCTACTAAATCTCCTTAAGAAAAATGGCCATATTGTCTGCATGACGGGGGATGGTGTCAATGATGCTGCTGCTATAAAGAATTCTGATGTGGGGATATCCATGGGCATTCGAGGTACTGAAGTTACAAAGCAAGCAAGTGACATGATCGTGCTCGATGACAACTTCATAACCATCCGCAATGCAATTGCAGAGGGGCGCGGAACTTTCGATAATATCCGGAAATTTGTCGTCTATCTTCTTGGGGCTAATATTTCTGAAGTTCTCATAATATTTTTCGCAACTATAACAACTCTTGGTATTTCACCAAAGATTGCAATTCAGCTTCTTTGGATAAATCTTGTAACTGATGGATTGCCTGCTTTGGCTCTTGGTGTTGATCCACCTGCAAAAGATGTGATGTCACGAAAACCCCGGAAGAAAGATCAGCGTATTGTTGATAAAGATACTGCATATTTCCTCGCTGCAATTGGAATAAGCGCTACAATTGCCTTACTTTTACTTTACTCATACACTCTTTCGATAAATGCAATACTTGGCTATACTGTACTCTTTAGTGCCTTTGTAATATTTGAAATGTTTATCGTCTATGTTGTTCGTTGGAGGTACAACTCTGATGTGTTTTCCAACAAGTGGCTTCACCTTGCAGTTGCACTCTCCATTCTCCTACAGCTTGGTCTTATCTACAGTCCATTTAATACCCTATTTGGCATTGTTCCTCTTTCAATTTCAGAATGGCTTAGTATCGGTGCTTGCCTTCTCATTTTCATGGGCCTTCTCTGGATAGCACTAAAAGTTGAGAAATTTTTTGTGATGTCGGAAGATATAATGCAAGCTAAAATAGCACCCTATACCACACCAAAAAAATGACGCTAACAAATCGCTTAGGGGCTACAGCGGGATTGTTTTTGGATAATTTCTCGGACAACCCGCTCGCAGGTGCGTGTAGCACCTAAGAATAGATGTACGCGATTTAGCGGGTTTGATATAGAACTAAAGTTAATCTTTCCACTCCTATTCTGTCCTCTAATCCCAACTATCTAAACAATTTACTATCCGTACTCCAATCGGAGTGGTTTTCGTGTGTATTTTTGTTGTATTTTTTTCCTTTATTTTTTTATTAAGATTAGTGTCTGACTAGCCTATCAAAGCCAGCTTTGCACATCAGTTTAAAAACATTCTCGTAAACAATCTCCTATAACTCGTTCTCCTGTGATAATATGGATATTGAAAAGAAAGGCGTACAAACTGGAACTACTACTGTAGGTCTTGTCTGCAAGGATGGAGTTGTTCTTGCTTCAGACCGAAGGGCAACCATGGGTTACCTTATAGCAAGCAAAGATATCGACAAGATCTACCGTGTTAGCGATAACATTGCCATGACTATTGCTGGTGGTGTTGGTGATGCGCAAACCCTAATAAGGTGGATGACATCTGAACTCAAGCTCTACCAACTCAAACATGAAAAACCAATAACAGTTGAAGCAGCAGCTACCCTTCTTGCTAACATACTTACACAGTATAAATTTTACCCGTTCTACGTTCAACTTCTAATCGGAGGAATGGATGAGCGTCCCAGACTTTTTTCGGTCGACATGCTAGGGGGTATAACTGAAGAAAAACTGACTTCGACCGGAAGCGGTTCTCCAATCGCATACGGTGTTCTCGAAGAACTTTATATTCCTGATCGTGACATCGCTTCAAACGCTGTTATAGCTGCAAAGGCAGTTAGTGCTGCTATGAAAAGAGATGCAGCCAGCGGTGAACGGGTAGATCTTGTTACGGTTACCAAAAACGGATTTAAAAGATACGAAAAAGAAGACGTCTCAAAGCTTTTGAATGCGTAATCATTAATTTTTTTCTTGCCCCTTTTTGGGCTTCAAAGTTATCCTATTTAGAGGTGTTTAATTGCACTACAAAGACATAGTAAAAAAAATAACCGACATCATGCCACCAGATTGTGAAGTGACTAAAGTAGAGCCTGAAGGCCTCTCAACCGTTATTTATATCAAGAATATCAAGGCTTTCTACTCCAATGACCGGCTCATAAAAGAGCTTGCAAGTGCCCTTAAGAAGAAAGTTACTATTCGTGTCGACTCAAGCGGGCTTACTAATGTCGATGAAGCTAAAGCAGCAATAGAAAATCTTGTTCCAAAAGAAGCCGATATCCGCAGCATAACATTTGTTCCTGAAATGTGCGAAGTAAGAATAGAAGCAATAAAACCCGGTCTTGTAATTGGTAAGGGCGGGTCGATATTAAAGGAAATAATGCTCAGGACAAACTGGGCTCCGGTAACTCTACGTTCACCTACTATGCCATCTGCTACTCTTGAAGGAGTACGCAAAATAAACGTTCTAGAAGCTGATGAGAGAAAGAAATTCCTTGTAAATATAGGAAAGAAAATTTGTCAGCCTGCACCTCCCGGAGACTGGATACGGGTAATGGCTTTAGGCGGGTTCCGGGAAGTTGGTCGATCCTGCCTTCTTGTGCAAACTCCTAATAGTAAGGTGCTCATTGATGTTGGTGTCAATCCTGCAACTTCGGATCCTACAAAAGCTTATCCTTACCTGAACATGACCGGTTTCTCATTCAAGGATCTTGATGCTGTTGTCATAAGCCACGGTCATATGGACCACATGGGCTTTTTGCCATATCTTTTTGCTTATGGCTATGAAGGTCCTGTTTATTGTACTCCACCAACCCGGGACTTTATGGTGCTACTCCAGCAGGACTACCTGAATTTGTGTAAAAAGGTATTCAATGTAGATCCGCCTTACACCAAGAAAGACATCTATAAGGAACTTCGTAATGTAATTACTGTTGATTATGAAGAAGTTGTTGATATCACTCCAGAGATAAAAATGACTCTCTATAATGCCGGTCACATGCTTGGAAGTGCAAGTGTTCACCTGCATATTGGTGAGGGTGCGCACAATCTTGTTTATTCTGGTGATATAAAGTTTGGTTTTACCCGACTTTTTGATCCTGCTGTAACCCATTTCCAGCGCCTTGAAACTCTCTTTATAGAAAGTACATATGGCGGCCGAAATGACATCTCAGTTAATCGTTTCGATGGTGAAAAGCGCCTATTTAACATAATCAAAGAAACTGCAGCCAAACGTGGCAAGGTACTTATACCGGTATTTGCAGTTGGCCGATCGCAAGAAATCATGCTGGTACTTGAAGAAATGTTTAGGCGTGAGCCGGACTTTAATCTACCTATCTACATTGATGGTATGATAATGGAAGCTTCAGCAATTCACACTGCTTATCCAGAATATTTACGTGAACAGCTGCAACGCAGGATACTTTCCGATCAGAGTCCTTTTGAATCCCCGCTTATCAAGGTCGCAAAAGGAATGTCACGTGAAGAAATTGCAAATGGGGAACCGGCAGTAATACTTGCCCCATCTGGTATGCTTACTGGGGGGCCATCATACGAATATCTTAAGCTCATGGCTGATGATCCTAACAACACCCTGCTTTTTGTTGGCTATCAAAGTGCGCTTTCTTTAGGCAGCAAGCTTCAACGTGGTATGAAAGAACTTCCAATACTTGGTGATGATGGGAAGATGAAAACCCTTAACATAAATATGCGTGTAGAAACTGCAGAAGGTTTCTCTGGTCATAGTGATCGGGCGCAGCTTATGGCATACCTTAAGAACCTTCGACCAGCACCCGAACGAATAATGACTATGCACGGTGACTGGGGCAAAACCGATGAATTCGCTCGCTCTATAGGAATGATGATGAGAAAAGACTCGCGTGCACTTGCAGATCTTGAAGCTGTAAGGCTAAAATGATCGAGATAAAAAAAGGACCTTCCGTGACTCTTTAAAACATTTCGTATGTTTATACCATAAATTTAGGTGAATGAAATGAAGCCAATGTCAATTGACGAAGAAGAAGACTGGGAAGATGAAGATACCGAAGACGATGAATGGGGAGAAGGCGACGAAGACGAAGATTAATCCGGTCGAACCTATGGAGCCCGACTCAGAAGAATATGATGATGATTTTGAGGATGAGGACTGGGCAGAGGAAGATTAATCCATTTCCCATACTTTTTAAATTTGCAACATCTATTATTTATTAGGGCTCGTAGCTCAGCCCCGCTTTTAGGAAAAGCGGGACCAAAACTCGGTGTTGAAAAACGCTTCGCGTTTTTTGGTCTCTTTCTAACTAAAAGCGCAGAGCAACTTGGATAGAGCGGCAGCCTTCTACTTTCAGGAACAGGATAATGAGCCCGTTTTGGTCTCACCGTTTCCTAAAAGGTGAGAGCTGTAGGTCGCGAGTTCAAATCTCGCCGGGCCCGTTTTTGTTAACTGCACTCGCCTTTGGCTCGTGATTTAACAATTGCCTATCGATCTCAGCCTTTGCAAGATAACTACTATTTTTCTTGAATTAAGTAACTCAAAGAACTATTTACCATTAACTCATAATACTTGAAAGTATCTTGAAAGCTTTTTCAGTATCGGCTTGCTTGACAACCAAGATAGTATCGGTGTAGCATGAAATAAATTCCACCACATTAATGCCTTCGGAAGCCAATGCACCAAGGATATAGGAGATAACGCCAGGCACTTCTTCTAGTTCTTCCGGGCTTTCAATTATAATAAGATTAAGATTTTCTTCACTCTTCCAAAAGGCTTTTTTAGGAAGCTTTTCAAATTCCCGCTGCTCGAGAATATAAGTTATATGACGGCCGGATTTTACATTGGATAGTGGATTTAGATTTTCTACCTCCTTATTCGCAATAAGCACCACTACTTTGTTTTTTATGATCATTGAACTTTTTCTTAAGATTTTGAGTATCTTGCTTTCGAGGCTATTTTCGATTTTATTAATACGAATAGTCAATCGAATGAGAGCCATTTTGATAGCATTTTGCTTTTTTATATTCCCAAATACCTCGATCGAAATTTTTCTTGATAAAGCTGAGTAATTCACAACACCCTGACTTATTACTTCTTTTAAGAACGGCCTCTGTTTGACATAGAGCCAGACAAGCTCGCTAACATTATGCATTTGTTACATTTGTAACATCTTAGTATTTAATTGTAACACATGTTTCAGAGTATTAAAATACTAAATTTGTTGCGCTAAATGCATGATTAGTATAAGCACAGATAACACTGGAATAACTAAAACCGGAAAGAGAGCAGATGTACTAAGACCATTAGATCAAAAAGCGATAGCGCAGACTACAACATTGATTGAAGGCTTGCAAAGAGTAGGAAAAGTTAATGCAATAGATAGGTTAGATGTTGCTGCAATTAAGGTTCATGTTCAAGATGAAAAAGGCAAGTTAAAGGCAGCTGTTGTTTCTTTACCCACTTATTTAGACTGGGCAGCAGGGATAAATGTTGCCGAAATAGCAAATATGCACAACAAACCCAACCGGCTAAATGCTGTTATGGAACATATTGAATTACTCAATACACTTCTTGGTTATGGTGTAGAAGTACATCTGCTAAATCCTTCATTTGAAAGACTAGAAGGTGTATATGCAAGGGATATAGGGATGGTGATAGGGGATAAAGTGATCGAGGCAAATTTTGTATCCCCAGCCAGATTTCCCGAAGAGGGCAGCATAACTGGAGGGTTAAAACCTCCAAAGGAAGTAAAAATAGAGGGGGGAAATGTCATTCTTGAAGGTAGCAAGGTATTTCTTGGCATAGGTGATAGAACCAATTTAGAAGCTTTGGAATGGCTAAGAGGAATTCTAGGAAACCAATTCGAAGTGACTCCAATAAATTTAGTTCCCGGTGTTTTGCATTTGGATTGTGTATTTAGTCCCATAGCAAAACCTAACGGTACACCCGGAGGTGCAATTGCTTATAGTGCTGGTTTCAAGCATGATTCTGATATTACAATGTTACGAAAAATGTATGGCCAAATATTTGAAGCTACAAAACAGGAATACAATGCACTTGGTGTTAATACATTTGCACTTGATCCAAAAACAAGAATTGTGACACCTGCATGTCCAAGATTAATAGGTTTACTAACTGAACTTGGACAAAGAGTAGTACCAATTAAATTGGATGAGATAGTAAAGGGAGAAGGGTATGCAAGATGCTCTATAATGCCACTCCAGCGTGAATAAGATATTGAAATAATAAACATTTTATAATGAGAAGAGGTGTAAAAATGGAAAAAGTAATTTTAGCTTACTCCGGTGGATTGGATACTTCATGCATCTTGAGATGGCTTGTGGAAAAAGGCTATGAGGTCATAGCATATATTGCAGATGTTGGACAAAACGAAGATTTCCAGGCTGCAAAGGAAAAGGCACTTGCAGTTGGTGCAAAAAAAGTTTATATCGAAGATCTCAAAAAAGAATTCGTAGTCGATTTTATTTTCCCTGCAATAAAAGCCAATGCAATTTATGAGGGGCGTTATCTTCTTGGTACCTCTCTTGCACGTCCAATAATTGCAAAACGGCAGATGGAAATAGCTGCAAAAGAAGGGGCAGTATATGTTTCGCATGGTGCAACCGGCAAAGGAAACGATCAGGTAAGATTTGAGCTGACATACTACGCGACGAATCCAAAAATAAAAGTCATAGCGCCCTGGAAAAATGATGAATTCCTTGCTAAATTCAAAGGGCGAAGCGATCTGATAAATTATGCAAAGGAAAATGGAATACCGATAAAGGCAACCCACCAAAAACCTTACAGCACCGATGCAAATCTAATGCATATAAGTTATGAATCCGGAGTGCTTGAAGACCCACTCGAACCACCAATTGCAGATATGTTCGAATGGACCAAGGATCCAAAACATGCTCCAGATAGTGAAACCCATATCGAGATACATTTCAAGGACGGGATACCGATAAAGGTAGTAAATAGCGAAACAAAACAAACCAAAACCGATCCCCTGGAATTGTTCGTATACCTTAACCATGTTGGAGCGGAAAACGGTGTTGGAAGAATAGACATTGTTGAAAATAGATTTGTAGGCATAAAATCGCGCGGAGTTTACGAAACACCCGGAGCAACAATTCTTCGTGCAGCCCACATGGACATAGAAGCAATAGCCATGGATAGGGAGGTAATGAGATTACGTGATATGCTTGCGCCAAAATTTGCCGAACTTGTCTATAATGGTTTTTGGTTTAGTCCTGAAATGGATTTCCTTATGGCTGCCATGAACAAGAGCCAGGAACTTGTAGATGGCGTGGTAAAACTCACCTTATATAAGGGAAACATAATCATTACCGGTAGAGAATCGCCAAGTTCGCTTTATGATAAGGACCTTTCCAGCATGAATATTGAGGGTGGGTTTAACCAAAAGGATTCTGAAGGGTTCATAAAGATAAACGCAGTCAGGCTGATGGCTCACCATGCGATAACGCACCATAAAAGCCGGTAGTGAAAGGAATGGAAAAAATGATGTGGGGAGGAAGGTTTGACAAAAAGCCCATCTCAGAAGTTCTAAAGTTCAACAGCGCAGAAAATATTGAGCTTGATCAGCACCTCATATTTTATGACGCAGTTGGGAGTATTGCCCATGTCAAAATGCTTGGAAAAACAGGCATTATCAAAAAAGAAGAATGTGAGGACATTACAAGGGCGCTCATAAGCTTTATCAAAAGTACAAATGAAAAAACAGGAGCGCTTAAACTAGAATACGAAGATGTCCACATGAATGTTGAAGTTGCTGTCACTGCAATAACCCCACATGGTAAAAAAATGCATACTGCCCGTTCAAGAAACGATCAGGTTCTTCTTGACATGCGTATGTATATGAGAAGTAATATAATTGCCCTTGGGAAATCTATAGTTGAACTTCAGAAAAGCTTCGAAACTCTTGCTAAAAAGGATGGAGTTATGGTCGCATATACCCACACCAGAGTAGCTCAACCTATAACCCTAAGCTTCTGGTCTGACTCAGTAGTAAAGAGCCTTTATCGTGACCTGGAACGTCTCCTGCAAGCATATAAGAGGGTTAATCAAAATCCATTAGGAGCAGGAGCAATTGCAGGGACAAGTTGGCCGATTGATCGAAACTATACTGCAAAATTACTTGGTTTTGAAGGTGTGCAGGAAAATGAGCTTGACACCATAAATTCCAGGGGAGAATGTGAAAGCGAAATCCTTGCAATAGTGAGCATTTTGATGAACAAAGTTTCTGGAATTGCAGAAGAACTTATATGGCTCTCACAAAAAGGCCTTGTTCAAATTCCAGCTGAATTCTGCACCGGAAGCAGTATGATGCCAAATAAGAAAAATCCTGATGTCCTTGAAATTATAAGGGGAAGAACAGTCAGAGTGCAGAGCAACTTCTATCACGCCCTTGGGGTAAAGAAAGGGCTTATGACAGGATACAATTCCGATTTGCAAGAAACTAAATATGCTATAATGTCCGGAATTCAAACCACGATTGGTTGCCTTGATATCCTTCAGAAACTTATTCCGGATCTGGTTTTTGACCAAAAAGAAATTGCTACCGAACTTGAAAAAGGATATGCACAAGCTACAGAAATAGCAGATAGTCTTGCTAGAAAAGGAGTACCTTTTAGGGAAGCTCATGAAAGGGTGGGGAAGTTAGTAAAAGATTGTGAAGGACAAGGAATTGGTTTGTCAAATACAGCTGCATTTCCAGAATTTAGCAGAAAGGAATGGGAAGATGCCGTTTCACTTAAGCGATCTCGATTAGAGCGGAAAGTGGTAGTGGATAAGGGATATGGAAAAATGCTAGATGATGAAGAGGCAAGAATAGAAAAAGCTTACCAGAACCTTATTGCAAAATAAGTTCGAGCGAGTTATGAGATTGGTTTTGAAGCAGTTGCTTGTGGAAATAATGCTACCTCATATCTTGCAGATTTAACTCCATCGCAATAAAGGGAAAACGAATCATGGCAAACAAAATCACACCCCCGCGATCTCGAAAAGACCTCAAAAGTTGGATTAAAACCGCTATCGTTTTTATTCAGGTTTGTAAAACTTATTACTCCAACATCCAAATCTCTTGCAATTTCAAAAATAGTTTCTAAAAGTCTGATTTTCCAATCACCATAGATCCTCGCTTTTTGAGCATTTAGTTCAGGAGGACTACCTATCTTAAAACATCCTTGAAGATATTCTATGTGAATTTCAGTAGCATCGGATTTATCATCAATGTTCCATATTGCTGGAGTACGAATCTCACAACTTGCAACTCCGACCGTTCCTGGAAAGAATTCAGATGGTCCATTTGACCTCAAAGAATACGCACTCGTTACAAAAAAAGCCAAGTCTTCATAGGGAGGATAATATAAAACACAAAATTCGTTTTTTGTACAATCATCTACTTGCGCATTAACGATCAAACCAGAACCTCGTTGACCAACCAGTTTGAGTATAAATCCGTGGTTAAGTAATTTACAGCCGACTCGTTCGGGTGTATGAGTAACAGTTTCACCTAAAGTTAACTTACCGAGCATTTTGATTGTTTTTATTTGTGTTTGTAGAACAAGTGTTTTGGGTTGAGGAACGTAGAGCATATACTTACTTATAGTACCACAGTATTTAAATGACAGCCCAAGGGGGGTTTCTTAGTACAAACTGATGACCCCCCTTAGTCCGTCACCGCCCAAACCCCCCGAAGGCTGATATTCCATCCGTTTTTGACACTGCCTACTGCTGCAAAACCGTCGGTGAGTCAAATATTTCTTCAACAATTGTCTATGCAAATATCCAGAGAATCAAGAAAGGTCAGAAAATATTATCAGATTTTTTCAATTAGTCGTCAACGCGAGCCCCCGAGCGAAGCGAGTATGCCACCGGTCCGTGGCAAGCACAGCGTGTGCTTGCCTAGCGGTGGTGGGGCGAGCCAGTTGACAATACTAATTTTATTTCAAAATTAAGGTTCAGTAAGAGTTTTCCTAAAAAGCAGAAATAATATTGCAACTGCAGCGATAGCAAGTGCAATTATCACAATCATAAGATAGTCAAGCGAAGAATCAATATTGTTCTTCGATGATGGTATCACAGCTTTGTTCTCCTCAATCTCAACTTTTTTGACCGGAGGCGTAGGCTCGGTAGGTGGGGGTTCGTTTATAGTCTGATTAACAGGCACACTGTCATTTGCACCCTGACCCGGGATTATATAAAAGTCTTTATCACCTGTTTGTTCTGGAGTGTCGTTCTGACCAGGAAAGACCTCAGGTGCTGGCGAGTTACCGCATTCTGCTTGTGTAGGACAGAAGTTAGGTTGCATCATAGAAAGGCATTCTGCACCCATCTGGGAGGGCGCTACAACTGGACATTTAACGATTTTACCATCAGGTTTGTAAAAAGTACTTCCCTCACCAGGAACTGAAGAAACAGAACGTACGATATTTCCAGAACAAAGATAGACTGCCTGAGTATTTGGCTCTGAACATTTTGCGACTGCAGTTTGGTTTGCAAAGTTTTTTCCATTATCGCCAGATTCAAGAATAGCAGCGAAGCTAAGGCAAAATGCAATCAAAGAGAACAGGAGAATTTTACGAACTAGATACATAGCATTACAAATTATGAAACAAATAAGTTAAAAACCCTTAATAAAAATTTAAATCCTAATAAAACTAGAAAAACCGCATTTTGCTCAGCGTTTTGCAGTAAGCATTATGAGGTGGTAACCGAATTCTGTTTTTATAGGCTTTGAAATACCACCAACCGATAGTGAAAAGGCAGCATCCTCAAACTCCTTTACCATCTGCCCACGACCAAAGAAACCAAGATCGCCTCCGGTTTCAGCACTTGGACAAATAGAGTGTTTCTTGGCTAACTTTCCAAAATCCGCACCACTTTGAAGGTCATAAAGAAGCTTCTTTGCAGTGGTTTCATCCTTAACAAGTATGTGACTGGCTCTAATCATATAAATACCTCTTAACAGGAAAATTTCTGTGAATAATACTTAATATGTTAAGGAAATAGTTAAAAATAACTATGTTTTAGGAAAATGCTGTTGTTGTTAACAACGGAAAATCATGGCTCATATTTAAAAGGATTAACATACATAACATGATTATGAGTCTCAGGCGTAGTACTACCATGTTGGGTGTAACCCGTTCAGGTGCACCACTTAGTGATAGTTTACTAGGCCGTAAAATAGGTAGATACCTTATTGAAGAACAGATTGCAGATGGTGGCCAGGGAACTGTTTATAGGGCAAAAACAGATACTGGCGGTATGGTTGCGATAAAAACTCCCACTTTAGTAACAGAGGAGAGTTTAGCAAGTATGGGGAGAGAAGCAGAAATACTAGCTAGCTTGAATCATCCCAATATTGTACGTTTTATTGATTTCTTAGCCTCAAGTGAGGTACAAGCACCTCTTTTGGTCATGGAACTCATTGAAGGAATAACTCTTGAACACTTAATAAAAACAAGATCGATCGGACCGAAGGAAAGAATGACGATACTTAACGAAATTGCAGAAGCACTTGGATACATGCACGATAAGGGCGTAGTTCACTGTGATATTAAACCTGAAAATATAATTTTTGGGGATAGGATTAAGTTGGTTGATTTTGGTTTAGCCACTTATCAAGAGAGTATAACAGATAGGAGAAATATGGGTACTTTCCATTATATGGCTCCCGAGCAGGGAATTGTTATGGGTTCAATATGTACTGCTACCGATGTTTATGCACTTGGAGTAATAGCTTACAGAATGTTAAGCGGTAGTATGCCATTTTACGGAATTGGATTGGACGTTTTAGTAAGACAGGCAGCGGAAGATGCTCCTGCAATAAGTTCAAGAAGTTTGGCAGGTCCGGATTTAGATAGGGTTATGGGTAAGGTTCTACACAGAGATGTCCGAGAACGGTATCAGTCAGCAAAAGATTTTTTAGCAGAACTCGTTCTGGCGCTTGAAAACGGCCCTACTTCATTATTGCCACAATCAGCAGTTGTTCTTGTAGATGGAGCAGACGGACATGCACGAACAAGACTTCCAGTATTAGATTAAGGCTGCACCCATTCTATTTCATAATATTCGTATTCGCTTCCAGGAAGGTCGATTTTTTTTATCATGTAGTAGGTAACACTGCTCTCCCTATCACTTATAGCCATGAGCATCTCAAGCCCAAAATGATCACATTCTGAAAGGGCACGAGCAAGTTCCTCACCACCAATATATTCATCTTCAGTGAGGGAGTACATAAGATAGCGAGGTGTGCCATCTTTTGGAGATTCTATTCCTCCCTTTTTACGGTGATAGAGCAAGAAATCCAGTCGTGGTTTTTTTGGATCGAATGCAACAACATCCTTCTTTCCCGGTATTGCAAGGATAAAGGTCTTTTTGACGCTGTGAGCCACCCTAATAGCCCGAGCCCATTCGGATATTATGAGCTTGTTTTTGCGTGGAAAAACGTGAATTACGTGCCTTGAGTGCATCCATTCTTCTTCGCTTCTGATTGGTGAAGCGCCAGGCAGGTAAATCCTAAAATGAGTACCAAACTTGAAACCGGTCTTGACTATATAACCCCGTTTCCTCCAGTCTTCATAGACAAGGTACATGTCATCAAAGAACTTGATTCTTTTTCTTGCTATTTTCTCGATTTCTTTGAGCAAAATGCCCTTAAGACGCAACCCCCCATGTTTGAGAAGGAAAATAGATTCGTAAATGTCTAATTTCGATATTCTGCCTCGATGAGCAGCCTTGTAGGTTCCAAACTGGCCAATCCAATAACGTTCATAGAGTTCCTTTCCAACCCGCTCATCATCAACAAGGGTTATCAGATCATGAGGGAAGAAAAGCCCATCAAAGGTGAAAGCATCCATGCTAAACACCGAAGTCTTGTATTTTACTGAAAGTGAGCGGCCATAATTTCCATCGGCTTCAGTTGCATTACGCAGAATAAGACCCTTGTCACGATAATCCTTATAGGTAAGATAACGAGCGAGAAGCTTTTTGTTTTTTAGGAAAAGAGATGCGACCTCATTAAACTGATATTCATTTCCAGAAGAATCAAAGCATCGGCCATTACGAATGTCCATTACATACAAAGCTTCCTCTGGAGATAGGCGAATTATCCCACGATCCATATGTCCGTAAAAACCGTTTTGTAGGGAAGAAACATCCGATGGTTCCCTGACAGATAGCGAACGCTTTTTCCGGTCCAGCTCAAGCTTTATCATAAATATCCTTAAGTGGAACTCCGAAATTCTTGTTTATTTTATAATGCTTCAAGGAGATTAAAAACCTTCTTAGAAGCTCATATTAGTTCGGAAATCGAAATACCTCTAAAGTCCGGAATTATACGATCGCATTTTCCAAAATCAGTGTAATTCTGCGATCGTACGCATACTAAGCGCATATTGGCTCTTTTAACAGAAAGCATCCCACTTAGAGAGTCTTCAATTGCAATACACTCTTTAGGTTTTAATCCTAATTTACCAGCAGCATAAAGAAAAGGGTAGGGGTCAGGCTTGCGAACACTAAGGTCATCACCACTCACAATCAGGTCAAAATATTCGCCAAGATTAAGCATAGTTAATGCCAGTTCAACGTTTGAGCGATGACTTCCGGAAACAATCGCGGTTTTGATTTTTTTTGCACGTAAATCCTTGAGAAAGGATCGGACTCCAGGAGTCTCTTGAAGATCACCCTTACGCACATATTCTTCGTAAAGTTTCTTCCTCTTTGCAACCAGACTATCTACATCAATTGACAGGTTATTTTCCTTTATTAGTAAAGAAAGGATATGACGCGAACCAGTTCCGGCAAATTCACGGTACCACCGCTCATTGGTTAGTGAAATGTTCCAGGGTGCAAGGACCTCTATAAATGTCTTAAGGTGAAGTGGCTCAGATTGTACCACCACACCATCAAAATCAAAAAGTACTCCAACCATACGACCACCGAAAAATTATATAAACATATCAAGCAAAATCATTTTATGAAGTTTATTATATTTGGATTGGTATTATTGACACTTATTGTTTCGGGTTGTATTATTTTACAAGGTGAGCAGAATGTCACAAACGAAAGCGTGACCCCGCCCACCCCACCTCCGCCACCAGTCAAAGATCCTTCATTTACTATAACAAATCCATTGGCAGGTGATGTCGTTAGCATAACTGATGATAACATGGACGTAACATTAGCCATGTCTACCCAAAATCTTGTACTAAAGCAGCCAGGCGGAGCTGTAAAAAAAGGCGAAGGACACTTCGAAGTTACTTTGGATGATAGTTCTCCAGAGGTTGTTTCAATCAAAAATTATCTAATAGTGGGTCTTGATGTGGGGGAACACACAGTTACAGTCCAACTTGTGAATAATGATAATACACCTTATTCACCTTCAATCAAAAGAAGCGTTTCGTTTACAGTAGAAAAAGAAAATAATGAATACACTCCACAAAAATACACGGTGAGCATAAACGACTTTAGTTATAGTCCTGCGGAAATAACACTCAAAGTTGGGGATAGTATAGAATTTAAGAACGTGGGGGCATACCCCCGCTCGGCTACAAGCTTTGTCAATGGCAAAGAGGCTTTCAATACTCAGGTTATTGGAAGTGGAAAAACTAGCACCATCAAGTTCGACAAGCTTGGAACTTATGAGTATTATTCAGTAACTCAGGTTTCAATGAAGGGGACAGTAGTTGTTGAAACTAATGGCACCCAGGATGGGGATCAGTAAGCTAAACCATGAAACATAAGTAAACACTTTTAATTCCTTTTAATTAGAAGTGCACTATGGATAAGAGGGTGAGTAGCAGACTATTTTTAGGCCAGTACTACCCTCCGATGGAACTTTTTGAAAATGATCCAACTCAGAACATAACCAGGAAGCTTCTATCAGCCTGCAATAGACTTGTTGATGACAAGGCGGAATTAGATAGAAATTTTGGCGAACTTTTAGATCACACTGTTTTTGGTGTTTATGGCAGTGCGGTTTATGGGTTGCATGAACCAAACGATATAGATATTATCATATTTACTGGAACTTTTTCCGGGCGCAGACAGCATTTTTTAGATATTCAGAATTTGGGGGAATCGGATGATCGAAAATTTGACTTTACTTTTGCAAATGATCTTATTATTTTCCCGGCCATCAGCCAGGAACTTTACAGAGAAATAGAATTTAGAAGAAACCGGATAATGGAAAGCGAATTTTTTCAAGGCGGTATCGGAGATTTGATTACAAATGCTTTATATCGCATACTTTGGAATGGAGAGAACGTGTATTTGGATGGAAAATCTTACCAAAAAGCAAGAGAAATTGTAGTTGGTAAATTAAGCGAGAGGGTTAGTTCGATGCAGATGCTAGGGGCATGTATGCACCCAACTGAATTTTATAGTGCAATGAGAGAGGGTTTGGTGGAGATTAAACCCAAGGAGCTTAAAGAATTGACAATAGCGGCACTAAAAAGAATCAGAGTAAAGAATCGATTGAGGGGGGAAATTGCAACTCGATATGTAAGAGCCATAGCTAATAGTTCTGGATAGCTAGTACTCGATAGTAACTTCGCCTTTTTTGACCCAGATCTGGCAGCCAAGCCTCTGGCCACTTGATGCGCCAAGGTCTTTTAGCAGGGTATCTTCTTTGTGATTTCGAACATTGAGATTTTCAGCCCCGTTAATCACGGTACAGATACAGGTCCCACATTCTGCTTTTTCACAGCCAAAGAGCATGCTAGAACCTTCTTTTGCATATTCTAAGAGACGTGCACCATCCTGCACATCTAGAGTGAGATTATCAGGTAGTATAGTAACTTTTGCCATATTATTCACCATCAAATAATTTTGTTTGTTTTATATTATCTAAAGTTTTCCATTTTAACCTTATAAATGGTACGAGTAGAGCGTATTTTTCTTTGTTCCTTAAGGCACTAATAGTTTTGGGATCAGAAGGATAGCCACTGCCAAAATCACAGGTTGCTTTTTTTATTTCCTCAATTTTAGAGTCACGAATAATTTTAGCACATATAGAAGCAGCAGCAACAATTGGGTAGGTTTCATCTGCTTTATGTTCAGCTTCGAATTTTGTTACTCCAAATTTTTCCATTCGCTTACGGAAGGTCCATGAATAGCGATCAGGCATATCGATCATCACATCACCATCCTGAATTTTTTTTATCAATTCGGCCATGAATTTAGCTTCTATGTCGTTAAGTGAATATTCGTTCATGAGTGAGTTAAGGTCAGTAGCGCTTATTTCCAACCAACGAAAGGTGCAGAATTTTCTTAGCTCCTGGTATTTTTCCTCCCGTGCTTTTGGTGAAAGAGCTTTGGAGTCTTTTGAAGCAAGTTTTTTAAGGAGTTTTTCATCATCCCGCCTGCAGGTGGCACAGCATATTACAAGTGGACCAATAACCGGACCGCGTCCTGCTTCGTCAATACCTGCAATATAAAGCATGGAACATCAATGTCTGGAAATCATTTAAAGAGGGTACTAATACAATGGTAAGACAGCGGTGTCCGGGTGTCAAAGAGAGAAAACAATAATTAAAAGAGAAAAAGAGAGAGGAAAAATTAGTTTACCATGTTTCTTTTTTCAACGATTATGAAGTCACCAACGGCAAGAACACTTTCGTATTGAACGTGAATCATACCGTCTGCCTTCTTCATTTTTGAAGCAAGTTCACAGTCAAGATTCGGTTCAACGATCATGCTCTCGATCTTACCAGTAACTTCATTGACTTCTATGTCAACAAGTCGTCCAAAGTCGTCGCCTTCATTTGTTACTAATTTTTTTCCGGATAGTTGTCTTGCTATTAGGTACTTGGCCATTAAACCACCAAACTGATAAAAATTCTATATCTACGGGATTTGCGCTTTAAATTTATAAAGTTATCTCACTGCTTGAAATCCAACGTATGAAGCCTGCCCGCTTTCATTTCAAGAATAGGAACAAGTGCAGGAGTAGGGACGTGTCCTTGTTTAATCTGGAAGTCAGTCCTATCCTGAAAAGTTCCTGAATTGATAACCAGAGTACCACGATACTGGGTGTACCCATTCTTATGGACGTGGCCAGAATGGAAAATATCGGGAGGTTCTTCAATCACCATGTAATCTATGTTTTCTGGTACAATAAGATTGCCCCCATAGATTGGTGAAAGATGACGACGTTTAAGGTATTCAACCATGACTTTTTCCGGATGCATATAAGATGCCTGTGGGATATTAGCAATCATTGAGTCCATAGAGGTTCCATGGTACATTAGATGCTTCATTCCTTCAATTGAAAATGATGATGGATTACCAACGCGTGTGACATCTGCAGAAACCAGATCAGTTCCCAAAGCAGGCTGTGGTTCCCCGCGTCGAACTGCATCATGATTACCAGGGCCAACAATAACTTCGATGTAATCAGGCAGGTTCTCGATAAAATCATCAAACATTTTGTATTGATCGTAAACGTTATGAACCACAAGCTCTTTTTCCTGGTTCGGATAGATACCAATACCATCTACAACATCGCCTGCAACACAGAGGTATTTAACCTTACCTGCAAGTTCTTTCATTTCACCTTTGCCATTTAGCCACTCGGTAAACGAGTCAAGGTATTTACCAAGAAAATAGCGACTGCCAAAATGAAGGTCGGAAAGATATACAGTTGCAACATCGATTTCTGCCCGCTTTCGTTCGCGCACCACAGGCAGATCTGGCCATTCAATATCTTCTGCTATGATATATGGTTCGAGCACCTTTCCAGTTATGGCAACTATATCGTCGATAAGTACATTTTTCGCCTTCTCCATTATTTTTTCGTTATTTTTAGAAGATGATATGACGATTTTAAATGAGCCACTAAAGTCTTCGACATCAAATAGCAGATTGCCTTTTTTTGTCTCCCTTTTATCAGAAATGAAAACAACCACACGAACTTTTTCATTAAGATGACGCTTCAAGTCGGCAAGCTCAGCACTTACTACACTATTACTACGTCGCAGCATTTTCGAAATTCTCTCGAAACGGTTCCGAAAATGGGAAATGAAATTATCTACCTCACCCTTAGTACGTGATTTGCCAGTAACATCAAGGGAGTGATTGAATTTTATGTTCGATGAATATTCCTTTGCAAGAGGGATGTATGAAGTTGGAGAAACTTCGACTTTAGATTGTTTAGGCTTATAGAGTGCTTCTATATCCTCTTTGGAAACAAGAGGTTTATCAAAAAGAAGTATTTTCTGGATTAGTTCTTCAGAAGAATGGTCACGCAGAAAATCTTCTGCATCAATTGTAAGGCGGATACCTTTTTCCGCAAGTATGTTCATCAGGAACGCTCGTTCATAGACTCAAGCGCGCTCATTATTGCCCAGATTTGGGTGCGTGCATGGCCAGGCATATTTATGTCCTCAGTTATCGTCTCTATAACGTAGATTGCAGCACTGATCTTAACCCCCCTCTCGTCATTGCTATCAAGTCTTGCCTTGGCTTCTGAAAGTGCCCTCCTAATATTTTTTGGAATGGTAGTATCGGTTACCAGATTATCAACCATTTCGCTTATCTCTTTTAGTTCCATAAAACCGCCTAACAGAATTGATTAATGTGGAAAGGAATTTAATTACTGACTTCTTTTTGTCATAATTTTTTAGTACTTTTGTAAGTTATTGTTCAATCACAACAAATACAGTTAACAAAAACGGGCCCGGTGAGATTTGAACTCACGACCTTCGCCTCGCACCTTTTTAGGAAAAAGATGCGCCAAAAACGCACAAATTACCTAAAAAATAGGAGAGCGTCGCTAAAGACTTAAAGCAGTAAAATCTGTTTTAATCTATCCAAGCTGAGCTACGAGCCCATAGAAGAATATTCCAAAATCCATTTAGAATATTTTTCTTTATGCACTTGATTCTTAGGGGATATATCTTTAAACCATTTGTGGAAATTTTTACTGCCCTTCAATCTGATGTATTTAGCCCCTCTTATCACCGTAAAATTGTGTTTCCTCAATATGTCTGTTACCCAGTCAAGTACTTCCGGATTAGTCAAAGTTATGTCTAAAATGGGATATGGTACCCGATATCGATTATCCTTGTCAAAGAAGGTTGAGCCATCCGTATCGAATATTCCTCTAATAAATACTTTTTGCTTACTCCAAGCTTTTGGAAATTTGTTTACATTAAAATAATTCTTTATTCCTACTGGAAAATCAAAAAACTCTCTAAACAAATCAAAAATACTTTCACTATTTATGATTATATAATAAGTATTTTCTTCAATTCTCTCTTTGTAATAACCATTCACATTCAAAGTACTTTTTATCTTATTCCGAACATAGTTACAATAGTTTTTTTCAGTTTTTAAATTTCCGCAAAAGCATACTTGTTTTCGTATCCTCTTTTTTCCGGTGATCCCAAGCCAACCGTCACCAACCAACATACCAAAAATTTCAATAAGTGTGGTATTGTTAAGTTTAGGTAACCTTGACCTAATCAACCTAAGCCTATTATGATTTACACTATTTTTCCCCCTATTTGGTCTCATTTGTGCCCCCCAATTAAGCAACAATCACTCATGAGTGTATTAAATGGCTTTTTATAGTTTTTCACGCCAAGTAAATTATGATTCTTCATCTTTCTGAAATTCTTAGCCGTGCTGTTGAGCAAAGTTTGGAGGATCGAGTTGCAATATCATTTTCCGGCGGTCTGGATTCTACAGTTATTGCAGCTATTGCAAAAAAACATGCAAATGTCGAACTTTTTTCTGCGGGTGTAGAAGGGAGTGAAGATCTTCACTATGCACAAAAGGCTGCATCTGCCCTTGGTCTGCCTCTTACTGTCATTCCAATTGATGAAAAGGCCGCACTTGAAGCTTACAAACGCTGTTATGCTGCACTCCCAATGGATTTTCTTAAGGTTGAGATCCTGGTTCCAGTATTTTTTGTGGCTGCCGAAGCTGCAAAAAAAGGTCACAGCACCCTGCTTTTTGGTTCTGCAGCTGAGGAACTTTTTGTGGGCTATGAAAGATATTATGTTTACAAAGATGAAGGCAAAAATCTTGACTCAATTTTAGAAGAAGAATTCCGAACCCTTCCGCAGCGTGATCTTGCCTGGGTCAAAAAAATTTGCAGGCTTTTTAATGTTGATGCACGTTTTCCTCTTTACAACAAGGACCTTGCGAAACTTATGTTTTCGGTTCCATTAGAGGAACGAATGGATGATCGGGAACTTAAAAAAGGAGTGCTGCGGGAAGCGGGCAAAATGCTTGGAGCTCCTGATATTGTTCTTAAACGCAAGAAAAAGGCCATGCAGTATGGTTCTGGTGTCCACAAAATGTTAATCCGTCATGTGGATGAGATTAATAAGAACTATCCGGCCGATAACGCATTTTCGCTTCGATAACGTTACTTATTAGCATTGCAACTGTCATTGGCCCCACCCCTCCTGGTACTGGACTACAATGCGCTTTCTTTATCACTTTTTCAAAATCCACATCGCCAACTATCTTATTGCCTACCCTACTGGTTCCGACATCCACTATCCATGCCCCTTCCTTCACCATATTTGCTTTCAAAATTCCAGGTGAACCTGCAGCAGCAATTATAATCTCAGCTTTTTTCGTGTGTGCTGCAAGATCAATGGTTTTTGAATGGCATATAGTTACTGTTGCATTCCGCTGGAGCAACATGAAAGCTAATGGTTTTCCAACTACATTCCCCCTCCCGATAACTACTGCATTTTTTCCAGTTAGGGGTATTTTATAAAAATCCAGCATCTTCATTATCCCCATAGGGGTTGCCGGCATAAAAGTATCTGTAAGGCCAAGAAACATTCTTCCCATGTTTGTCGAAGTCCAGCCATCCACATCTTTTCTAGGGTCTATTGCTTCCACTACGCTTGTGTAATCTATATGTTTTGGAAGTGGAGATTGCACGATAAAACCATCAATACTTCCATCATCGTTAAGCTCGTGAACCAGTTCCAGCATCTCTTTTTCTGTAGTTCCTTCTGGCAATTTTTTTAGTGTTGTTTTTACTCCTATTGATTGCGCCTTTTCCATTTTTTTCCTAACATATACTTCGGATGCCGGTTCACTACCAACAAGAACTATAGCAAGATGAGGTTTTGTTTTCATCGAAGCGACTATGTTCTTGGCACTCTCCATTATTCCTGCCGCAGGTTCTCTACCAGAGAGAGTTTTGTACATAGTTGTTCTTTACTGCACAAGAATTAAATAAGATTCAGAGGCCCAAAGAAGCTATTACACCCTGAGCAGGTCCAAAAGAATTAAGATTATCTATATCTTGAGCCGAGTTTATTCCCAGATAAGCGTTTGCTCTTGCTATAACTCCTTCTGCATCCTCCATGAGTTTCCAGGTCATTTTGTCATTCACGAGATCACCCATATCCAAGATGCCAATCGCATCGAAACTCCTATAAGCCAAACGTAATTGATCTCGAATTTCACTGGGGGTTAGTATTTTACAAAATTCAAAATCAATAATACTTGTTACCATTTTACTAGTTTTTGGATTAAAGCTAATTAAATCTTTAAATGGCGGTTCATTATGCTCAATTCCGTTATTCGCTAAAACAACCCTTCCAAAATGTGTGGGAAGATAAATTTGTCTAAGTGCGTATTTCAAGTCTATTACTCTTGCACAATCTTCCGGCTTAGATTGATCCACACTATCTAGGTTCATCAAAAATTTTGCAATGTCTGGTGGATATTGTGACCATGTACTCTCAATCACATCGATCTTCCCAAAAAGACCATACCTCCCATTTTCTGTTTCTATATAACCATATGGCCTTTCATATCTAACTTCAAAATCACCATTATAGGTTCCAAACTCACTAAGTGCTCTTGCTAAAAGCACTTCCTTTTCTGTGCCTAAAAATCTATATCCACATTTTGGTATTTTTAGCCTGTAATGATCATTATGTACCCTCTCTTTTTTTGCTACAAATTCAAGTTCCGGAGCAGAACAAAATAAAACCCCTCTGTAAGAACCTTTAGCCCTTTCTCTTTTAGCATCTTCAAGATCTAACTTATCTGCAAGATGCAAATGCTCTTCAAAAAGATACATTGTAGCATCTGGTCTATCTACTCTATGCAATGCCATTTTTCTAGAAGTATCTGCTGCTCTATTTGGTATTGGTGCTTTTTGATCTAAAGCCTGCATAAGTTAGATTTACTGCCAAATCCATTAAAAAGACATCTTTTACCACTTTTTATATAAAAATACTATTTAAAACTATTATCAGCTAATAAATCCTTTGGGCCTGTAGCTCAGCTCGGTTAGAGCGACGGTCTTATATGACACGTTCTAATACAGTCGCATTTGCGATCTTTTGAACGCGGTTCAAATATACGACTGAGTATACCTAGGATAGCCGTAGGTCCTGAGTTCAAACACACCTTTTTAGGAAAAAGGTGTGCCAAAAACTGGCATGTTAAAAAAACATTTGAGAATCTCAGCAGGCCCAATTTATCTATCAAAAAAACAGACCAAGTTTGCTTTCAATCAGTTCATGTCTTGGTCATTGTGTGCTGTTTTCAATCCTTAATTTTCCTTCGGTATTTGATATAGGTCGAATAGTCGATATATCTTTTATTTGCAATGTAGTCTTTGGTTTTTGGGGCTTTGTTTCTTACACCATCAATTTTATCAGTCACCTTTATTGCAAAAGAATCGCTTCCAGCACCAGAACCATAAGAAGTAACTAAAATTTTGCTTCCAGCCTTTGCTTCATCAAGAACGGCACTTAAACCGAGCATGGATGCACCTGAATATGTATTTCCAACAAATGGGGTGAGCAAACCTGCCTTTAGCTTTTCTGGTGCCACGCCCAGTTTCTTTCCAACCTCCAGCGGGAACCTACCATTTGGCTGGTGAAACACAACATAATCATAATCGTTAATTTTTGTCCCAGTTTTTTCAAGAAGCCCTTGTGTTGCGGCAATTACGTGCTTGAAATAAGCTGGCTTGCCCGTAAATCTACCACCGTGAGACGGATAGTCAGAATGCTGCCTTCTCCAAAAGTCTGGTGTATCCGTGGTGAATGAAAATGTTGATTCTACAATTGCAATCGATTCCTTATCAGGACCGGTAATAAAGGCTGCTCCACCTGAAGCTGCTGAATATTCCAGGGCATCTCCCGGTCTGCCTTGTGCGGTATCAGATCCTATAGTCATTCCGTATTCTATCATCTTAGCATCTACCATTGCCAAAACTATTTGTAGTCCGGCAGTTCCTGCTTTGCAGGCAAATTCAAGGTCTGCGCATGTAAGATTTGGCGTTGCACCTATTGCTTCGGCTACCATGGTTCCGGTTGGTTTGACAGCATAAGGGTGGGACTCACTTCCAACATAAAGTGCACCTAGTTTTTTTGCGCTTATTCCAGCCCTAAGAAGAGCATTTTTGGCCGCTTCAACTGAAATTGTTGCACTATCCTCGTCCACTCCGCCAACTGCCTTTTCGATTATTCCAAGGCCTTTTTCTATTCTCTCTCCTTCTTCGCCCCAGACCTTTGCTATATCTGCACTTTTAATGCGATAAACCGGAATATATGAACCATACCCTACAATTCCTGCCATCAGAAGTCACCTCGATGCATATGAAATTGGTATCCTTGTTTTAAATAACCTTATTTTTTTGCTGGTTTTGAAATTACAAAAGAAGCAGCTAGTGCAGCCAGAACGATGATGCCTATTAATCCAATTATGTAGCCTAAGTTCAGTTCCCTGCTCACTATCGTTATTGTTTTAGGCTCTTTTAAGGCTTCAACCACATCAAACTGTGCCGAGCTACTACTCAGAAGTACCGCATCACTTGCAGCACCATCTATTCCCCCAGGCATATTTACTCGGTACGTTATGTTGACACTGAGTGCTTTGAGTAGTGGATAACCTTCTGCATTTTTACTATCTTTAAGATCAATAGCACTTACTGTATTTCCGCCTATATTTTCAGCTGCTCCGGACCCTAAAAGTATTTTTTCCAAAGACGTGCTAAAACGATCGGTCGGTATCTTGTTTATAGTGAGTGTGTGGGTTATAAACGGCAGTCCATAATCGCTCTTAAGTGTATAATAGTCACCCGAATCGAAAGACTCGCTTATAGTTATTGTTGAATGCTCCTTGTCAACTTCACAACTACTGCAAAAAGCCTGCATTTTACTAAAAGCATCTTGTGTAAGTGTCTTGGAAAAAATGCTCAAATCCATAGTTTTTACTATGGTTGAAGTTCCATTCTGATAAACGTTTTGCACATAAAGCTGATCCAATGCAGCATTAGTTAAAGCAAAGAAAATAAACAATGCAAATATCTGCCTCATGCATTTCCTAAGCAGTTAAGTTTTATAAAGTCATTTTTTGAACGTGTTTCTATACTCCTGGACTATCTGAGCTATCCCATCCTTTATTGATCTTGGCTTAAAATCAAATTCCTTCTCTGCCTTGCTGCAATCAAAAACTCTGTTGTAGCCTATTACTCCAATATGTTCTTTTGTTAATGACGGTCGTTTACCACCAAAGCGGTATTTTTGCTCCATAATCCACGCGAAAAAAAGTGCAAATCCAAGTGATAGGTGTTTGGTGGGGGGCGGCACTCCAAGTTCTTGCGCAGCAATTTCAAATACCTCCTTTTGGATGGAGGTACCTGCTGCAACATACAATCCACTTCCTTTAGAAATCGCTCTTTCCAGTAACGGTACTATATCATTAATACTGGTGAATGGTATGTGATTTGTTCCATCACCTATAATCTTCATCTTTCCATGCTCCAGCATTTCAAGAACTTTATAATAATCGCTAAATTCTGATCCATAAAGGGTTCCGATTCTAATTATGACGTGGTTTTCATGGCTTTCTACTAATTTTTCGGCCTCATATTTTGATTTAGCATATTCAGAATCAGGGTTCAGCTTGGTTTTTTCATTTGCGGGTATCTCTGCGAGTTTCTTGCCATAAACTGCTATTGAGCTTGTAAAAACTATTCTTGCTTTTTTTGGTGCAGCAGAAACTATTCTTTTTGTAAGTTCAAAATTAGCTTCCCAGAGTTTTTTCCTATCAAGGGTATCAACTGAGCCTGCAAGATGGAGTATCACATCTGCATCTCTGAGTTTTTTACCTAGATCCTCTTCTGAAAAATCAGTTATTTGCTCATTGCTTAGGCCGCTTTTTTTGCGAACAAGTGGAATAATTAATTTTGAATTAATTTTATCTAATGCCGTGCGACCTAACTTCCCAGTTGCACCAATTAGGTAAATTTTAGCTTTCGACAAAAATACCACCACGGGCCTTTATCTTCTCAAAATCATCAGTTGAAATTTCAACTACGGCTGGACTTTTGCGATTGGGTCCACCAATACCATCTAAATTGATAGTCACATTGCCATAGCCACCATAACTATCAG
>JAHFFJ010000008.1:28541-35169 GCA_023248035.1 Microcaldota archaeon
CTATCAGTTTCCATATAACGAACTATTGGACCTACATATGCTCTAGTAAGCGAACGAAGCAAATACCTCGATTCAAGAGAAGTTTTAACTGCCCAATTGGTATCACTCCCACTTTCAACTTCCTTTCCATGTGGTATGGTAGTTTCGTGAGCCATACAAAAACGATCTCGAGCAGGAAAATCTTCAATAACTATAAGCTTATTCTCTTCCACATGAACTATAATATTTTTGCCCTCAACCTTGAAATTATCTGCACTTAAATTAAGAGCAACTAGCGCGACATCTTTTCGACCCTGATATTTTTTAGGAACACCTAGAACCACTCCGAATTTCTCAGATTCATAAATGGATGGAAATATTATTTCATTTCCTAATTCAACACCCGGTTTTTCATATCCAACAATTGAATCAGTAAAAAATCCAAATTCAGTTGGTAAGAGTGTCCATTGTTTAGCATCATTAAGTATGAGATCTGCAGTTTTAGGACTTATAACCTTAATCTCTGTTCCGTATTCTAAATTTAAGGTTTTAACTAGGTTATAAAAGTCAACGAAATTTAGAAAAATCTCTCCTTCAGCTTCCGTTATTACTCCAACATAAACCTGCCCTCCATTCAAGTCAAAACTTCTAACTTTTATTTTTTTAGAGTCCATAACCAAACCTTTTATTCACTTAATAATTATACCTGACCATATCTCTTTGAAATTTCATCCATTTTTTTATCTAATTTTCTCTCCGCTTCAAGGCGTTCAAGTTCATACGTTTTCATATCCATGAATTTCATTCCGCCTGCAAGCAATGGGTGCACTTTCTCGATCTCGCGGTAGCAGTCCTGAGCTATTTCGCGATAGTCTATGTGGCCCTGCATGGCGCTCCTCAATTCGAGCATGTGATATGCTTCACGGGCATTGAATGTCATATACCATCTTATGTTGTAAGCAAGGGGCACAACATACTGCGCTTCTTTAGGATATTTTTTGGCTATTTTTTCATATGTCTCTCTTGTTAGTTCCATAACTGCCCTAAATTCCTTTTCGAAACCAGCTTCAACTATTTCCGGGGGCATCTTATAGCCAAGATAGGGTGAAAGTTCCTGGCGTTCCTGTGTCAATATTCTGTGACGATGAAGGTCACGGTAAGCTCCATAGTTTGCACAAATATCGAAAGTGTAAGTGCAATGCTCAAATGCCCGTCCTGGTTTATGCCTGCGATTTTCCCTCTCATTAATGTAGCTTTTTATCACAGTTTCTTTTTCTTCCCTGCTCATATTATCTACAATTCTGCCTATCTCTTCCATGGGCTTAAGGAGATAGGGGTAAAGTGCTGAAATAATTATCTTCCTTTCACCATTCTTATCATAGTCGACCAGCGTGACTTTCTTTCCTCCAGAAGGACCAGTATGGCGAGTTGCGATCGTAGTCATACTATGCCGTACTTTCCTGAAATACTCCTGCATTGAGAGGCCGTATTTATCATTTGCCCGTTTTACGAAAGACGGAATTATAGTTGCAAGTTCACCCTGCATCATTGCTGCAATATCCCTCATTTCAGAAAGATCATCGGAATACAATTTTGTAAGAAGATATTCATATGCCCGTCCATCACCAAAAAATCCCATATTGGTAATTGTTGCTGCTGGTAAAAGTCCCCGTAATATGTCGCAGGTTTTTGCCCGCACACTTGACTTGTATGCTCTATCACTGGTTTGATCATCTTTTGGCTGGCGCTCCATTACAAATTGTGATATTTTCGGTATCAAATCAGCATAAGTCTGGAAACAGAAATCGCATGTTTTGGTATATTCATCTGCAAATTCCGAGTTCATTAATGTTTTTTCCCTATGGTAGAGCCAACTACCATTCGTCTGCTTGTTATCAAAATAAACGTACCTTGTCGATTTTTCTAGCGGGGATAGTCCCAGTCTGGAATCCTGGAGGGTTTTTGTTGCAAGTATTGATATGTTCTCTATCGCCAGGTGTGCACCGGCAAGTTCGGCAACCGAATCATCCCCATAACCAACAAGCACCCGCTCGTAGAATTCTTCAGCTTTTTTAGTCTGAACCACACTCTGTTGTTTTTTGGGCAGGTTTTCAACCAACTCACTCAAACCAGCTTCATCAGAAAGCATGAACTCATCGAGTAGCACTCTTCTGAGGCTTTTTGCACTCCTGCTGTAACGTGAAAAAAGCGCACCCTTAACCACCTCAGGCAGATTTGTAAGGGCGAAAATTGGCTTATCAAGATTGCTTACAAAAGGTGCAAGTAGTTGGCGTTCCTTCTCACTAAATTCTTCCATATCTCGCTTTTCCCGCGAAGGATTTATATCCTACTCCATCTGCTATTTTTTTACTCCAGTTGCTCTATCTCCTTTTATAAATTGTTTCATTTTAAGTTAAATGGTGGTTGAATGAAAATGCTAAGTAGTACATCATATCGTCTGGGGAGGTCATTATTGGCTGCTTCACTGACCGTGTCCGCGTTTTTCCTTTCTTCACACTCTATTATTAAAAATCCAGAAATTTCTAGTTCAAAATGGGATAATGGAAGTTGTTCTTTTATCTCACCATACCTTTCTTATTCATCTAATCATAATCATGCTTCCATAAAAGTAGATAATGGTTATTCGAAAGATTCAGTGTCCCAAGTTAAAAAAATACTCTGCTCACCATTATTCACTGTTTTAGTTAGTGAAGATGCGGTTTTTGTAACTCTTGGGGCGGATCAGATTTTGAAAGATGGTGCTAGTGCAACATTGGGGGGCAGATTCGGTCTCTTAAATTCATATAGTATAAACATTTCCAAATTTGAGCATAGTACTGCCATGTGGCTTAGTCATAAAAATCTTTATCTAAAAACAGATAGCACTACATTTTCCATCGACCTTTCTGATCCATACGGTGGCTGGTCGATTTATTAAGTAAGTTTATTAAGCGTCTTAGTTAAATTTTAAATGGTGTTAATATGAGTGGTCCAACACAAAAAAACCCTGCTGAAGTAGAGACTCCTGCACTTACTCAAGATGCAGTAGGACAAAGATTTGGTGCTAGATATAATCTTGTTAAAAATGAATTGAACTCCCAGTTTGATTCTGATATGCGAGGTTTAAAACAAACTATTGCAACTGAAGTTGCAGCTAAAAAACCAATTAGCAATGAAGCTATGGGTACTGCTGTAACTGATGCTATAGATAAATTCAAATCTGACCCTAAATACAGTGATGGTTTTTTGGCTAAATATCTATCTAGTCATGAAGCCGATTATTCATGGGATGATAAGGGTAAAGTTACCATAAATAACGAAGCCCAAATCAAGGGTGTTTTGATTTCCACTATTGATCAATTAAGGAGGGAAGTATTTACTGATGCTAATATCTTCAAAGCCTGTACCTATCCAAAGGACACAGCATTCAGCGTCAAAAAACAAATGGATAAAAATGATCCTTCCACTATGGTAGCAAATATGTTTCTACCAAAGCTCAACGAAGCTTTAGCAAGAAAACTAACAATGACTGAAGCAAAAAATCCAGAAGCAAGCAAAGAACTTCCTCCTTTGGATATAAGCCTTGGTCCAATTCCCGGTAATGATGCTAAAAGTTATGGTATAGAAATTCGTAAGGGTTAACTTACCAGCCCTCTTAGGATAGCTAAGAGTTGAGGTCTTCCGGCAACCATTTTTGCCACTACCGGGGCGAAATTACCTCCCATAATAGATGGAAGATCCCTCTCAGTCATTATGTTAAATATGTAATTCATATCGTCATCGCTAACTTTTTCCATTACTTTTCTTAGAAGAAGTCTTTTTGCCATTGTAGGGCCAGGATGTGTGCGCCATTGTTTTTCATATTCAAAGAGAACTTCCTTTCTATAATCTTTTTTTTCATGTGCTTTTATCGCAACTCCAGCTGCCATTACCCCCGCTTCCATTGCAAGGCCAATACCACCACCATGGATCGGGTCAACCTGTTTTGCAGCGGTTCCAATTATCATGCAATTATCCTTAACAAATTCATTAATCGGTGCTCCGACAGTTATGACCCCACCAAAATCGAGTAAGGTACTTGCGTCTTTGAGCTGTTCATTATTTTTTATGAACTGGTCTAGAAGTGGTTTTGGCTGAGCACCTTTAAGGCCACCTAATTTTTCATCGTTCGAAACCAGACCACCAATTCCAATACCGACGTTCGCTTTTCTGTCTGCTTTTGGGAAAATCCAAAGGTATCCTCTTGGCGCTATTGCATTACCGAAATAGAGCTCGATAAGGTTCTCATGAACATATGGTTTCATTTCGTATTCATAGCAGGTATCTATGTCGTAAAGCGCATGAACGGTTTTGAAACCCATTTGGCGTGCCATCAATGATTCCATACCCTCTGCACTTACTATAAGCGGAGCAGTTATGTCGAATGGATCTCGTCCCCCATGAGTGACTTTAAGGCCGTTTGGTTTGCCTTTTTCATCCTTTAAAACTTCGAGCGCACGTGTGTAAGTATTTATTCTCGCTCCCTTATCCACTGCCAGTTCGCAAAGCCATTTATCAAAAGTTTTTCTTTCAAGCACCCAGCCTTTTGTTCCCTGATCTTTCCATACTATGGCTTTTCCATTTGGTGCGATTATCCTGGCGCCATCAATTGGAATAGAATAGCAACCTTTCGGTATGTCTAGCCCTTCTTTTATAAGTTCGGTAACTCCCAGTGCCTCTCCACATCTCACTGGCACACCAATTTCCTTCCTTTTATCTACTACAATTACGTCTAAGCCAGCTCCTGCTGCAATTCTGGCAAATGTTGCACCTGCCGGGCCTCCACCAATTACGATTACATCGTGATCGTATTTCATTTACAAAACCCATCTAAGAGGAGATTAAAAAGAACCTTGGTTCTTTTTATCCGTATTCTGCCTCTGGCGGCAGTTTTTTTGCTTCTTTTACTCCCTTATACATCTGTATTACATTTGCCGGACAAACCTTGACACAAATTCCACAGTCTATGCATTTGTCTGCAAAATGCTCCATTCTGGTTCCAACTACTTCGATTGCATTTGTTGGACATACCGAAGAGCATCCAACGCAAAGAATACACCCGTCGTGTTTTATTGTAATCATTTGAAAACCCACTCATAAAAAGGACCAAGGTCCTTTTTGAATCTCCTTTTCTTTGAACGGTTCTTTTTAACTTCCCTTTTCTTTGACGGTCGGTTTTCTATCCGTCAACCTGTTCATTTTAATTCTCCAAGCATTTTCACAATTGTAGTTCCAAACTGCTCGGCACTTTGCGGTCCATCCGCAGTGACAATATTACCATCTACTACTACTGAACCAGTTTTATACACTCCTCCGCTTTGTCGAAGAAGAGTTATGGCACTTCGGTCTGGGAAAATCGTTGCTTTCTTATCTTTCAATATTCCTGCTTGGGCTAAAGTCATTGGTCCAAGGCAAATTGCAGCCACCAGTTTTTTGCTCATGCCCAGTACGAAATCAATAACCTCCCCGTTTTCTGCAAGTGCAGGTGAACCAGGGCCTCCAACAATAACTACACAATCGAAAAAAGCAGGATTTGCTTCATAAACTGCCAGGTCTGGCTGTAATGATGTGCCTTTGCTTCCCGTTGCTTTTCCCCGTGTAATACTTGCAACCTTGACATTATGACCAGCGTGCTCAAGAATTTGTTTTGGTACTAATAGTTCTTCATCCCGAAAGCCATTTTGAGCAATAATCATCAGAATTTTTGCCATATTTTATTATATCTAAAAAGATTTATTTAACCAAGCGTTAGTTCAACTTAATACCAACGATCATATGTTATATCTGGAATTTTGGGAATAATCTCTTTCTTTTCAAGCCTATCTATGAAGGTATTTCCCCAAAATTGAAAACCTAGTGCAACAATTGATGCAAGGAGTTTAGGGTCTCTTTTATGATCTTCGATTTTGTCAACAATAGCTTCTGCAATTGAATCAAATGGCCTACTAAATAAATTTTCATAGAAATAGGTTGTTCTCAATATATCTCTTTCTCTTGCAATCTTAGCAGCTTTAATCTCTTCTAATGAAAGTCCATATAAAACACATAAAATATCTATTGACATGTCATGAGGATTAGCAAGCAGTCCGACATATTTTAGTTTCAATCTATCAGTATTTTCGATATCTAAACCAAATCTTTCAAATACTGCTCTTACTGTTGCATCCCCAATACTCTCTACTAAAGTACCATCTTCGCTAGCGTGTATTGGTGCACATATTGGGAGCTCTTGTTTAACATCCAGGCTAGTATAATCACCTATCCTTTCCGCTATTGCCATCTTACCGCCTACACCAAGCATCAATGCAAGCCTTAAACGTACTGCATTTTTTGTAAGAGCAGCACTAAAAGGAAGTGGTGCTTTTCGTTCTCTTTCTTCATAACCAGGCAATGCAGTCCATAAAAATGCCTGAGCCTCAGCATCTCCTGCTAAAAGAGGAACTCCCGATATAGTCAAACCTTTTTCATCAATACCTATAGACTGCACACCCAAAAATACGCGCTCATCACCCTTAGGATCAACTAATTTAAGGGCTGCTCTTAATCCATGTTCATCTGCATGCACATCATCCAAAACTTTCTGTGCTCCAGTTATGCATTTCACCGCTCT
>JAHFFJ010000046.1 GCA_023248035.1 Microcaldota archaeon
TAATATGGATGCAAAAAGCGTTGCAGGCCAGCTTTCTGATTCCGGAATTCAAATTCCTGGTTTTAGGAGAGATCCAAGAATGCTTGAAACTATCCTAAATAAGCATATCTACCCCCTCACTATAATGGGTTCTATATCGGTGGGTCTTCTCGCAGGTCTTGCCGATCTAACTGGAGCGCTTGGTACTGGAACCGGTATACTTCTTACTGTAGGTATACTCCATAAGATGTATGAGCAGATGGAAGAACTAAAAACGTTCGATATGTATCCTAGCTTTAACAAGTTTTTTGGAGATTAGTATCGATATATAATTGAATTTGGTGTTGATATGATAATCGTCATGGGAGTTCCAGGTGCTGGTAAATCTACAATACTCAAAAGCCTCAAAACTGACTACAAGATCATCAACTACGGTGATCTCATGCTTGAAATAGAAAAGCGCGAATTTGGCATAAAAGACAGAGATGATATGCGCAAACTACCCATTGAAAAGCAAAAGCTTGCCCAGAAACTGGTTGCAGAAGAATTAGCAAAAATGCCACGAAAAGTCATTCTCGATACTCACTGTTCTGTTTCCACTCCTTCTGGTTATTATCCAGGTCTTCCATTTGAATTCCTTTCATTATGGAAGGTAGAAGCACTTGTCTACATAACTGGTGATATCGAAGAAATAATCCAAAGAAGAAAAACCGATCCCGCAAGAACTCGCGATGTTGATAATATAGCTCTTCATGACAAAATCAACCACTCCTATTTAGCTTCCTATTCTGCTTTTAGTGGTGCCCCGATCGTGATAATCTTTAATCGACAGGACAAGTTGGGGGAGGCAGTAGCTCAGTATCAAAAACTTCTCAAATAGTCTGTTTTATTTACTTTTCCAATATCAAGTACATAAGATGATAATATGATCGATATCCACACCCTACGTCAGAATCCTGATTTGGTAAGGCAAGCTTTGGATGCAAGGAATGCACCTCTGGAGTCTTATTCTGTATTAGATGCTGCCATAAAACTCGATAGCCAATGGCGAAATACAAAAAAAGAGGAAGAAGAGCTTCGTGCAGAGCGTAACAAGCTTAGTATGGAGATAAATGAAAAAAAGAAAAAAGGAGAGAATGCAGATGATCAGATATTGCGTTCCGGTACTATAAGCAAGAGAATAAAAGAAATCACGCTTGAAACTGATGCATTTATGGAGCAGATAAAAAATATTCTTCTTACGGTGCCAAACCTACCTCATCAATCCGTTCCTAAGGGTAACGATGCCTCCTCCAATAAAATCGTGAGGAAGGTTGGTGAACCCAAGAAAAAGTCATCCGATATTCTTCCACACTATGAACTAAGCTCAAAAATTGATTTTGAACGCGGGGTGAAGCTTGCTCATCACCGTTTTAGCGTACTTTATGGGGACCTTTCCAAGCTTGAACGTGCTCTGATAAATTTCATGCTTTCATCCCATACCTCTAATGGTTATCTGGAGGTTTCTCCACCATACCTTGTCAATACCAAGACTATGACTGGTACTGGTCAGCTTCCAAAATTCAGTGAAGACCTCTATAAGTGTGATGAAGATCTTTGGTTAATTCCGACAGCAGAAGTTCCTCTCACTAATATTTATTCTGATGAAGTTTTGGATAGTTCTTCATTACCAATCAACCTTACTGCTTATACCCCGTGTTTCAGGAAAGAAGCTGGTGCATATGGTAAAGATATAAAAGGCCTAATCAGGCAGCACCAGTTCAATAAGGTCGAGCTCGTTAAATTTGTCCATCCAGAAAATAGTTTTGAAGAATTGGAAAAACTTACCAGTGATGCAGAGGGCATACTCAAGAGCCTTGATCTTCCCTACCAGGTAATCGAGCTTTGCACTGGGGATATGGGGTTTGCAAGTGCTAAAACTTATGATCTTGAGGTTTGGCTTCCTTCACAGGACTGCTACCGGGAAATTTCTTCATGTTCAAACTGTACTGATTTCCAGGCAAGAAGAGCCAATATCAGATTTAAGGACCCATCTTCCAAATCCAATGAATTTGTCCACACCCTTAATGGTAGCGGACTTGCAGTTGGAAGAACAATGGTAGCAATACTAGAAAATTTCCAGGAGGATAAGAATACCGTAGTTGTTCCAAAAGTCCTTAGAGATTTTATGGGGAAAGATACGATTAGTGTTTAGGTGCTAACTTTCTTTTTAACTGGTATTACTCCTGCGATATCGTGCTTCTTTCTGAACAGGCTTAAATATGGTCTCTCACCACCAGGTTCAAAACCACTTACAATACTCTTCATAACTGTACTTTCACGCAATCTCTCCACGGATATCTCGAAACCGGCTCTTTCGAGTTTTCCCAATCTATCGTCTACTGATTCATGGGCTTCAAAAAGTAAAAGCTGCGATCGAACTTTTAGGGTTTTCATTTCCCTTACCATATGGAATATATAATCGTACATTCTCTTATTGGCCTCTTTCTGCTCTAGCCTAAGTTTACCATCAAGTTCTCGTATGTTGTGAGTATCTAAATTAAAAAATCTTTCAAATTCTACGATCCTTTCCTGTTCTGCCCCAATTCCTTGCAATACGGGTACCATATACGCTGGATGTTGCCAGATTGTGGTGTACCAATCCCCTATTATTAATGCTCCATCATTGGTTAGCTTATCATTAATTCTATTGAGGTAGGTTGGAAAAGATAAATGGTGGAAAACTGCACTTGATACAATTAAATCAAAAATTCCATCTTTTAGATCTCCAAAAATTCTACCTTCTGTTGTTCCCATACCTATAAACTCAGGTTTTACCCTTCTTTCTATTATTCCGTGTTTTTCTAATCTTCTTGTTGCATGTCTAAGTCTATCCACCGAAGGTTCAATTAGATAAAAACTACATTGCTTTACAATATCCTGCAACCTATAAGATTGCATAGAATCTAATATTGCTGAAATAGTGTCACCTGCACCTGTTCCCACATCACAAATTCTTATTCTCCTCCCGGGTTCATACATTTCAAGTAATGCCTTTACTGCGGTGGTTGCAACCATTGTATTGAGAAAACTATTCCCGCCCAAATCCGCTTCTCTAGTAGCTTTTTCTATAGCATCGTTAGTTTCCTTTGTTCCGCTACTCCACTCTCTTATATAACTTTTTTCAGAACGTCTTTCTATCCATCCCCGATTTTCATCTGTTACTCTCACGCCCCAATTTTCAAGGAACTGGTATGCTATTCTACATATTGTTCCTGGTGCTATGGGAAGCCCTTCAAAAATACTAGTTAAGAATCGGTCGAGTTGCGCTATATCTCTTGTAGTTTCTATAGTCATGGTATCATCTTTTTGCTACCATGACAACTGCAAAATCAGAACCGGAAGTAATCCGCCTTAGTGGTTCGCTTCTCATTTTTGGAAATGCAGAACTAAGCTTACCCTTATCTATCTCAAATCCAGCGTGAGTCAATTCATCAACCATCTCTCTGCTAGTTCGGTGCCCTTTAAGAAGGTAAAGTGGTGGTCTGGCGGTGCGGCTAATTGTCCCCAAGTTTTTTGCAGTTTCAATCCAATCCTGCAAATGCGTATCTCCTGCAACAAGCTCACTATTTGTTATACCTGAATTAGATGGTTGTTTGCAATATCCCTTCATAATTTCTTCAAACAATCCCAATCTTTTATCTTCCAATGCCAAACCCCTAAGCAAATTTCTAACTAAGTATGGTGATCTCCACAAATTTGAATAAAAGTCACCTACTACCAATGCCCCGCCAGGTACTATTACTCTTTTTAATTCTCTAAGATAATCGCCTAAAAATGCTTTATTGTGGAAGTGCCCTAGAGACATAACCACATCAAAACTTCCATCTGCACTGTTCTTGAGGAAAACCTCATCTTTTTCTGTAGTAGTTTCATATCTATTTTGTGTACTATTAAGTATTCTTTCTGCATCGCGAAGTCTTTTTGCTGAAGTGTCAAGAAGTAAAAACTCAACATTTCTATGTAATTCCGTCATTCTGTCATCCATCTGCGCGTGAATCGTTGTTTGAACTGTAAGGTGGCCATGTCTTGCTACAAGATCTAAAACTTTTAATGTTTCTTTTCCCTCAACAAGAGTTAGGAGTATTTCATTTACCAACTGACCCATTGTTCTTGCCATACTCGTTTCAAGTTCAATTCTATCAATTGTGTGGCTAGGTATATCTGTTCCTGCTGAGAATTCGTAATCTATACGTTCTTGTGTATCCCTATCATAAAATTGTTGGGAACGTCCATAAACAAATCTCCTATTTTCATCAGTAAGGTCGATCCCCCATCTCCCTAAATTTCCGCTCGCTAATTTTGCTACACTGCCTAATTTTATTCCACGTCCTCTGGTGACGTCACAAAGAGCAGTATCTAATTCAACTATCTCATCTTCTGTTCTTCTTGAATCTATAGTTGGTGCTTTTCCCGGTGGCGGAGTACTTTTCATATTACCACATTTATTACTATATTACCATATCACCATATCTTTTAAAAGCGGTGTATTACACTGCCATTCTTCTCTATTAAACTATTATTGCCCTATCTTATCCTTACTTCTTTGTAAGCACATATTTATCCTATTTTCTATATTAATCTATCCTGAGAATATTAATCATGGCAAAATCCGAAAGAAAACTGTTCACCGTTCATGGTTCAATCCAATATACTGCTGATGATAAGTTTCTTTATGCTGAAAAAGATGGTGTGGAGCTAAGGCTTGATATGTTCGATCGCCACTACTATAAGTTAAGACCCTATGGGAATGGTATTATTCTGGAGATTGATGGGCTTCGCATGCATCTTGTCAAGGATTTCAAGTCTCCTCTTGATTACTCAAAACAAGTGGTACGGGAACTCAAAATCCCTACTACCGGTAGTTTCTCTGCATTAGATACATGCATGGGCCTTGGATATACTGCAATTGCCTTAGCCAAACAACAATCAATAAATCTGGTTATTACTGCTGAGTTATCTGAGGCTGTGGTTGCTTTGGCAAAATGGAATCCATTTAGCGACCCACTTTTTCAAAAAGAGAGTAAAATTATGCTAATGCCTGGAAGTATATTCGATCTGATCAAAAACTTTGAATCCGAAACATTTTCCTTTGCTATTCATGACCCGCCACGTATCTCCCATGCATCTGAACTTTATTCCCCTGAATTTTACTCCCAACTTTATCGGGTTTGTAAAACTGGTGCAAGAATATTCCACTATGTAGGTTCGGTTGGAGTGTCGAAGGGTCGAAAAATAGAAAAAGAAGTTGCTTCTAGGCTTGAGAGTGCAGGTTTTTCTAATTTGCGTTATTCCCTCCGTCTTCAGGGCATTTTTGGAACCAAGCCATAATATCAACTGATATAAAGCATAATAAATAATAGATACAATTAACTTCTATGGTTCTGGCAATAGAGGTAATAGATGTCTCAAAAAAATATAAAAGTGCCAATGAGATCGTTTATGCCCTTGACAACGTCTCTCTCAAAGTAAAAGAGGGTGAGATCTTCGGGCTTCTAGGGCCTAATGGTGCTGGAAAAACCACCCTCATCAGCATTCTTGCCGGAATTCTTTCTAATGATACCGGCAGTGCAAAAATCCTTGGGTTGGATTGTGTTAGGGATTCAAAGCAACTCCAGCAAAAAATTAACGTTGTATCTGGGTTTACCGGAGCTCCATTCACCCTTTCCTGCGAAGAAGCATTAATGTACTACAGCCTTCTCTACAATGTAAAAAATGCTAAAGAAAAAATTCAAGAAGTAATCTCTGCAACTCAGCTTGGAGATGCACTCAAACTTCCTGTTCAAGATTTTTCATCAGGTATGAAGCAGCGCTATCTTATTGCAAAGGCTCTTTTGAACGATCCAAAAGTCCTTATACTTGATGAACCCACCGTTGGACTTGATGTCGAATCTGCCATAAACATACGTGATATGGTGAGGAAACTTCGTCACGATGGTCGTACTATACTCCTTACCACTCACAACATGTTTGAGGCTGAGGAACTATGCGATCGTATCGCATTTATCAATAAAGGTCGGATTGTGGATGTTGGGACACTTAAGGAACTTAGGGAAAAGATAGTTGGAAAAAGAATCATAGAGATAAACTGCTCCGATCCAAAAATGGTAATAAAACTCCTAAAAGGTATTCCTAACCTCTCTCTTTCATCACCCTCTCCAAAATTGGTTCACGTAGTTGTTAAAAGTTATGCTAAAATGAAAGAAATCCTGAGCAATCTTTCTGATGCCAAATGCGAAATTCGTGGTATTACCGCCCTTGAACCTACACTAGAAGAGACTTACATTCACATAATAAACAGAAGTAAAATTGAAGGTGAAAAACTTGAGTAGTCTTGTCCGTATTTACTCCCAGGTATACAAAAGTTTCATGTCTCTTAAACGAAATACATTTCGTTTGGCTGATGTTTTAATATGGCCAATGATCTTCCTCTTTACGTTGACCTTTTTTGTGACCTATCTTGGTTCTGATCAAATCTATGTCAATATCATAATACTTGGTATGATGGGCTGGAGGATGATATATTTCCCTAATCTGGAAACAGTCAGTTCATTTACTGAAGAATACTGGTCAAAATCACTTGCGCATTTAATGATTTCGCCAATTACTCGTCTGGAATTTGCCATAGGCGCTGCTATAAGCGGATTCATCAAGGCCATATTGGTGGTGATAATCTATCTAGTTTTCACTAGTTTTCTCTATGGGTTTTACATCCCCGACTGGCCTACTTTCCTTCTAGGGATGTTTTTCTTTGCGATAATTGGTTTCTCAATGGGTCTTGTTACCCTTGGTCTTGGATATTTCATGAAAGAAGAATCATTCAGTATGGCGTTTATATGGCCGGATATTATTGTTCTGCTTTCTGGTGTTTACTTCTCTATTGAATCAGTTTATCCAGCTTCTATAGTGCCATTTATCCGTCTTCTGCCAAGTACTCAGGCTTTTGAGCTTATGAAATCCATGTTTGGCCTTGGTCATCCCGATCTTGTTATTCTTTCAGTAGGCACTGCGGTATTTTTCTTACTTGCATATGCCTTCAACACATTCATGTATGAAAAAGCGAGAAAAGAAGGCAAACTCGTAAGGCTTGGATAGCTAGAATAAGAGTCCCAATACCTGATCTATCTTTTTTGCTGCTTCTACCGATTTGTCCTCAACATCAGTTATATTCATTATCCGTTTTACCTTAAAGCCACGATACCTAATATACCTGACAAGAATATCCTCGAAAAGATAGGTTCGAAAATTTCCTATGTGTGAATAATTATACACCGAGGGTCCACATGTATATATCTTAGTTTCATTTCCAATAGGTTGCAGTGGTTTTTTTGTCCGTGTTAGCGTATCAAAAAGGAGCATATAATCCATCCTCGCATATCGGTTAAATATCTTCCGTACTCATTCTATTTATGGTAACTGAAATTAACCAAGACCCTATCTTGGAATTTAGTAAAAAAACTGCAGTAGTAGTTTTCTATGCTTCATGGTGTGGTGACTGCGCCAGATCAATGGCTTATGAGCGCGCACTTTCCAAAGAGCTTGCTCCTAAAGTTACTTTCTATCGGATGGATGCTGAGAAATACGAAAAAATTGCTGATAATTATTGGGTGGAAAACTATCCGACTTATGTATTTTTTAGGGATGGTGTCGCGGATAAAGATATCCTGGTTGAGCCACGTTCCGAAGAAGAAGTTAGGTTATGGCTTAATGCAAAGATGAGAAGTTAATATGGCCAGTAACCAAATTTATGTTCTTCAAAAATTGATAATGACTCTATATCCTGAATTATATCGCTAAATTTACTCCTTAAATCGATCAAAAATTCTTGGTACTCAAGAGGGCTTTTAAAGTCTACTTCAATCTCAAAATTCCAACCTCCAATGGTTTTGTTATAATAATATATATTCGGATGGACTTTACAAAAAGCTAAAAATCTCCCCTCCTCTTCTTTCGAGAAATTTCTTACTGTCACAAGTACCTTGAATCTACTGTAACCCAAGTCCTCTATTTTACTAAAAGTTAAATACGCTTCTATCAGCCCTCTTTCTTCAAGTTGCTTGAGTCTAAATGAAATAGTACTTGGCGCCTCATTTATTCTCTGACTCAATTCGATTATTGTTATTCTGGCATCGCAAGCAATTACCGAAATAATTTTTCTATCAAGATCATCTGTTTTTTCTACTTTTGGCGAAGTTTTTGGTTTTTTTGTTTCTTTTTCCGAATTCTCTGGCCATAAATATTTTTTTCCAAAAGTATCCTGACAAATACGCGTGGAAATCTCATAGCTGCTGATCTTGTTTTTATGTTCGTCCAATAATTTAAAAAACTGCTGATCGAAATTAAGAATTCCAGAGGTAGTAATCTCTAATGCGAGGTCAAATCTACCGCCCAAAGATGCTATCCAGGTTATAAATTTTTTCTTTTTAAGCTCTTCAACGAATTTAGCATATTCTGTTCTATCTAAATTATTTAGTTTCAGATATATATTGTAATTCGTGAGTCCCAGTTTTTCGAAGTTCAACTTCGCAAGAAATGTATCAATAATTCCACTTCGTTTTAATCTTTTAATTCT
>JAHFFJ010000009.1 GCA_023248035.1 Microcaldota archaeon
GAGCAGTTACTATGGTCTTTCACCAAAATTCATAGCCCTTTACACAATTATGATGTTTCTCGATGGTGGGTGGGGGGATACTTTCGTAGAATTTCTTGAAACCTGTGCAGAGGGTAAAGCAGATGAAAAACGAGAGGTTATTTACTCCATAAAAAAACTGCTTGTTTTGGAAAAGTATAAGGAAGCAATAACAGAGCATCTAGGCGCTATGTTAAGAGACCGAAAATTTTGCAGCATAGCTCTTGTTTATATTGCCGGAGTAGATAGTGAGGAACTTTCAAGGCATTTTATGAAAGAACTTATGACTATAGCAAGAGGAGATATAGATCAAAACCAGGCAAATGCCATAAGTGCGATTATGAAAATAAAGGATGATGAGGTAAAAAAATCACTCATAGTACTTCTTTCCCATTGGGATAGCAATGCAAGGCTGGCTGCCGCACAAGCACTATTAAGTATGAGAGATGATGAGGTAAAGAGTGCTGCAGCAAAAAAGCTTGATGTAGAAACTGATGATGATATTAAAAAACTCCTTAAGAAGATAATACGTTGATGGTAGGTATGACAGAAATAGTAAAGATTCCCGTTGAACGCGTAAAGGTTCTTGTTGGCGAACATGGAGCGACAAAGAAAAGGATAGAAAGGCGATGCAATGTAGAACTAGTTATAGATCCTGAAGGTGAAATTGAAATAGTAGGTGAAGCTGCAGACATATATTTCGTAAGGGATGTGATAAAGGCTATAGGTAGAGGATTTCCATCTCAAGCATCATTAAAACTTCTTGAATCAGAATTTGGTCTTTATATAATACAGATGAAGGAATTTGCCCACACCGAAAAAGCAATAAGCAGGCTTAAGGGTCGGGTAATTGGTGAAAATGGGAAGATAAAAATGCAGATAGAAGAAGCAACTGATTCTTTCTTGAGTATATATGGCAACACAGTTGGGATTATCTCTAGAATAGATACTATGGACTACGCTAAAGAAGCAATAAGCATGATATTGAATGGGGCAAGACATACGAGTGTGCTTGCCTATCTTGCAAAGGCAAAAAGAGAGATAATGGAAGCAAGGCTTAGGACTTAGGCTTTTTAGTGTAATATAGTTTGATCAATAGGAGTAGGTTGATGTAGCCAGCTCTCGATTTGATTTTTCAAACTTTGAAGATCAGCCTGCGCATCTTTTTGTAGCTGGAGTGGAGCTTCACTGCTATTTGGGAAACCTTTTAGTTGCCGAGCTATGAAAATCCGCTTATTATAAACTCCATCAAATCCCGCATGCTCGATTCGAACAACAACCGGATCAGTACTACCAGGATAATATACAGAAGTAGTTAGTACTACTGGAACTTCGCGACCCTGCCTCGCTGCCCGGGATTTTATAATCTTAAGAATGTCAAAACCTTGATAACCAACCCGTGCAAGCGAAAGGTCGGTTAGAACTATATCTGGTTTAGTAGCCTCGATAACACGTATTGCGGCATGGAGACTGGTAATAAGATGTGCGGGAATGATTTCGATACCACCAATGGTTCTTAGAAAAGATAATGAAAGTTCCAGACAGATTGGGTTGTCTTCAAAAACAGCAATTTTTGGTTTAGTGGGTTGATCTGGTTTTTGATATCTGGCAAAAATAGCTCTCTGGAATGGGGGAATCAAAGTGGCATGATGAATATTTGCATGGTGTAAATTTCCCATACTTCTCTAGTATACAACGCAACATTTAAAAATAAATTAGAACTAACCAAGTTCCCAGCACGTTTCACAAAGAAAGTTCGGAATAAATAAATAGTAGGAGGATATTATGTCCCTATCTTTAAGAGAGGTTATCTATGTCAGATGAAGTTTTCAAACAGTTCAAAGAGCACTCGGTAGCGGAATTCTTCAAAAAGAACCGACAGATGCTTGGTTTTTCAGGAAAGGTTCGCTCACTCACAATGATAGTCCATGAACTTGTCACAAACAGCCTGGATGCATGCGAAGAAACAGGGATATTACCAGAGGTATTTGTCCAGGTAGAGGAATTGGGCACTGATCACTACCAGCTTACGATAAAAGACAATGGTCCAGGCATACCTAAAAGTCATCTTGGAAAAGCACTCGGCCAGATGCTTGCAGGAACAAAATTCCACCGCTATGTCCAACAGCGTGGGCAGCAGGGAATTGGAGCAGCAGCATGTACGATGTTTTCTTATATTACAACAGGACAATCCACCAAGGCCATTTCTGCATGTAGTGGAAAAAAATTCACTGCGAACATAGCGATAGATTTTGTAAAAAATAAAGCAGTGGTAGAAGAGATTGAGGAAGTTCCAACTGATGAGAATGGACTTACAGTAATTTCAGAATTCAAAGACGTGAAATACGAAAGGAGCAATTATGGGGTTTATGAATATCTTAGAAGAACTGCACTTGCAAACCCAAATTGCAGCATAACACTCATTGAACCAAATAAGCAAAGGGTTACTTTCCCGCGATCGGTGGAACAAAACCCCCCGAGGCCGGTGGAGATAAAACCGCACCCGCTCGGTATAGGTACGCACGATCTTCTTGAATTTGCAAAAAGAAGTAAGGAGAGTAAGAAAATATCCCCATTCCTTACTGAAACTTTTGCGAGAATGAGTGCAGGAAAAGTTGAAGAGTTAAAAAATATGTTGCCAACCGTTGATTTTAACAAAAATCCATCTGATATGTCTTGGGAAGATGCTGAAGCAATTGTTAAGGCATTTGGTCAGGTAAAATGGATTGCACCAGCTACCGATTCCCTGGTGCCAATAGGCAAAACACAGGTGGAAGCTTCTTTTAGAAACATTTTCAATCCAGAAGTACTTGTCATAACAGAAAGGAGCCCCAAAGTTTATCGTGGGGGTATACCTTTCATGGTTGAAGTGGGTATTGCTTATGGTGGCGGGGTGGCAGCAGCAGAGAAGAGGGGAGAGGTGATGAGATTTGCAAACCGCGTACCCTTGCTTTTTGATTCTGGTGGTTGTGCAATAACAGAAACCATAAAGACAATTGACTGGAAACGATATGATATCAAGAACTTCGATGAAGAACCTATAGCGGTATTGGTCAATCTTATCAGTGTTCATGTACCTTATACAAGTGCCGGAAAACAGGCTATATCTAATGAAGAAGATGTTATGGACGAGATAAAGTTCGCCATAATGGAAGCTTCAAGAAGCATACAAAAATACTTATCTGGAAAACGGCGGGCAAATGAGATAGCAAATAAGAAAAAGGTCGTGACAAGGTACATACAGCAACTTTCAAGCGACCTTTCCATACTTTCTGGCGAAAAGAAGGATGACATACAAAAACGCCTTACAAAAATAATCGAGGATAAGTATGGTGGAGAGGAAGAACTAGCTCAAGGCGAAGGGAAAGGAAACGAAGAGGAAACGGTTCCGACTGAAAAAGAGGAGGACGAAGAGAATGGCGAGTAATGATGCGATGAAGAAGCTCGAGCTTCTTGGTAAGAGTATGGTTAGCGAAGTAAAAAAGGGAGAAGGCCCCACTTTTGAAACTACACTAAGAACAAAAAGCAACACGATTTTCGATGAAGCGGTAGGCTGCCTCAGAACAGGAGATAAAAAAGAAGTCAGAAAATTCCTCAGTGTCGCCCAGGCAAGAACTTTCATGCAAACTGTTGCTATAGCAAACAAGACAAGGCAGTTTTTGAAGGAAGACCTACACACTTCAATCAGAGGTTTGTTCTACCAGCTAAAGTTCAGCCTTGGGGAAGATATAGATGAGGATCTTTTTACTGAGCAGTCGGAATCCAATGGACTTATTGAAGATCTTGAGGTTGCACTCAAAATAAAGCGTGAAGACCTCCATCTTACAACCGACCGTAAAGGTTTTGTGGCAGGACCAATGACCATACTTGATAGGTTTGGTGGTGATGAAACTATAATTGACCTTGAAAAACAAGGCCGCAGTGGTTGGAGCATACCAAGCGATGTGGATAATGGCATGGAGATAACAAAACTCGATGCTGATTATGTACTTGTAGTCGAGAAGGATGCCCTTTGGCAGAGACTTAATGAGGATAAGTTCTGGAAAAAAGAAAACTGCATACTTGTAACGCCCAAAGGCCAGTCCACAAGAGGAACGAGAAGGCTTCTTAGAAAACTTGCAGACCGAAAACTCCCAGTATACTGCCTTATGGATTGTGATGCTTGGGGATGGTACATTTATTGGACGATAAAAACCGGAAGCATGAACCTTGCTTATCTTGGGCGGGATTTTGCAGTTCCTGAAGCGAAGTTCTTAGGAGTGACCATGAGCGACATTGAAGAATTCAGTTTTTTGGATAAGTTGACTATAAAGGCAAAAGAAGTGGATGTGAAAAGAGCAGAAGAAATGCTTGGTTATCCATGGATAAATCGCCATAAGGACTGGGTTCATGAACTAAAACTTGTATTAAAGACCAAGAAGAAAATTGAGCAGGATGCACTCCAGGGGGAGAGACTTACTTTCGTTGGTGAGTACATAAATAATAAGATTAAGAAAAAAGAATGGCTTTCTTAATTTTAGTTCTTTGTAGTTCTTGCTTTTTGGACTTTTTTATTTTTGCACTTTTTATGTAATTTGTCAACTGGCTCGCCCCCACCACCGCTAGGCAAGCACACGCTGTGCTTGCCGCGGACCGGTGGCATGCTCGCTTCGCTCGGGGGCTCGCGTTGACGACTAATTGAAAAAATCTGACAGAGTCTTTTGCCCCTTTTTGATGCCGTTATTATTTGCATAATTTATTGCTCCATCAATGTTTCCATCACCCGCTGTTTTGCAGCAGTAGGCAGTGTCAAAAACGGATGGAATATCAGCCCTTTGGGGGGTTTGGGCGGTGACGGACTACGGGGGGTCATCAGTTTGTACTAAGAAACCGCCCTTGGGCTGTCATTTTAATTTATTTTTTTATTTACTGTTTTTATGATTCTTTTATTTTTTTGGCGGCTCATCAGGAAGATAGTAAGTCCCGCTTTGAGGAACTTTTGGAACTCCAGGTGCAGTACACAAATCATGATTATATTGCCCAGAGCCATCGGCTTTGCAAAGCTCATCTGCAAGCTTTTTACCATCAGGACAGAAATTGTTGGAACATCCCTGGCTGAGGTAAAGGAAGGCATTAACTTTTTCAGCACCAGGATCATGGGCAGGCGAAAGGAATGGGACGCCACAGTCATGAATATACTTTATGATATCAGTATAACCATAGCAGTAGTATGGTGGTTCGGATCGAGGATTACCACCTTTGCATTTAGTCTTATCATCTTTACCCTTTTCTGAACTGCAATATTTTGAATCGATTGCACGACTATCAGCAAAGCCCTGTGCCCAGCACTCCCCATTGGAAAATCCGCTTGAGCAGCCAGGCTTAACTTTGTTATAGTCTGAAGATCGTGTATTTGAATCCCAGAAACCAGCATATTTATTACCTGCAACATAGGCTGCAAAAAGACTATTGGCATCGATATTGCTTGCAGACCAGCCAAGAAGACCTTGGTGATCACTTACCCATTTCCTTGAATCTTTAAGCATGCGCTCGATTTTTAATGTTCCAAGACAGGCGGAATCATCGGGATTAAATGGATTGAATTTTGGATTACATCCACCTTTTTTGATTGCATCAAGGCTATCTGCAGTAACTGCTTTGCCTTTCCAGAAACCTGATTTTTCAAGTACCTTCCACGAAGGGCCATCCTGATTATCCGTATTGACTGCACTTGGCCAGAATGTGTATGGTGGTTCTATAGTCTGCATCAAGCCCATAGCACACCATCTCCAGTCGATTTTTTTACCTGGGGAGGGTGTTACTGCATTTGGAAGCAATGATGGATCGCAAAAACCTGCAGGATCGTAAATCTCATCATAAGCACTAGAATAACATTCACTATTACCCGAACCATCAGCAGGGAAACAACCAGCATTAGGATGACTGGCCATGTATTCTTTTGAACAAACTTTGGAAGCTGCACATTGAGTAAAATTACTTTCAGTAAGCACAAAAGCACGGACAAGCATTGGGTCAAGGTTGCGAGCATTTGCCCATTGATCGATTTCCGGGAACCCAGTACAATAAAGTTCAGGGGGAGTTCCACCCTTATTGCTCAATGCAAAAGGAAGGTCATTGGTTTTGATTTTAGTAAGAAGGCAGGCATCGCAGCTGAAGATTTTTGGAACAGGAGACTGAATTTCAGATGCAAGTGGTTGCATAATATCTTTTCCATTAAAATTAGTCCCGCCTATGAAATCAAGCTGGGTATTTTGATTGCAAACACCACCAGACTGACTGGAGAAAATTATCCCAGTTCCTCCTGAAGGATTGATTTTGGAACCCCGGCTAACTGCAGTATAAGACTGGCAACCCCCATACCATGCTTTAAGGCGCGCTTCACTTCTTGCCACCCCACAATCGGCACAGCCAAGAGGATTGGTGAAACTATATGTTCCCGTAGTATTGAAGGAGTACGGAGCAATCCCCACCACCCCGCGTTTTTGGAGGCTGGTAATGGCAAGTGGGAAAAATCCGCCATAACCTGAAACCACCGCTGATTCGCTCCAGGTGCATGACTTATCTATATCTTGGCCACCGTTATCAAACATTACATAAGGTATTATGGTCGGTTTACCCCAAGTATAAAGTGAATAGGATGAGAAAACAGTTGCCTGCTGACGAATGTTTGAGGCATCACAGGTATGAACGTAATTATTGTTTATCCCATAGGCAACAAGATCAACTTTGTCTTTATCAGTGCCAAGTTCATTCATAACTGCATCAAGTGCCGCCACATCACCCATTTTTATTCCGACTGCAACCATGCAGTGGATTTGGTTATTGGCCCGATCATTACCGCATTTTGAATCTATGGAACGTACCTGGTCAGCGATCTTTGATGTGAGACCTTTATCCACCATACTTTTATCAAAATCCATTTCAGTAACTACGACAACCGGGCCAACCGGGCCATCAGAAAGTTTACCTAGGAAAAGATCCTTACCTTCTTTTCCAAGGGTGGTGGCAATTTTATCAGTCTGGGTTATGTTTATGTTTTCACCATGGCTGTAAAGTATGTAAACTGGGATTACATCCTTACTTAAGAAACACATTGTTCTTGCTGCATCTGCTGTTGCATAAGGAGCATCTTTGTTACCAACAAGCCATTGCACAGACATGCTAAGTCTATCAGAACAATAGGGATTTGCACTCGAAAAATCACTTAATGTTGGGCCCTGACCCACCATCATCTGACGGATGGACAAATCAGGTTTGACTTTACCTGTCATCAGTTCCGCCGTCTTTTCAACTGTGCATTCTTTTTCAAAATAACAATAGCCACCTATTAAGTTGTTAAGAGGACCAAAAATGTTGGTGCCGTTTTTACACACCATGCACCAGCAGCTGCCAGTTGGACAGAGTGGGATCTTATCGGTATCGGAAATTGCAACACGTGCTATACCGGATTTGTAATCATTGCTATAGAGGGAAGAACTGTTACCAATGCGTTGAAGGCAACCGGCCATAAGAACGAGGCCAAAAAAGATTAGGAGAAGGTAGATTCTCATTAGATAATAATGGCTTCATTGAGAATTTAAATACTTGCATCTTTTGGAGTAAAATTTGAACTACACCAAACCAATTAAATCGTACTAAATAATTACGCGCTCGAAAAAGATCGAATAACTTAGATGTTGACCGTAACTAATTCGTTTGTGTCATTTTGTTGTTTTGGTATAGGTTTATTAGTATCGATAATAACAACTAAGGATTTTTTAGACCAAAAACTTGGAAATAGAACTATATTGAATAAAGAACTAGGTTGAATAAAAAATTATGAAAATGAAGTACCCAATCGCAGCAAGCTGTGGGGTATATGACCCAGGAACCGCTACGGGGGAGCATTTGGGGGGAGGTCACACGGTTTGGCTAGTCAAAATATCCGTTCTTTATATTACTCTAGCCTATTGTGCAGGAGGAACCTCAAACTGGGGAGGGGGTGCTCCCCCTCCGCGGTTCGGAATTAAGCGATAACCTGCCCATTACAGGCTGAAGTGGTGCACCTGCTTCCACGAAGACGGGTGGTGTGGCACAAAGGACATTCGCTGATACGTGCAACGCTGTAACGGAGCATCGAAGTCCGATGAGCAACATCCTGACCCCAGCGATTAAGACCATCGCCAAAGCTCCAACCATGACCCTCTTTGTGGACAGATACAACTTTAGTTAAAATGTCTTTGAGTTTCAACTTGTGGATTGGCCAGAGAACTGGACTTGCATGTGCAAATATATCATTCTGGAATATTCCATACCCTCTTTGCTCGCTGTTTCTCTGTATTGCAAGTGCTTCTGCCTGAACCGTTCTTGGAATAATATTGTTGAGCGAGGCATTTATCACGTCCTTATCATATGCAAACTGACCTATCTGCTCAGCTACCAGTCTTGATGCCATACGAGAATGAAGAAGCCTATCAAGCCGGTAACTTCCAACTGATTCGGCAGGATTGATGTTACCAAGACGAGCTTCTACCATCGCACCTTTTAGGTCAGAGAAATCCTGTGCACTTCCTGAAAGACCGGAAAGTACAGCATTGCCACCAGTATATCTTTTAGCTGCACTACTCTCAACGACATTCATTTTCACAAGGGCTCGTGAAAGCCAGCTGTCTGACCACCCCGAAGCAAATGGATTGAAAATTGCCTGCATTGCCTCCCTTAGACGGGGGGAGCTGTGTTGCATCGAACGAAGCGGATCTCCAGTACTATCAAACCTGCCTGGAGCACCATGAATTGCTTTTTGTGAAGTGGAGAACATGTTCTGATAGAATCTTGCTATGCTGGTATTGATGGGGAGTGAGAAACCATATATGGCATCGAAGTTAATCTTCTCGCCTGGAGTAAGGAATGCTCCAACATGAGCACGATAATCAAAGTTACCAGCAGGACCCATGTAGAATCTGGAAACATCAGACTGGTGGGTACCCATAGAGCTTGAAAGACCCCAAGGATTACGATCAAGAGTCCATTGAGAGGCCTGTTCCCTCGCACTATTTTTCATTGCAAATGTGTAGTATGCCCTTTTTTCAGCATCACTAAGCTTGCCCCAGCGCCCGGTTTCTATACCTTCGACAAGGGTATGGGAATGGATACTTGCTGCGGCTGAAACTGCGGATATATCATATGAAGATGAAAGTATTCCCCTTCCTTTTGGTGTATCAGCAGCAATAGTAGCTACTTTAGAGATATAATCTCCAATAGCCATACCAATATCTCGAAGTGGACGGGTTACTCTAGCGAGGCTGTGCCCATCTTCTCCAAAGAACCGGAATGGTGTTGGTGCAAGAGGAGTAATATTGCGCCTTGCTTCCACGGTAACACCGCTTTGCTCCCAATAGCGACCATAATCATGAGTAGCACTTGCGGATTGCCAGAGAACGGCTGCAAGTACAGCATGTTTGGCAAAGCTGTAAGTACCAGACTTGGCCCATTGGGTGGTATTATCCAGGAAAGCAGTCCATTTGTTTGGGTCTTTTGATCGTTGAACTTCGGCGTATTGACGAGCAAGATCATCTCTTCCTTCAAATTTAACTGCAACATCTTCAGGAACAAATGGACGTTTTACCCCTTTCTCATCCCTAAGGGTAGCTGCTCCAGCCATTATACTGTCACGATCACTTAGATGCATACCTGGAGTATAGGGAACGTAAGTACCATCATTGAGTTTTACAAGTGCACGGCTGGATGAGGCAACATCATCATAGGTTACTTCACGAGACATTACTGCACGATATTCCTTATCATGTTTTGTGAGTAGAGTTGCAAATTCAGTAAGGTGTTTTGGATTGGTTACATCGAGCTTGCTAAGGAACATCCGCTCGGGGTGATTGCTTGCAAGTCCTTTATCATCAAATGCCTGCATGAGCATAGATTTAGCCTGCTCAATTGTTTGCCTTGCAGTTTCATGAGTGGTACCATAGGCATTGTGTGCAAACTGTGAACCAAAGCTGCGCTCGGTATCTGCAAGGAAAAGTTTTTTGACATAAAGATCTTTTTGGAGTGATATCTCTTCTGCAGCACTTCTTGTAGCTGAACCTGGAAGACGTTTTGCTTCTGCTGCAATCTCAGCATCATATGCACCAACATGAGCACGTCCGCCATATTTGCCATTTGCAAAGTGTGATATACCAAAGTATTCTCGCTCATTAAATCCAGCGAAGAAATGCCTTTTCATATCAACATAGAAGGCACCGCGAGGAGCATCGAGTTCAAGATCGGATGAACGATAGATGGGAAGACCAGTAACTGGATCTTTGGTCATTGATTTTTGTAGAGTACCACCATAACGAAAATCAACCAGCTCTTCGATTGAAGCCTGCCCTACTTTTTTGCCCTTGGCTTTTTCAAAGAGTATTTCACCTTCTGGTGTAACAAGGCCTACAAATGCATCGTGAGCCATTTTCGCTACTGCTTTAAGCTGAGCTGCATTACGCTGAGATTCGGGAAGGTGTTCCATTTGTTTGGAATTATCACCAAGGCCAGCAAAACGGTTAACGTTATTTACATAAGCACCAAGAAGTTCTTCACGTATACCACCCCGAAGATAGCCATTTTCGCCATCCCAAACAACTGTTCTAAGAACTCTAAGTTTCCATGCTTCGCTAACGGTAAGGCTTTCACCACCCACATGGCAGATGTATGCATCATCATTATGAACGCTTTTTTGTGCAGCCATGCGTATGGTGTTCTCGCTTTCTAGCTTCTGGAGAAGAGTTAGGAATTTTACGTGCTCGCCTGCAACTGAGGTTTCTATGGTCTGAACTCTATCTGCAACAGAGATCATACGACCATCGATATAGGCACCAATTGCATGTGATTCTGCCATTACAGTAAGTGCATGAAGCTTTTCTATTCCAGTAAATGATGTGTTTGCAAGGATAGTTTTCATCTGTGCTTCTACTGCTGCAATTTCAGCAGACTGATGGTAATTTGAGCGGCCTAGGATATCAACAGATACACCATTAATCTTTAGGGTTTTATGACCCATACTGAGAATTTCTTCCTCATTAAGATTGAAGTTAATGCCCATTTTCTTATAGACCTGACCTATTACATAGACCATTTGATCGCGGGTAATTTCATCCCGAAGAGTCATGTAGAGGTGGGCCATATCGGCATTTACATCGTGCATTCTGCCCTGGATAGACACTGTGGATGGTTTTTTATTTAGCTGATCATATGCAAGTGCTGCAGCCCCTGAACTTTTGGCAGCATATTCGAGGTTCTTCATTGAACGCTCGCCACCAATAAGTTCCATGGTGGCTCGACCGGTTCTGCGTGCAAGGTGAGGGAGTTCAGTTACCGCAGCACGGGCAATATCTTTCATGATTATCCCGCTTCGGACAACTGAATCAGGAGTGGGCATTACAAGTCCACCGACAGTTGCAAATCTCCCCACACCAACAAATTTATTGAGTGCAGAAGTAACTTTGATGTAACCTGACCTTCTTTGACCTGGAGCAGTTGATTTTGCAGTAAGTACTTCCAGTCGTTTTAGAACTTCGTTTTCATTAAGGTAGTTCTTTATCGTCATGCCCATAAGGCCTTCTCGACCCCCACGTTTTTCAAGGGCAGAAACTATCTCTGAAACTTTCTTGTGATCAGCACTATCGTAATTGTATGGAAGTTTGGTAAGTGAGTATAGTTCAGCTGCACTCATTCCGATCATGTGACCCCCAGTAACAATTGCAGTTGCAATCTTTTTACCATCAGCGATATCCCCAGCAGCACGATCACCTGCTGTACCTTTTTGTGATTTGACTGCTGATTCTAGCCTTGAGAGTTCTGAATCTCCCCTATAGCGACCTTTAAGTACTGCAGTAGATGCTGAAACAGCAGTTGCAGCTGCAGAAAGTTTACCCTTTATTGTTCTACTCATTTCAGTGTAACCAAATGGTGCGAGTACCTGACCACCTGCAGCCACCCCTTTTGGTGCTGGTAGTTTTGGTGTGGTTATATCAAGAAGGGAGACTGGTGATTTTCCTGAAAAGTAAACTGATGCTACTAGTAAACCCATGATAAGGAATATTCCAATGCATGGCAATGCACCCGGACTGGCACATTGAAGGTCATTACCATTTACAAAATTCCCAGTATGTACACATTCCCCACCACTCCCAGCAAGTGAGGCTATGAAGTTGTTTATCTGGCTGTTGAATAATGTCGCTGGGGAAACCTGAGCATTACTGTATTGGTATTCAGAATAACTTGAACTGATATCCTGACCGGCTTGGGGAAGGAATGTTACCTTAAAGCTAGTACGCGAGCTACCTTCAACCGCATTTGAAAGATCGCATTTAACATAGTAATAGGTACCTTCAGTACCATCGGGCTTTTTGGCAGTGCCTTCTTTAGTTGCAATAATATCTTTGCAGATTTCAACCGGGCTCCAACCACCCTGGTTTCCATTTGCTAGAGGGTTAAAGTATTGTACTAGAAAATGAGCATCTTTGAGTGATTCCAGAGTGATCTTATATTCTGAGGACTGGCTGGTCATCTCAGTGGCCTTATTGAAAATGCAGGTTTGGACGGGAATGGAATTTTGAGCAATGCAATCTTTTGTGATCTGTTCCATTATCTCCCTGATCGTGGTTCCTGTTTGACTGGTTGCAGGTTCGAAAACAAGGAGGCTTACTTCGATTACTTTTCCATCCCCCTGCGGGGTTATAACAACCTGGCTTTCCTTTAGATTTTGATCTCCAAATAAGCCAGCGGCAAAAGTGAAACTAAGCAAGAGAAGAAAAAACATCAGTGTGTTTTTTATGGAGAACATGATAGTATCGGACGTTTGGCAGTATTTAAATGAGTATGGTTACATAGTAAAGTAAAAATACAAAAAATACAAAATTTGTATTAAAATTGTGTTTGCTAAACACAATATACCATAAAAAAACAGTCAAATGCTCGCACCCACCACCGCTAGGCAAGCACAGCGTGTGCTTGCCGCGAAACAGTGGAATCCAGCCCTTCGGGGGGTTTGGGCGGTGACGGACTAAGGGGGGTCAGAAGTATGGGCTAAGAAACCCCCCTTGGGCTGTCATTGAGTATGATAGGAGAACATTAGACAATATATTGGAAAACTGGTGATTATTATAAGCGAACTGATACGTGGACCAAATCCATTTGCAATAGAATTTGGAGAGTTACTTGGGCGCAAGGAAGAAATGCAGCTTTTCAGAGGACTTTTAAGTTCGACCACATCGGGGAACTCAGAGCTGATGGTAGTGATGGGGAGTTTTGGAATTGGTAAAACTGCACTTTTTAGGGCGTGGAAGGTTGAGGCTGAAAAAAATGGGCTTAGAACTTTTTATGTAAGGGTAAATGATGGTGATGATAGTGAGAATGTAGTTGAAAAAATCGTCCAGAGTGGAAGATTTGAGAATGCGATGAATTTGGATTCCATTATTATGGCAATTGAAAAACAGTCAGAATTTGGTGCAGTCATTTTTTTAGATGACTGTGAAAAAATGAAAGCAGAGGGGAAAAATAAAACTTTGGGGGGAACGCTTGGCCAGTTCTTTGAGAGGGTTAAACTTACTGGAAAACATGTTTCTTTGGTTCTTGGTTCTTTGGTAGATTTGGACATTGTGGGGGATAAGAAGATTTTACTTAAACCTTTTAGTGAACATGATGTACGGGAGTTTGTAGAGAAAGCACTCAAAAAAGAGATCAGGATGGGGGAGGAATGCCTGACCACTATAACTTCAGATAGTAGTGGAAATCCGAAAATGATCAGAACCATATGCAGATGCATATATGAAAAATTGCGGGAGAATGAAAAAGTTATAAACAAAGGCCATTATCTCGAGCAACTATCCTACATAATGAGCACACTTTCTTCAGAGTGGTTTGGGCAGTTATACCAGATACCTGAAGCTGAACGTAAAGTACTTTACCAGATTGCTATTAATGAGAACCTGCCGATTAAAGAAATTGCTCAGAAATCAAAAATGAATAACGGACCTGCAAACACACTTGCACAAAGGCTCCTCCAGCGCGGCCATATTGTAAGGCTAGGGAGAGGAAGGTACAGGGTTTTCTCAAGGCTTTATGGAAAATATGTGATCGAAAGGTTCAATCTGCAATTAACCAGTCATTCTCGAAAACGCGAATAAAATCACCCACCGAAGGTGAATTTTTTATTATTACTGATGCCTCGCGATTTTTATAGAGTGCGGAGTTGCTCAAGTTGTGGGAACCAACAAGTACTGAAATGCGATCGATTATTATGAATTTTGCATGGGTGAGTTTGAAGGATTGGCTTGCATAGCGTATGGAATAACCTTTGGAGAGGAGTTCGTGATAGATTTGGCTATTTTCACCACCAATAACGTTTGGCTCGATTATAATCCGGACTAAAACACCACGCCCACGTGCACGTTCGAGAGCCTCTACCACATCACGCGAACTGAATGTGTATATTTCTATGTCGATTGATTTTTGTGCGCTATCGACAAATGAAATAATTTTTGCCCCATCCTCTGGTGAAAAAATTGGAGTGACTGAAGGTGCAAAGAAAGATGGCGATAAAAGATGGTATATTAGAATGCCAATGGCTATGCCTAGAACTAAACTCATCCCCCGATTCATCAGAACTGATCGCAGTCATATATTTTAACTTATGTGCATTTCTAGTGGTATCTAATTGAATAAAAGAATTTACCGTCTTAAAATCCGGATTTATTCACTCAACTATTCCTTTTTCGTTTGTGTGTTTTTTTTGTTGTTTATTCTGATTTCTAGTTGATTAGTTGATATCTTTGTGCTCCTTCTATATTGATAGAGGTTATATCTACCCTATCGCTCATAGAGCCAAGCATACCTAAAGCTGCATCATGCACTAGTTCGATAGGAGGTTGGTGGAAAGTCAAGCTTTCGCCTGATAGTAATAGACCGCGTTTTTTACTAGTCGTAACAAACCCACCACCCAAAATTTCACTGCCCGGATGATTAGCCCAAATATCGCGGTGTTGGTTCTCCCCATTAGTCCAGCCAAAGATAAAACCGTCACTATCTTTCATTAGAAGATATTTATCAAGAAGTAAACCTGTTGATGGAATTTCAGGATGGATTCTCCATTTATTTGCAGATTGGGATGGTTTGATACTGCCCACTCTTTTTGCAACTTCCAGATACAATTGAGCTGCGCTAAGTTCATGATGAAGGAGTAATTCCCGTAAAAGTTCGGCTAGGTGATCTGGAGAGTAAAGTGACCCGAATACACCCAGACTAGTTTTTTTCTTTTCACAAAATAGATGACCATCAGTTGCCCCCACCCCCGATGCATGCAGGGTCACATTTTCCAGCCTTAAAACTGCAGAATGTGGACCGGAGGAATCACCGATAACAGTTACTTTTCCATCAAAACATCTATCAAGTAGAGGCACATCTACATTCACCCTACTTCTGTTGGGCAGATCAGTTGGCCTAAAACTTCCGAAAGTTCGCATTCTGGGTACTGACATAAATATCATTTTTTAATCTGAATTCTGGGAGTTCAACTGCACCAAATTATTCACTTACATTTTAATTACTGACTATCATCTAGTTAACATTAATTATGACAAATTCCCATTATAAACCTTACTTTTATTTGAATTTCAGAACTCAAGATCATCGTCATCGGAAACTTTTTGGAAAAAAGTTTCATCAAAAACTCATAATAAGTTTTGACAATACTTTTTGAAAAAAGTTTCTCTCAGTGGTATTGCAGTTCATCACATTGGATAATTATCTGAAAGTAATTAAGAAGCTAGGTTAAGCTTCTTTTTTAGAGACCGAGATAAACTTAATAACAGCACCTTTTTGATCCTCGTACCGTTCCATTGCGGAGATAAAAGAATCAAAATCCATATTTTTGTTTCCATTTATCTCAGTTACTTGGGTTACTGTTTTTCCACCCATAAGATCAAGAGCTTTGAAAACCGACCATGGATCACCAGCTTTCCCCTTGATGGTTTCATCGATAGCGTTTTGTGCAGCTTGATTAACTGTAGCATAAAATTGTTGATCTTCATTTGGGTTTTTTGCAGGCACTTTAAGATTATAGGAAATAAGATAGGTTTTTCCATCCATATCAATCCTAAGTTCTCCAGTTTCAGTAGCTTTAGGTCCTGAAGCTAACGAAGTTGGTTTTAGAACTTCTTCTTGTCTTATTTTTTCAGCTAATTTGCCATCTGCCTGATGACCAGATTTAATCTCCTGCACTCTTACAACAGCATAGAACTGTTTTGCAACTTCATTTGCAGTTTGTTGAGAAGTTCGATCAGGTGAAGCCGCTTTACTTACGATATTTTGAACTTCATTACCTGTGAGATGAACCTGGGGATATTTTTGCTGCAGGGTATCTAGTGTTGATCTTGCAACATCCCTGCTCGCAACATCTCTTCCAAGAACTTCCGCGAATTCTTCTTTAGGCGCCATAAAACCACGAATTTGCTCTTTGAACAAACATAGATCGCAATAATATATTAATACAGTATTATACCATACTTTGATTTGTTATAGTTGATTTGGTATGGCAGAATTAGGTAAAAATGCTTACATCAAGCAGATGATAATATATTTTGGAAACCAGGATTACCAGGTTGCATATACTTTTGGAAAGGAATTTGCCCAAAAATTCCCTGATGAAATGGTTGCGCACTTTTTCCTTGCAAAGGCAGCTTATTGGACAGGTAATCATCAGGAGGCAGCTTCAGAAGGACGAAAAGCATTCAATCTTTCCACTGTTCCAGAAGATATGCTTGCTACTGCAATTATAGCAGGTACCGCCTATTATGAACTTAGAGAATACAGTAAAGGCCTGGAAATGTTAAATGGAATATCAAAAAACAAAACCAGTGAAGAGCTTGAAACGTTATTATTCTTATTTAACCTTGCAATAAAGGATGAGAAAGCGGCACTCGTGCACGTAGAAAAATTATATAAGATGAATAAAAAGACTGCCGAAGATTTGATGCTTAAAGTTATTGGCGGTAAATAATTGTCAGAGTTTAAGTGATCCTCATAGGCGCTTAAGTTTAACTTAAGACCTCGGTCTGTCGAACACTCATCATCCTTTTGTTAATTCCACTTCCAGGATTATAAAGTGATGGTAAGCGCCAGTCTGATTTTTAGACCAGCTAAAGTTCTATATCTTAGATCGAAAATTTATAGAAAACTATCCGCAGTAACTAACAATGTTGTGGAATTATTTTAGTTTAAAAAAAGGAGTGCAAAAGTTTCTTGCAGCTTTAGCATTAAAATCAATCATTTTTTGAAGATGTTTGGATGCCTTATCTGGATTCTTCATTGCCGTATGGAAAAGAAAGGTGAACTGCTCCAGGTCCTCATCAGCTAGAATATTTTCAAGCGCTTCCAATATTGATATACCCTTTTGATATTCTTTTAGTTGATAATATGCAAGACATGCTCGAAGACCACTGACTCTCATGTCATCTTTGTTTTTTGAAAGATTAAATGCCTTTCTTGCAGCCGTAGCAGATTCTTCGTATTTACCAAGAAAATAAGCTGACTGAGAAAAAAGATAATTCGAAATTACTTCATCAGGATAAAGCGAAGTAAACTCTTTTGCGATTTTATATGCTTCTGAGTAACAGTTATTTTTAAGAAAAGTTACTGATTGTGATATATATGCATTCTTTGAAAATGTCATTATGATCTTCCTTTAAATAATTATTTCGATACAAGTAAATTATAAAGACAGAAAAGATTATTATTTGTCTTTTATAGCTGCATTGATACCTGAAGGTGCTATTGCAATACTCCATGATAGTATTTCTTTTACAATTATTTGTAGGGATGTAGGATCTTTATTTATTGCAGCCCTTTTTAAAGCAATAAAGAAATTTGCCGAAATTCCATTTGGCATGCCTGCAAGTTTATCAGATATTTGACTAGCTACTTTATCACCAACAGCATTTCTGATCTTGGCCATAGCTTCGCTACCAATTTCCTTGCCGATTAGACCACCACTACCAACTACTGTACCCATACTAGTTGCTGCAGCAAGTCCAAATTTAACTCCGGCTACAGTAGTATCTTCAACATTTTCATTAATTGTTGAAAAACCCGAAGCTGCCGCCCGGAACTTTGATGCAGCTGCTTCCATTTTTTCTCTTGCATTATCGACTCTTTCAAGTAAAATTGGATAGTCACCTTTGGACCTTCCAGCTGTTAAATCAGTTATGGGAAGATCCTTGATCGTATCAAATCCTTTGAGTGCATCAATAAGATTACTAAGTTCTAAAGTTGCATGTCGATATTCAATATATGCAGCCTTAGTCTGCTCAACTTTTCCAGCATATTCTCCAGAAACAAGACCCCAGCCGGTTACCATACGAGCCCCAGCAGATTGACTTCCAGCAGAGAAAATATCCTGAAGTGGAACTGCACCGGCTGCCATACCTAAAACTCCTGCACATATTTGCGAAAATCGATCTGCTCTAAAATCAAGTGCAGCTGTTTCATCGCTTTTTGTGAATTTTTCAATCCTAGCTAATTCGCGTTCTCCCCAGGCAATTGTACTGCTGACACGAGTAACTAAAGTTGATGTTACTGCTTGCCCATAGTTTAAGTTTGTCGCTTGAGTTGGGAGCGATGCTTTCATACGTTCTAACCACATTCCACTTTCCGCAGGCCAATGTACTTTCAATATAAGATCTCTTGCCATGCCCCGTATATCATCTTCAGTACCTCTAGTGGCTGCAATTTTAACAACGTCATTTACTAAATTGGCAAGATCACTACGGATTAGGTCATTTGGTGAAAGATTTCTACGTGAAAGTTCATTAGAGATTTGGGGTATACTAAACAGAGCTGATGTTGCTGCTGCAGTTGCAGCATTTTTCTTTTCTTCATTTGTTAATGGCATATTTAGACCTCAGTTTAATGGATCACTTAGTATTATATTTATTTGTCGGCTTTCGTCATTTAACGAATTCATAAATACATATTAATGAATCAATACCCCATAGTTCTTTTCCGTTTACGAAATATAAAAACTATAAAATTAATCCAACTTAACACTTGCCTCTCCTGGAACTAGCAACGAGCTAACCACCGGAACCAGAGAAGGAGAAAAGTCGCCCCAGTTTATATCCACATCAACTGACCTCTCGAATAAGAAGAAACTGGTGCGAGAGACAGAACCATGATAACCAGTTGCTGTTTTTTGATAATTGTATCTTCTTACACTACCATATCTAGATAATGAATTATCAAGGTCTGCAGGTTTGGTTCTCAAAGGAAACCCGGATTCATCAGTCAACGCCCAATCGCCTCTCATGAAGTCAACTACAACCACTTTTCCTTCCAAAACAGCTGGATCACCTAAAACAGTAAATTCTTTTTCACCAGTTTGTTCTATTCTCAAAAGCCCTATTGATGGTACAACACCCATACCGGTAGCATTTTGCAAACTTATTTCTTTCCCATTAACACTAACCTGGATATCTTCAACTTTGAATTTATAGGCAATTCCTTTTTCGATCCAGATGATCTCTTTACCAAGAACAGCAGTTGGATCTTTCCTATAAAAAGCATACTCAACCGCCCTCAACGATAAATTTACATCTGGATTAAAGGCATAACTTTCGTTAATTGCGTAATCGATTTCTTTGACAGTCATTATTCCCTCACTTGCTGGAACAAAAATACCGCCAGTATGCAAGCCGAACATATCTCTTTGAGTATAGAGTCCGGGTAGAATTCTAACAGTTCTAGCATTGGAAAGACGATTTTTAACAACAACACTCATAGGGGATACACCTCAGTTTATTTTTCATTCAATGACATATATTACAACGAAACAGAGGTTATATTTAAATTAATGTCGTCCGGAATGCGAACGACTATAAAACATTGCTACACTTTAACTTTATGAACGAGAAAGAATTACTTTCTAAGATAGGTCTTGGAGATAAAGAGTCAGAAGTGTATCTTATTTTACTTAAACGTGGCCCTCTATCTGCATATTCACTTGCCCAAAACACAGGAATATATCGCCCTCATGTCTACGACCGTTTGCAAACACTTGCGGTAAAAGGACTAGTAAGTTATACAAAAAAAGGAAAGACAAAGGTTTACTTTGCAGCCCACCCATCTAAGATTTTAGACTATCTTGGTGAACGTGAGAATGAAGTAAAAAATGACATAAAAATACTAACTGAAAATATGCAGAACCTTATAGGTCTTAGTAACATACAAACAGAGGATACCAAAGTAGAGGTACTTACGGGCATCGAAGGACTAAAGTTTTGCCAAAACGAAATATGGAAAGGGGCAGAAAAAGAGGTTCTGATATTCGGACTGGATGATAAAAAATATATGGAAAATTTACCGACTTTTATGCCACAATATTTCAAAAATCTCAAAGAACATGGGATACGTGAAAGGGTAATAACCCAGAAAAAGAAAAATGTTTTTATGTATAATAACGACGTGACTACCTATCGCTTTATGGACAGTAAAGATATAAACCCCACAAATACCATAATTTATGGAGAATGGATTGCATTGGTGATATGGGGGATGCCAATAACGATAATAAAAATAGAAAATAAAGGGCTTGCTCTTACATACAGAGAATATTTCGAAAAATTGTGGAGAATTGCGGATGCAGAAAATATAGAGAAATAGCATAGAATAGATTAAAATAGAAAAATTAGAGATTTACTTTCAAGCCAAGTTCTTTCTTAAGTTCACGGTAGCGATTTCTTATTGTAACTTCAGTCACACCAGCAACATCAGCAACCTCTTTCTGGGTTTTTTTCTCCCCATGCATAGCACTTGCAATGTAGAGTGCTGCTGCAGCAACCCCAGTAGGACCGCGACCGGATATTAATCCTTTTCGAAGTGCCTTTTTGATAAGCTTTACTGCTTCCTCTTGAACTTCACCACCCAAACGGAGTGCGGTTGCAAATTTAGGAACATATTGTGCCGGATCGGTAAGTGGTACATCAACTTTGAGCTCGGTTTTTATGAAACGATAGGCTCGGCCAATTTCCTTCTTTTCTATACCCGAAACACGTGAAATCTCATCAAGAGTTCTTGGAATTCCTTGTAGCCTGCAAATGGCATAGATTACTGCAGCAACCACACTCTCGATAAGTCGTCCTCTTATAAGTTCTTCTTTGACTGCCTTTCGATAAAGAAGGGCAGCACTTTCTTTTATGTTTTCAGGGAGACCCAATGAGGAAGCAACACGATCAAGTTCGGCAAGTGCGATTACCAGGTTTCTTTCCATCGAAGTGGCTATAGAAACACGCTTATGCCATTTTCGCATACGATAGAGCTGTGCCTGCTTTTTAGGGCTGATTTTACCCCCACGAATATCACGATTGTATTGGTCTATTTCAGTAACAAGACCCTTGTTTGGCCTCATATACTTGATTGGTGCACCGCCACGAGCTTTTTTCTCCTTCTGCTCAGCATCGAATGCACGCCATTCAGGACCCATATCGTGAATATTTTCTGCAATTATAAGACCACAACTTGAGCAGAGAAGTTCACCTTTTTCGTAATCACGAACCACGCGTTTGCTTTTACATTCTGGGCATTTAGTAGTTGTAGATCCAGGTGCTGTTTTTGACATTGAAAGTCCTCCGCAAATTGTAGTAAGGTTTTTAAGAATTTGCAAGGATTTTATAGGTAGATGTATTTATATATTTTTTGGTCTTCCGACGTGAGTTTTTACCTTTTTTTAAAGACTAGTGACCATTTTTGATAACTAAATCATAGTGAGTAAATGAATAGGAATAGAAAGCAGCGCGGAGGGTTTTTTAGTTAAGTTTAGCGGGAAAGTATTTCTTTTGCAAGTTCATCAGCCGCACGGATAACTTCACCTTCATTAACAGTAAGTATTTTTCTCTCTTGCATAACAACCTTGCCATTGATTATTACATCAGAAACATTCTGTGGCCCGGCAGCATAGATGATATTTGCAACAATATCATGTTCGGGAAACATATTAGGCCCACGTTCAAGCAACACAATGTCTGCAAGTTTTCCTTTTGAAAGTGAACCTCCATTGACTCCTAGGGCTTTTGCACCATTTATAGTAGCAAAATCAAGTATTCTTTGATTGGAGATAACATCGGCCTTCCAGTAATGGTGTTTTTGCAGAAGGGCGGCCATTTTCATGGTTTCAAACATATTTAGTGAATTGTTGCTTGCTGCACCATCAGTACCCAATGTTACTGTGGCTCCGGCTTTATCAAGTTCAGATATTTGGCAGATTCCACCTGTAGCGAGCTTCATATTGCTAATTGGGCAACTCGCGACATTAAGATTACGTGAAGCTGCAAGAACCATTTCTTTTTTAGTTAACCATCCACCATGGGCAAAAATGGAATCGCTATCCATCAAACCGATTGAATCCAGATATTCGTATGGGTATTTCCCAGTTTTATTTAATATTTCAAATATCTCTTTTCGGGTTTCACTTACATGGATCTGGTACTTGAGTTTTTTTCTCTTTGCAAGCTCTTTGGTCTTTAGAAGAAGTTCTTCTGAGCAGGTATATGGGGCATGGGCAGAAACTGATGGGAGAAGAGTATCACCGGAATATTGTAATGAGGATTCAATTTCCCGCATAATTTTTGGAATCCATTGAGGGTGATTAAAATCCATGATCCCACGTGAGATTATTCCACGCATTCCCACTTCGTTTGCAGCAGAAAAAATCCCGTGGGTATCATGAAGGCACATCTCGGCAAATGAAGTAGTACCGCTTTTGATCATTTCACAAAAAGACAATCTTGCAGCAATTCCTGCATCCTTAGCAGTTTGCCTTGCTTCGATGGGCCAGATTTTTTCCTCAAGCCAACGATGGAGTGGCAGGTCTTCACCATAGCCTCGGAATATGGTCATACCGACATGAGTATGTGCATTGATTAGGCCAGGAATGGCAATTTTTCCGGTTGCATCTATAAGATATTCAGGATTATTAGACTCGATTTTTTCTCCTATTTCTGATATTGAATTGCCATCAATCCTGATATCGCCCTTTATGATTTCTCTTTGGTCGTTTTGGGTTATTATGGTAGCATTTTTGATGATAATGGACATGAGTAGACAATAAGGGAATAGAAATTTAAAAAGAAAGATTCAAAATAAGTTTTAGTTGGGTGTAGTTTATGACATTAGTTAGGACAAGGGAGATACAATTAGAATATCCAATGTCCGAGGCAGATAGAGTTTTTTCTGGTTCTCTTACATCAAGATTCATAGCTTATTTTCAGAACACAGAAAGTGAAATAGCAATGGATAGGCGAAAAATAAGAAACGCCCTACATGCAAATGTTAGCGATAAAAAAGCGTTATTTGTCACGTGGGGGGAACAAAAAAGTGAAGAAGAAGTACGAGCACATGTTGTTCGTGTAGAAATTGCAACATTAGAAAGAATACCTATTTTCGATATAGAAATGTTAGCTCGATTTGCTGGTCCCGAGAGTGTGAGAAAATTAAAACAGGACATGCTAGAACTCCTGGAATTTGAAACTAGACAAGACGATTATACTGAACTTGTTTTAAGAGCATTAAAATTTGCCGACTATAAAGTTCCGGATGGAGTCAATTGGAGTTATTTGGCTTTGAAGTTTCCCGGAATTGGAGCTGAGCAGCCATTTGAACTTGACATGGAAGGTCATGTAGAGGTAATGGAGCTAAATAAAGAAGTTAGTAAATTTGGACCACCAAATATCAGTTAGATCTTCACTTTCAGAACATTTATAAAAAGTTATAAATAAACATATTTTGTGCATCTATTCTCTACGGTGAAACCCAAATGACATTACTTAGAGTGGAACCAAAGATATCCAGATTGCCCCTATCCCAGAGTGAACTTAGGCGATTTTGCGATTATGCTAAAATTAGATATTCGGATTGGGATAGTGTTGCTCTTAATGCACCCTGGGTTGCCTCGAAAAACACGAGAGAGGTTCAAGCGCACCTGATAATACATATGCAACCCGGCTTGATTGCTGGTAATTTTGGATTACCAATTTTTGACTTAGTTATGATGAAATTGGCTCTGGGTAATCAAAGTTTGATTGAAACAAAAAATAATGCACTTTTTGTAATGGTTTCGGAATTTGAAGGAAATTTTCTCACAGTAGAACATATCATAGCAATGAACAGATTATATCGATTGATAGGTGCTATAGTTGATGGATCGGACGAATTTTTGTTCTTAAGTAAAAAAGAAAGGGGAGAGCTCGTATTACTTAGAAGAGAATGGAGGGGACGTGGAAAACCAAACATAGCTAATGTTGATGTCCCCAAGAGCCCGGATTTTGCAATTGTTGATGACCTTTTGAGAAAATTTGCAATTGTAAGAAATCCAGATACAATGGAAATGGATGATGGAGATTTGTTTTAATTATCTTTTGAATCGACCAAAAGTCCACTTTTTTTGACCCACCAATAAGATGCAATAATTGATATTAGAGTTGAACCAACAATAATAGATAGGTACAAGAACTGGTCTTTTGACGAAAGACCAAAGACATCACTAGTAAGTATTGTTGCAAGGGTATTTGGAACAAGTACCGCAGTACCAAGAACGGTAAGGTATGCAACCAGAAGAGCAATTTTGTTATTAAGTATTTGAAGCTGGTTATTGTAGATACTCTGCATAACTTCAAGCCCGCTGGCAAGAACTTCACTCATATGTTCTGCAAGACTTATCTGATTGTTTACTTCACTAACAAGACCATTCATTTGAGCTACGAGTTTGGGATTATCGCTTAAGAGTTCTGGATCGCCATACCTTAAGGTGTTTAATACATCCATAGTTTCCCAAAGACCATTTAAATAAGCAATAAGCGAGTGTTTCATTGTATGAATATCCAGGCTTATTTCCTGACGCGGAGTATTTACATTAGTCATTTTTTCGCTTACATGATCCGAGTTTTCCTCTATTTCGCGTAAATGCTCAAAATTTCTCGAATTGTTTTCATCAATAATTCGAAATAATAGTAGGGTGATACGGTCGATAGGAGAGGCATATTTATTCATTTTTTTCATAAAGATTTTAGCATAGCGTCGCATCCTAAAGAAGCGCTTAATTTCAGGTGTATGAACTGTCACTATTAGTCCTTTTTTTATCATTATTAGTAAGTAAGTAACATGAACGTTGAAGCCACTCACAATAATTGCTGGCAATAGGAGCGCCATTTCATGATCAAAATCCTCATAACCGGCATTCTTTTTTTTCAGTAGTTGGGTGAGAAGTTCTCCACTAAATCCTAGCTGGGATGCAAGTTTTGGGGCTTCTGATTTAACATTGCTTAACGTATAATCTAACCATGATAATTTAGATGAGAATATTAAACGAACAAAATTTTCTATTGGTTGATCAATCATTTCAATGCTTTTTCCATCCTTAAGAAGGCTAGCACAGAAGCAATCACCAGATTCTTTTAGAACTAATGGATCGATATTTGACATAACTATTTATCCTATTGTCGAGTTTTAAAAACTTCTCGGTTAAATCCCATCCATGAAAAAACGCAACTTCCTTATATTCATCACGGTTGTTGCAGTTGCCGCCTTTTATTTTATCGGTAGTGATGCACTCGGACTACCTTACCTTGCTTTTCGAACATTCATAAGAATGCTTGGTGCATACGCACTTTCACTTGTTTTCTCGTTAGGCTTGGGAATTTTTATTGCACACAACAAAAAAGCTTTTGAAATGATTTTTCCGGTCCTTGATATTGTCCAGTCAATTCCGATTTTAGCTTATCTTCCTTTTGCAGTTATTTTTATTATTGAAACCGTCCCATTTTTGGGAAGCGAACTGGCAACGGTATTCCTTATTTTTACAAGCATGACATGGTCGATAATTTTCAACGTAATTGAAGGGGTACGGAGCATACCTGGAGATATAAGAGATGCTGCCCGAATGAACAGACTAAGCGGAGTGGATTATCTTTTCCACATCGTTTTTCCTGCAATATATGGACCAGTAATATCAGGAAGCATAACTGGATGGGGTGGGGGATGGTATTTCTTAGTGGCTGGAGAGTACATATCTTTTGGAAAGGGGCCACCTTACATACTTGAAGGTGTGGGATCTTTCATAACACAATCAGCATATGCAGGAGACGTTATACACTCAATTATTGGAATTGCTATCTTAACTGCGATGGTATTGTTCATGAATATTTTTGTCTGGCAACCTTTGTTTTCACGCTCACAGAGGTTTAGCTACTCTACTACTGCTTCTGGTGATCATATCCCCATAGTACAGAATGGCATAACAAGAATACTTGAAAAAATATATTCGATGATAAAAACATTTTCAGTAAAACGTTTTGGAAAAGGAACTACAACTATGATGAATATGATAGCGGTCAAACCTTCATCTTATGTTGAAAGTAGGGATAGTATTTCTGTTTACGATATTATAATCATAGGTGCTGTTTTATTGGGTTTTGTTGCCATATTTATCACCAGTGGAAATGGTTTTCCAGAAGCTTCGATACTCGTTCTTTTTTCAGCTAAAACCATCATAAGGATATTTGTAGCTTATCTAATAGCTTCTATATGGACGGTAGCTTTTGCAACCTATTTTGCAAGAAATAAGAAGATAATTGAACCGTTAATGCCTTTATTTGATGTTGCCCAGTCAATACCGGCAATAGCAATTTTCCCCATAATAGTAGTATATGTTATAGGTATTTTTGGCACTACAGTTGGGATAGAAATAGCATCTATTTTACTCATTCTTACGGGCATGCAATGGTATCTTTTATTTAATGTCATACGTGCGGTTCAGGCCATACCCGGAGAACTTATAGAGGTCTCGCAAAATCTTCACCTTAGACCATGGCAAAAAATTACAAATATCCTGCTTCCAGCAATTTTCCCCACATTCATAGTAAGTAGTATTCAGGCGATAGGAGGAGGATGGAATGCAACCATTGTAAGTGAATATATAACATACAAAGACCAGATTTTTTATGCAGAAGGATTGGGCTATCTTCTCGATAAGGCAACAACTGAGGGGAATATAACTTGGGCCATAATTAGCGTACTTACAATGATAGCGATAATAATATTCTTTAATAAGTTTGTATGGAGAAAAGCCCTCAAGCAAGCGGAGCGATATAAGTTCTGATGATAAATATGCCAACTGACTTAGTACTTAAAAGTGTGACAAAAAAATATTCAGTAGATGGTAACGAGCTTGTAGCATTAGAAAATGTATCTTTTTCAGTAAAGAAACGTGAATCAGTTGGACTTGTAGGCCCAAGTGGTTGCGGAAAAACCACCCTGATAAGAAATATCTGCGGCCTTGAAGCACCAACTTCAGGCTCAGTCCTTTTCCTTGGAAAACCAATAACCGAACCAAACAGAAAGATAATGATGATTTTCCAGTCATTTGCCATACTGCCATGGAAAACTGTGCAGGAAAATGTGGAGCTTGCACTTCTTGATAAACCAAAGAAAGAAAGGGCGAAAATAGCTAGGAATTTTATAGAGCTTGTTGGCCTCGATGGGTTTGAAGCAAGTTACCCTCGTGAACTTAGTGGGGGAATGAAACAGAGGGTGGGAATAGCACGGGGCATATCCACCGAACCCGATGTGCTTTTACTCGATGAACCTTTTAGTGCACTCGATGCACTTACTGCCAATAACCTTCGTAACGAAGTTTTACGTTTTTACCTAAGTAAGAAGCATAAACCAGACATACTGATACTAGTTACCCACTCGATAGAGGAAGCGGTGTATATGTGCAACAGGGTTATAGTCCTTTCAAAGCGACCAGGACATATTGTTGAGGATATAAAAATAGACCTTCCATTCCCCCGAAACAGGCGCGATCCGAGGTTCTATGAGTATGTAGATAGGATAACCACACTTATTACATAGGGTTTATGCAGAACCAGTTTTTTACTTGCTAGAATTATCATCGTTTTTAGGTTTTATAATCGGCCTAAAAACACCTGTAACACCATCGTATTCGAAAATTTCGGCATAACCTCCCCAGGTAAGAAGAAGCTTGTGGAAACGGGCTTCGTCCTCTATGATCATTTTTTGGGATTGTAGTTTTTGGATTATAGTTTTGCTGCTTACTTCACCGTTTTTTAGGATCTTAAGCACGCTTTTGAATGGTTCTATTTTCGGCAGCCTTTTACGAAGAACATGCTTCTTGTTTTCTATAGTACCAAGATTAAGTGCTTCCCCAAAAACAGTAAGCTGGACTTCACCGTTTTTGACAGTAAGAAGGTTGAGCAATTCTGCCATATCTATAACATCGCCAAGATCATCAAGTTGCATACGAAATTCTTCTGCAAGAAATGATATTTTTACCTTCTCACCATAGGCATATATGATTTCGACAAGACCTAGCACCTCACCGACGTTTGCATCGGGAAGAGGCAACATTTTGTGTTTTACCATTTTCTCTCGTAATAACTATCTAAAGTATGGTTTATAAAATCAGGACTTGGAGTAGTTTGTGTGTTTTTTAGGTTAGATTTAGCTTTAGAAAGGAAAAAGAAGGATTTAAAATAAGTTTTAATTAAAGGTATTTTATGATTATACAGAAGCTTATGTTTCGACCTGAGGAAAAAATACCTGAGGAAAAAATAAAACCAATAACATATAAACTCGGACTTAACGACAATGTCGGACTTAAAGACAATGGCTTTAATGGCACCCAAGAATTAGTTGATGGTATTACAAGATTTATAGAAATGCAGGGCAACGTGCGTTCGGATAGAAGAAGGATGCTTTACCTTGATGTGGATCCTGCAAGAGCTTTTTTTGTAGCCTGGGAGGCCCGAAAAACTGAGAAAGAAGTAAGGTCACACATTGTCCAGACAGAAATTGGATTTGGAACTAATGCAGCTGTATTCGATATAGAGATGTTAGCCCGATTTGCTGGTCCTGAGAGTGTGAGAAAATTAAAACAGGATATACTAAAACTCTTGGAGGATGAAAATGAATCAGCAGATGATTATGTCGAGCGTTTATTGCGTACATTAAAATTCGCTGATGAAAAAGTTCCAGGTGGAGTTGAATGGGCAGATTTGGCAATAAAGTTCAAAGTAGATGTTCGTGAACCATTTCGACCTACAGAAGCGGAACAAAAAGAACTTAAAACTCTTGAAAGCACAATTGCTAAATATGGACCCCCAAACATTGTAAGTGATGACGGCAATATGGCATTAATTAGTATTTTAGCTAGAATGGAATATAATAGTTTTAGAGACCCTCCAATTAAACCATTATTTGGATATGAAAAAATAAGTGGACTAACATTGAATTTAACTCCTAACGACTAACTTTTTCTCATTTTCATCAAGAGCCACCAAACCAGGCAGTTCCTTCCCACAAAGATATTCTATCAAAGCCTTTCCCGAAAGACTGACATAGTTGAAATGATTTTTATCGATACCAAATCTTTCTATTGCAGATATTGTGTGCCCACCGCCAAGAAGGGAAAATGCATCTGAATTGGCTATAGCTTCAAGAATCTTTTGAGTGCCTTTACCAAAATCATCAAGCTCGTAAACTCCTGCAGGGCCATTCATAACAATATATTTGGAATTATTGATTATGGAGACATAGTGGGCAATTGTTTTATCTCCGATATCCCAGATCTGACCTTTAATTATCTTATCAACATCACCTTCATGGCGTTCCATATTTATTGAAAGCCCTACATCAGATGGTAGAATGATCTTCCCATTAAACTTATCTAGAAGCTCTTTTGCCTCTTTTACCTTTGTTTCAAGGCCGGATGCAACAAGATATTCTTTAGATTCGCCCACGTTATGGCCGGCAGCATGAAGCATAAGAACAGCGAGGGCACCACCTAAAAGAACCTCTTTTGCCCTTCCTTGTGAAAGCCATTTTTTCATTACAGTAAATGATTCGTCAACTTTTGAACCGCCAAAAATGAATGTTACATCACTTGCTTTTTTTATCTTGTCTACAGCTTCTAATTCGCCTGCAAGTATTTCTCCTGCAAAGCAGGGAATTTTCTTTGAGAACCCAACAATGCTTGAATGGTTGCGGTGTGCTACAGAAAGCGCATCGAGGACAAAATAATCAGCAAGCACTGAGAGGTGATGGACAATTTCTCCTTCAGCATGAGGATGATGAGTTTCGCAGTGAAGGTTTCGAACATTATCAAGAACCAGGATTTGCCCATCTTTAAGTCCGAGTATTGCTTTCTTAGCTTCTTCACCAATAACATCATCGACAAAAAGCACATCTTTTTTGATTATTTGATGAAGAATTTTTGCATGCTGCTCAAGAGCAAGAAAATCATCGCGCTCTTTCTGACCTTGATGAGCGAGAACAATAACCCTGGCGCCACGATCGCTTAGGTTTTTTATTGTGGATGCATGGGCACGTATTCTTGTATCGCCGATTATTTTTCCATTCTTTATAGGACAGTTAAAATCCACACGTACAAGAATTTTTTTGCCAGATACATCATAATCAGCTATTTTTCTCATTATCCTCACTCTTAGACTCAATGGTTTTACTTATGTCAGTAGTTTTCTTATCGGTCTTTTTCCCCCAACTTGCCTTAGAAGGGCAGTTAGGATCAATACACATGGTATATCTGGTTCTAGTCTTTTTAACATTTATAGTGGGTTTATCACATGATTCGCATTTCTTACCCGTAGCAGAAACGATTGTGCCAGGTGGAAGAGGATAGGCATTCCTGCAGTTAGGATATCCAGAACACCCAACAAATTGCCGTTTATCTCTCATCTTTATCATTCGAAGCTGATTATGGCATTTGTCACATTCACCCATAAGATTGGCCCTCTCCTGAGTAAGCTTTAATGCATCTACAAGCTCATTTCCTATTTTTACTTCGTTCTTTTTCCATTTATCTAGGATCTGGGTGAGAATTTCCTTGCTTTCAACAATAACTTTTTCCTTATCCACCTTCCCCTCTGCTATTAATTCCATTTCTTCTTCCATTTTCTTAGTGAGATTCTCATCGAGTATTTCGGGTGCATATTTCTTTAGAACTTCAGTAACTTTAAGTCCAAAGTCGCTTACTTCGATTGATTTTGTTCCTGCTGCGTAGCCACGCTTGAATAAGGTGTCAACAATGACTGAACGGGTGGATTTTGTACCAAGATGGCGTTTTTCCAGCTCAGAAACTATAGATGCCTGGGTATATCTTTTTGGAGGCTTTGTTTCTTTTTTAGTAACTTTTTTGGAATTTAGCTCGACCCGCTCATCTATTTTGAATGGCGGGAGTTCGACATCTTCAGAAGTATAATATTTACCGTAGAATTCGGTCCAACCTTTTTCCACAATCCTGCTTCCAGATGCTGCAAAGACTTCTCCGCTGGAATTTACTTCGATACGGTTTCGCTGTCGGGTGGCAGGAGGGGCAAATGACGCAAGGAAACGCCTGACGATAAGATCGTAAAGGTTGGTTTCCGGCCCACCTAAAGAGCCTTGCATGCCCGTCGGATGAATTGCAGGATGTGCAGGATCTTCCTTCTTTCCCTGAACTGGTTTATACCATTTGTTTTCTGTGATTTTTTTTACGAGCTTAGAGTAGTCGGGGTTTTTGGAAAGTGCAATAATAATCGGCTGGAGTTTGATTGATGATGGTATCTGCTGCGATGAAGTTCTCGGATAAGTTATAACGGAGGCTTCGTAAAGAGTTTGTGCAATTTCGAGGGTGCGGGAGGGTGAATAACCAAAAAGCTTGTAGGCTTCCACTTGGAGACTGGTAAGATCGAAATTTGGTTGTGCTTGTATTTCCTGCTCTTTAACATCTACTGCAATTACTTTGCCATCATCAGCAGTTTTTTTAAGTGCTGCATCTGCTTTTGCTTCCTCTAAAAATCGTGCAGTTTTATGCATGAATTCGACATCTTTTATAATTGCACTAAGTTCCCAGTATGGAGTGGGAACAAATGCACGAACTTCTTTTTCCAGATCGGAAACTAAAGATAGCGCAGGACCCTGAACACGACCTATAGAAAGAACACGATAGCGATGAGCTGCGTTTAGTGCACCCATAAGGGCACGACTTAGGTTAATACCATAAAACCAATCGAGTATGTGTCTTGTTTCACCGGCATATGCATTGGAATAGTCAAAATCACCGCGATCTTCATAAGCATTGACAAGATCCCCCTGAGTAAGTGCGGAGAACTTCATTCTTCTTCCTTCACGTATGGTGGTTGCAAAACGAAAAACGTTATATGCTATAGTACTTCCTTCGATATCATAGTCGCATGCAGAAACAAAAATATCGGCTTTTTTTGCAAGTTTCTGGATAAGCTCTACGTAGCCTTTGGTGTATGCTGCCTCTTTGGAAGCCTGATAAGCTGGCACCCATTCAATATCGAATACAGGATAGGTGCGAGTTTTTTCCTTTTCTACAAGGGTGTAGACATGACCAACTGCCGGTGCCACAGTTATTTCCTGGCCATTTCGTGTGGCTTCGTAATATGAGACACCATTGTATGATTTCTTTTCAACATTATCTCCTATAGCCATCGCTATTTTCTCAGCTACCTTTGGCTTTTCTGCAACAATAAGTTCCATTGAAACCCCACTCCTTAAAAGGAACCAAGGTTCCTTTTTATCCTCCTATGAAAAGAACCAAGGTTCTTTTCTAATCTCCTTTAAAAAGAACCAATGGTTCTTTTTGAATCTCCTTTCCTTTGAAAGGTTCTTTCCAACTTCCTTTTATTTGACGGTCGGTTTTCGATCCGTCAAATTGTTTTATTGAATCCTGATGGTGAGTTAAAAGTTAATAAATAAATAGCTAACTAAGACAATAAACAATTACATGCCCACACTCGAATGAGGTTGTGTATGTTTTCCGATTTTGTTTTTTCGTGTTGTATTTTTTGTCTGTTTTTCTGTCGTAGATTTGTGTTTTTTCTGTGGTTGTTCTATTTGTGTTTTTTATTCGGATTTGTCGGAAAGTGTAGAAAATGAGTTTCAAGCACTTTAATCATACCTTAATGCCTCAATCGGGTCCATTTTTGCAGCCCTAAAAGCAGGAATAAGGCCGGCTGCAAACCCAGTACCCAACGAGAAGAGGAATACAAATGCAACTATGCGTAAACGGAGGAAAACCGGAACGCCAAGGAAGTTCTGGAGGATTTCGAGTATTATGAATCCTATGATTAGACCGATAAGACCCCCAGCAAAACCAATAATAGCACTTTCTATGAGGAAGATTTTTAGGATATCATTGCCAGTCCCTCCAATTGATTTTATTATGCCGATTTCTTTTATACGTTCAAGAACATTCATGAACATTGTATTGGAAATTCCAATTGCACCAACTACAGAAGCAATAAGTGCAACTGCACCAAGCACTAGTTGGGAGGCAAAGAGTATTCCACCCACAGTTTCCATAATCTGTTCAGATGTAATAACCGAGAAATCCAGATCATCAGCACGCACATGATGATTTGAAGCGAGCTTGCGTTCAATTGAATTTTTTATCTGGTTGGCTTCAAAGCCAGATTTAATTTTAACGCTTATATAGCCAACTTCATTTTCCACAATCTGACCTGCAAAAACTTTTTTCCCATCATCAAAAGGTATGTAGATCGCTTTATCATCAGTAGAGGAAAGGGAACTTCCAATACGTTCAAGAACGCCCACAACGCGATAATTTTTCTGATTTATCATAATCACGCTTCCAACCTGAACCTTGTCTTTCCCAAAAAGGTCGGTAGTAGCATCGGCTGCAAAAACTGCGACATTATGTTCGCCTTCTTTATAGAGGCGACCACTTTCTATTTTAAGATAATCCGGAAGCTGCTCGAAAGATTCGCGATCAGAAGAGTAGACTGTTGCTGTAATATTTTTTGCCTTGAAAGAAAGACTTGCCCGGCCAAAATTAGAACGGGAAACACTATCCACACCCGGTATACCCAGGATATCAGTAACATCTTCCTCGAAAAGCTTGCCACTTGTAGGCGGTCTTGCAAAACTTAGGCTAAATGCCTGGCTGGATGATGAAACTGGAAAAATTATCAGGGTGTCAGAACCAAAACTCGATAGTTGAGTGTTAATGTCTTTCTGGAATCCTTCACTAACTGAGAGTATAACAACAAGAGCGATTACACCTATAACCATTCCGGTTATAGTAAGCCAGCTTCTTAGGCTGCGGATGGAAAGGCTTTTTACAGAATACAAAAATGCCTCGTCAAGTTTCATTGTTGGTTCACCATTCACTCATACCTCAGTGCTGTTATTGGATCTAGTTTTGCTGCACTCATTGCTGGAAAGGTTCCTGAAAGGACACCAATTAGGATTGAGAATATCATTGAACCCAGGATTACCATATTGTCAAATACGAATGTTATGTTGATGAGGGTTATTAGTAAAAATCCCATAAATAGTGCAATTACTACTCCCAATATACCGCCTACGAAACCTATCAGGCTGCTTTCTATTAGGAAAATATCGCGTATTTGGTGGGTGGTGGCACCAACTGCTTTTAAAGTCCCGATTTCTTTACGCCTCTCAAGTACGCTCATGAACATAGTGTTTGAGATCCCGATACCCCCAACTATTAGAGATATGGAGGCTATTGCACCAAGGAATATAGTAAGAAGATCCAATATGCCACTAAACTGCTTGTTTATGAATGCAGGACTGATTACCCCAAAATCTTCCTCATCTTTACTAACCCGATGAGAGGCTGCCATGATATCCTCGACTTCCTCGCTTACTTTTTCCAGATCGCTGCCCTCTTTAAGAGTGATGCGAATGGCTGATATTTCTTTATCAAGAAGGCGGACGGAGAATATTTCATGACCGGAATCAAACGAAATGAATATCACACTATCCACCGGGCCGAAGGAATTTCCGGTTTCTTTAAGTATCCCAACCACACGATATTTTTTGCCATTTATTATTAGGTTGGAGGATGAAGTTAGTGGCTCATCAAAACTGGTTGCTACTTTTGATCCAACCACTACACCAAACTGGTCGCTAGATTTTAGGAAACGACCACTTGCAACCTC
>JAHFFJ010000010.1 GCA_023248035.1 Microcaldota archaeon
TAGGTATTAGTATTGCCCAGGAATTACCTACTTTTTTTGCTGTAGCGTGGATTTCTATCATTTAACCACCAGTATAATTATACGTTAAGTTAAATTTATATATCTATCGAGTTGCTTCTTAATTATTTTAGTGTGATAGTTAGTGAATCACGCTTAAAAACGTCAAAAATCCCCATATCAACACCAATTTTAAGATAAATTATGTTAGAAGTTCTAATAGTATCCAAGAATCTATCTTTTACGTGACTTTTTCGTTTTTGTCGAGGATTTTTTCATCTTTGGTTTTCTAGCTGTTGTTGATTTAGTTATTTTAACTGCCTTACGCTTAGTCACCCTTGTTTTAGGAGTTAAGTCAACTACAGAATCTGCAGCAGCTTCAATCTTTTCATGCTGTTCGTTCATATGGAAGTTTTGATCGAGTTCCAAAACAATTTTCTCATAGTTATCTGAGTTTACCTGTATCGTTGTATTTCCACCACATCGAGAGCAAATAAAATTTCCAGCTGCACGATCCAACACCCTAGGCATTTTTCCACAACCAGCGCAGATCTCGATGGTGTCATCCATGCCCTCTTTTCGAGTGGAAGGTATAAAAAAGTATCATCTGAATTTAGACAAAAATAGTCCTAATTTCTTATCCTTTTGCAGCTCCGCTCCTTACAAGTTGCTTGAACATTGCAATTGGTACTACAACTGCAACATTCGATCCGCATTCAACACAATGAAAATCTTCACCTGGATTTTTTGCAATCTTCCCACAGTTTACACAAATTTCTACAGATCTCAGATCTTCACCTTTATGAAAGTGTTTTGCCACAATGAATAAAATCACATATCGAACCGCTATGATTAAAGCCCCTTTTTGTGCATGTTTTTATTGCAGCTTCAAGTATTTCAAGTGCCTTATCCACATCCTCTTTTACTACTACATACGGCGGAATAAGTCTTATTCCTCGTGTCCCACAACCAAGGACAAGCAATCCGCGTTTTGCACATTCAGCAACCACATTATCTCTACTAGCATGATCTATAATGTCAAATGCAAGCATAAGGCCAAGGCCACGGGGATTTGATAGATTTTTTATATCTTTAAGCCTGTTCAAAATATACCCACCCATTTTACGGTTACTTTCAAGCATTTTCTCCTTTTTGATTATCTCTATTGTTTTTATCCCTATAGCAAGGTCGAGCACGTGCCCTCCACCCCAGGTACTCGATATCGCACCTGGTTCCTTTGGGAACATATTCTTTGGTGCCACAACTGCCCCAACCTGAAGGGCTTTGGCAGCTGAAAAAACATCGGGTATAATGCCATAGTGTTCAAATGCCCACCACTTCCCAGTCCTACCCATCCCAGTCTGAACCTCATCGGAGATGTAGGGTATTCCATTCTCCTTAGCTATTGCACGTATTTCACTTATCATTTTTTGAGGTGCAATATTGTAGCCCCCTTCACCCTGAACATGTTCAATTATAAGAAAACCAATTTCTTCTGGTGTGGCTTCTGATCGCAAAAGCCGCTCAAATTCCTCACCCGCAGTATCATCAAATGGAAGGCGAAGCATGGGAAGGCGCATATAACCTTTTTTGTGAACTTTGTTGGAATTAGTAAGTGAAAGAGCACCCAAAGTACGGCCATGCCAGCCACTTTGCATTGAAATTCCAAACTTAGTACCTGGCCGTTTGCGCATGCAAATTTTTATTGCATTCTCAACCGCTTCAGCACCGGAATTTATCAAAAAAGCTGAATTGAAACCTTTTGGAGCGATTTTTATCAATTCCTCTAGCATATCAAGATGCTCTTTGGTGGCAAAGTCCTGACCAGCGTATTTTATCGGAAAACAGGGACTGTAAAATTTGACTAATTCAAGCATTTCTGGATCATTGTAACCTAATGGATTTGATGCAATCTGACTTGCAAAATCAAGAAAAGTGTTGCCATCTATATCCTCACAATAAGGTCCATTCCCACCACCTGAAAAAACTAATGGGTAAGAAACTGCCCAACCACCATTTTTTTCTTTTAAGGCTTTTAGAATACGTAATGATTTTGGACCTGGAATTGTTGTCTTTGTCGAAATCACATAAAAACCACACTGAGAAAATTTAAATAGTTTGAGACGCTTTTTTCAACATGAAAGAAGGAGATTTTGTAGATTTTGAACTTAAAGACCAAGATAAAGAAGTAGTAAAACTTTCTGATTTTAATTCAAACTGGATAGTGATTTATTTTTATCCAAAGGATGATACTCCAGGATGTACTATTGAAGCAATTGATTTTACTAATCTCAAGGATGATTTTGCAAAGCTAGATGCCACCGTGCTTGGCATAAGCAAAGACAGCTGCGAATCCCACAAGAATTTCGAAAGCAAGCAAAAGCTTACAATAAGGCTTCTATCTGATCCGGATTCAGAAGTACAGAAAAAATTTGGAGTGTGGAGGCTCAAAAGCTTCATGGGAAAAGAATCGATGGGAACGCTAAGGAGCACATTTCTACTTGATAAAAACAAGAAAGTAGTTAAGGTCTGGGAGTCAGTAAATCCTCTTGGCCATGCTAAGGAGGTTTTGGAAACTATTGGTTCCTTAGGATCACAGAATGGTCAAAAATAGCGTGTTTAAAAGTGGAAAAGAAGCATTTAAAATAATAAAACTATAAAGCAATTTGATATGGCTAGTTACAGGATTGATGAACGTGCAGACCCAAAACTAAGGGTTAAGTTAAATCGTTATTTGGAACAAGGTGGAAACCCCCAAGTGCTCCCAAAAACTCTTTTGAGACATTTTGAACCTTTAGTTGGAAATACCACTTTCTTTTCTCTTAGAGAAAGAGAGGTGGGTCATGATAGAATAGGAAAAAGAACGTTTAACGATCCTGAAAGAGAGGCTCCCAAAGATGGAATGTTATTAAGATCAAAATTCGAGTTTGAAATACAGGCAACTCAAGTTAGAGGAATGTTAACCAAAATAAGCAACCTATTATATGGGGATATTAGAGTAGGGGGTATGAGTGGTGCAATGATGGCATTACGGAGGATATTTGATAGATATCCCAATTATGACATTACTCTTGAACTTGGTACCTATGATCGAACCATGAATGGTATATCTCTGAGTTCTGATCTCATAGTTCGAGTTTATAAAAAGAAAAATATATTAGAAAAAGTTTTTGTAATAACCGATACTAGTGTGGTAGTTAATAAAAGCGATCACGCTTTTCACCACACACTCCACAGCGAATTTACTTGCTAATCAAAACATCTTAGCAAACTCCCACTTCTTCCTGTGTTTCCAGTTTCCTGTGTGATAAGCATAGCTTGCTAATAGAGGAAGAACAGAAGTTGCTTCAGCATAAACCATCTGCTCATATGTCGTATCTACTTTACCCCAGGAACTTGCTTCTTTTAGGGTCGAACTTGAACATGCTCCATCACGAACGTCAGCCACAGTAATCTGTATGGCATACTTGTGCATTGGAACTTCCTTTCCTAAGAGTTCAGCACAGACAACAGTATCCTGGGCAAAGTTTTTCGGAACCCCACCACCAATCATCAATAAACCGCTTGTTGGTGCTGCCATTTTTATTCTGGTTAATTCATAAAAGTCCTTAACTGAATCAATTGAAAGATGGGCCTTTGGATTGTTGTGCTGGTGTAAAACAAGGCCAAAACCTGCACTTGAATCGGAAAATGCAGGGCAGAATATTGGCATGTTATGCTCATATGCAACCTGCACTAATGAATCTTTCTTCTTGGAATGCTGAACAAGATATTTGCCCATTTCTTTTATGAATTCCCTAGAGGAATAAGGTCTTTTCTCAAGAGAATCTGCAATTTCCATTATTGTCTTGTCGCAGGACTGAAGTTGCTCTTCATCTATGTAAGTGTCATATATTCTATCGATATAGTTCTCACGAAGGACATTATCGTCGACATACTGGCTTCCCTGGTAGTGCTTAAATCCTAGAGCTTCAAAAAAATCCATATCTACTATGCTTGCACCAGTTGCAACAATAGCATCCACCATGTTATTTTTTACAAGGTCAACATAGAGCTGCATACAGCCACCAGCACTAGTACTTCCTGCAAGGGTAAGAATTACTGCACCTTCCTTTTCTGCAAGCATCATGTTGTATATATCAGTTGCACGTGCAAGATCGCGGGAAGTAAATGACATTTTTCTCATTGCATCTATTATAGGAGTTGAGTCAATCTTTTTGATGTCAATATGCTCTATAGTTGTTTTCAGATAGTCTTTTTTGTCCAATCAAATCACCTTGCTAGTATTGTCTAGAATTTGTTTTACTTATTAATATGCTAACATTTAAATCTCATTCCGGATTTTTTCTGCAATTTTTTCAAGTTCCTTAGATGTTACCTTGTGATTTTTGGAAGAAGTAAGTTCCCCAGGACTGCTTATAGGTATAAGGTGAACGTGCGCATGAGGAACTAAAAATCCTTCAACCATTACTCCGAGTCTTTTTGCACTCATAGCGCAAATAAGAGGGTTGGATATTTTTTTTACTGAAGCAAAAAGGTCCTGATAAGTTTTATCATCAAGAGAGAAAATATTATCAACATGTTTCTTTGGTATTACGAGTGTGTGGCCAGTAGTAAGTGGTTGGATGTCTAAAAATGCAACAAATTTATCATTTTCCCAGATCTTATTGCTTGGAATTTTTCCATCAACTATTTTACAAAATACACAGTCTTGCATGTGGAATGATTGTATAGTAAGAATAAAAAACTTCTTGGTAAGATCACTAATTAAAGATGGAGTATCGACTATCTTTCATCATAGGTATTTTAGTTCCAGTCTTTTTGCTTTTGGTAGCATATTTTTTACTACTCCAACCTGAAGAAGACCACAACCAAGAGAGGTCTTCCCATATTTCAATAAAACGTAACCTGGTGAGGAATTAGTCATCTGACCCTCGATTAATCGAACGTCCTCACCTTTTGCATATGAAATCACCTGCTCCTTTTGAAATTCGACAAAATTTTTGCTTACTTGGCTGCCAAAAAGCTGAAGAAGGTTTGTTGAAGGCTTTACTGCTTGATGCAAACGCCCTATCAAAAGGCCAACTGACACAATTTCCGGGCCAACAGGCAGTTTTTTTGGCCCAAGATAAAGCCTACCCTTACTTGCCATATAAAACCCAAAATTTTCGAATTTTGAATGATGAAGACCAAAACGCTCATGAAGATAATTTAGTACGATAGACTGGAGCTCTTTTGGGGAGCGATTATCGCTAGGCGATTCTTTACCTAACCCATCCGATCTCTTTTGCAGTGGTCTTTTCATTTTGTCACCTTGGCAAGAAAAAATCCACCACTATCGTTATGGTGAGGCCATATTCGCAGCGTTTTGGATACTTGGGAATCAAATTCCTGGCCAGCCCATTCTGTTACTGGTTTGGAGGTTTTGAAGCCTGGAATTTCAATTGGTTCAACTTGTGCCGGTCGATTTTTCAATAAATGTTCAACCACCATTTCGTTTTCTTCTGGTGCAAAAGTGCAGGTGGAATAAACCATAGTACCACCAGGTGAAAGCATATCGAATGCCTTTATGATGAGTTTTTTCTGGAGCTTTGAGTGTTTTTCTACCTCTGCAATTGACCAGCAGTCAAATAATTCGGCATTTTTCCTTATAGTACCTTCAGCAGAGCAGGGGACATCAAGTATGATAACTCCAAATTCCATCTGGGGAAAGGAAAGTAGATCCCGATTGGTGATTACTGTGTTAAGAGTGCCTGTTTTTTCAATATTGAATTTTAGTGCCCGGATTCTACTATAAGAAAGATCATTTGCAGTTATTGTGCCCTTGTTGTCCATTAATGCTGCAAGTTGGGTGGTTTTCGAACCGGGTGCAGCACATCCATCCAAAACCCTTTTTGTAGTTTCGAGTTCTTTTCGAACTAAAAGGGGAGGAAGCATGGAAACCAATTCCTGAAAATAAATCGCACCGGAAAAATGCTCCAAAGTTGAACCAATATCCGGAAGTTCAGAAACAAAAGCATCGGGATACCAGTCCATTTGCTTTAGGCCAATACCATAGCGCTCGAAACTTTCCTTAACTTCCTCTGATGTGGACTTTAACGTATTAACCCTAAAAGATTTCGGGAGCAGTACTTCTAGAATAGAAAAGAATGTTTCAGGATCATCCACTAACTGGGAATAACGATCTTTGAATGGTTGAGGGAGTAGCATCTATTGCTATTTAAGCAGAATGTTTAATATTGGGTTTCGTTTAAGGAGTTAGGATAGTACAGAGCTCTTTTCCAACTTTATAACCGTATTCTATAAGTTGCTCTGCACCGTTTAATGAAAGTAGCGGAACCCCATCCAGTTCACCGTGAGCATTTGGATTGATAAGAATTGAAAGACCCTGACCACGAACCGATTGGATAACCTGGCTGGCATTGTGCTCAGCAACTGCTTCAAATGCACCAAACGCCCTAACTGGTGCTGAAAATTCGTATAAATAACGGGCATCCTGCCTAAACCAGCCTTGAACTGCACGAAACCTTGCAACCATTTTTTCCTGAGGACTTTGAGCGCTTAATAATTCGGTTTGAAGGCGCTCGGAAAATGGAACATAAGTTGAAATTTTTTGCAAATCAGGATTTAGATTAGCAAGATTTACTGCAATTATAAGACCTGGTCGATCCATTTTCCTAAGGATGAGATTAGCAGTAAGTAGAGGGAGATACTCTACTGCCGCACCATCTTCCAAAGTTGCAAATGGAAGTGACGCAGAATCAGTTGAAACATGCCCATCCCCGTTTACAAGACGTTCAAAGTGCATCGAACTTCCGTTTCTAACTATTGGTTGGGGAATTATTCCCTGCATGGCTGATGAACCCCAAACAACCTCCCATACAGGCAGGTTGCTGCTTAACGCGATATGATTATTATGTTCGCTTGCCCGTCCAAAAACCACTTTCCCAAATTTTACCGGGCGTTGTAATGTTGAGACTGCAAAAAAATCCGCAGCATCCTCAAATGTAAGATCACCAAATACCTCGTGGAGGTAGGGCCCAAAATTATGAGCAGTTACACCTCTTCCAAGTGAGCTAAATATTGAAGGGAGAATAGTTGAAGGGTGAAAAAGCGGTCGGAGTTTTTCCAGTGAAAAAACATCAGCTAGATCTTTGCCGCAAGCAAATGTAGCACCAGCCATTGCACCAGCTGAAGAGCCAACAATAAAATCAGGCCATAATCCTGCTTCTTGAATAGCCTTTGCAAAACCAATATAAAAAATTCCCTTTGGACCACCAGCAGAAAGAACAAGTGCAATCCTGCTAGCTTTAATTGAGGAGGGTATTTCGCCACCTAGCCAGGCGATTGGAGAGGAAAAAATAGAATGATGAACTTTATTTTGAATTACATCTGGAACTAGTGCAAGAGCAGAAAGAACAAGTGCAAATGATTCAGGTGCATGGATTTTAAGTTCAGAATTTTCAATTAGATTTCTTTTAACAACTTCAAATCCAACCTTTTGGGTTTCACTTAAAGGCACTGAATTTCTAAATGGTGTAATTGACTCAGTAACAGCACCCAGAAAATGAAAAAAAGAGTAGTAAACAGGAGTTCTTTTACCTTCCGTAAATAATTCTGCCTTTGCAAATGGGTGGTTGGATAGTTTTTGAAGAATAGGATTGCGATCACCTGCTATGAGCTCTTTAGCAATTTCAACAAGTAGAATGTCGGATTGAGAACCGCGAACGATGCGATCTTTTATGTGTGGAAGATTTTCGAATAGACCTTTTCGCATATCCGCACTCATAATCGGCATTAACCTTCGGGCAGCATGACCCGGGCGTTGCATCATAAAATGTATGTGTTAATCGTGTTTTTAAAAGAGTCATGAATAGGAAGTTAAGGTGAGGATGGATTATAGAGTAACAATAAGCGATTTTTTCATAGCTGAAAATATGTTTTCAATCGCAGGACGATTTTTAAGTGGTGCACACCAGGATAAACGATAAATTGCCTTTTTGCCGCTAAAAATTACACTTCCCCCAAAATAAGGCGTATTGCCTGAATGATAATCATAGTCTGATTGGTAGGCTTGTGTGCCAAAGAATGAGGTTTCCCTCATCTTTGCATAAATACCAGATTCCGGGCTTTCGAGTTCTCTCGAAGCGTATCCGCGTAAGTTACTTTTTGGCATAATTTTAGCATCTACAAAAATAGTAAAAGTACTTTGAGAATCTGGTGAAGAAAAAGAAAGTGAGTATCCCCCATCAAAAACAACCATATCAGCATCAAATTTCCAGTTTTCTAGATAAGCGATTTTGAAATTACCTAGCGGATCATTAAACTGTGCATACTTGATTTCTTTTTTCCGCAAAAAACCAAAGATATCATTTTTCAGCAAACCAAAGCACCTCATTGCATTTTCCATTAAAATCAGAATAGTTGAAACCGCAGAAACATTTGACATTCTTAAAACCGGTTTTCTCAAGGAGCATTTTCATCTCCTTTACTGGAAGATGGGAGATAGTCATTTCAAAAGAATGTTCTTTTTCTAACTTTTTTAGAACTATGCGATAGTTGGCAATATTTTTCTTACGATCAAAATCCAGATACCAGTCAATTGAATAAGGAGTACCGTCTTGTGCTTTAAGATTTTCCGCATCTATATGGTGAAAACCTTCTGAGAGTGAAAGGTCAAATTCTGAAGGATTATAGGTGTGGATAATTAGCCTGCCTCCTTTTTTCAAGTGCTTTTGGAAATTTAGCAGTGCTATTTTTCTATCACCGTCATTTAGCAAATGAAGGAAACTACGATAAGGTATGACTATGAGGTTGAACTCATTATCCAGCTTGAAGGTACGCATATCACCAACAAATGCCTTGGGGTAAAGTCCCATACTTTTTGCCTTGCTTTTGAGCACATCGAGCATTTTTTGGGAAAGATCAATGCCAGTAACATCTATGCCTTCTTGTAACATTTTAAGCATTATTCTTCCAGTACCGCAACCAATTTCAAGTACCGGCCCGCGTGCATTTCTCGCCTCATTAAGGTAAAATTCCAGATCGTAGCGATCATAATAGATAAGATCATAGAACTCTGCAATTTCACTATAAACGTCCATAAAAAGATTTAAACGAGAAACTAAATAAACCTTCGAACTGATTATCTTTATGTATCTCCACATCGATATGGATTATTTTTTTGCACAGATAGAAGAGAAACGCCGACCCATGGCATCGGACAAAATAATAGTTGTTTGTGTCTTTAGCGGCCGAACTGAAGATTCTGGTGTGGTTAGTACAGTTAATTATCTTGGAAGGTCAGTAGGCATTAAGTCTGGTATGCCAATTGCCTTTGCGAAAAAACGTGCCCCACCTGCAGATTCTATTTTCATACCTATGGATAGGCCTTACTATAACGAAATTTCTGCCCAGATAGACAGCATAATAAGGGAGAACTTTGAGAAAATTGTTCAGGCTAGCGTGGATGAATGGAATGTAGATGATCCAAAAAGCGGAGAAAAGGCAGCCGAATTAAAAAACGAAATTCTTCGTGAAACCAATCTTACCTGCACCATCGGTGTGGCACCTTCGCTCCTGGGTGCTAAGATGGTAGCTGCAAAGGTAAAGCCAAATGGGCTTATTATAATCAATGAAGAGGAAGAAAAGAAACTGATCGAGAATTCAGCTTTGGAAAAGGTTCCTGGAATCGGGCCAAAAACAACAGAAACGCTCCGCTTAATGGGTGCAGAAAAGGTATCCGACTTACCCAAACTCGATCGGCTCAGGTTAGTTGAAGTTTTTGGCAGGAAAATGGGTGGGTGGCTTAGTGAACTTGGTTCAGGAAGATATCCTAGCGAACTTGGCGAAGATAAGGATCAGGACGAGATTAGCCGGATAGGAACATTAAAAGAAAAAACCCGAGACCAGTATATGATAAAATCAAAATTAAAAGAGCTTGAAAAAGAAGCAAAGTCCTGGCTTATAGAAAGGAAAAAATCTTACCGTACCCTTGCGATAATTTTTATTACTGAGGACCTTAAAACCCACACGAAATCGCTCTCGTTTAGAAACCCTAAAGGCTGGTCGGAAGATATAGAAAAGGAGAAAGAAACATTGGTGAGTGAGTTCCTTTTTGAAAACCAAATGGAGATAAGAAGGGTCGGGATAAGGTTTGGGAATTTTATGGATTTAGGAGGTCAGACTACTTTATTCTAGCTCCTCTTTTACTACAAAAAACAACAAAAAGCATATGCTTAAATACCCTTTTAACCACTATTAGTAACACAAAATAACGCTAAATGGAGGAGATAAGATGATGAGCACGATAAACAGTTTTGTAAGTAAGGTAATGAAAAGTGTCCAAGGTCCATTGTATAGTTGGGGATCAAAAAAAGGAGTAAAGTCAAAGAAAGTTAAGTGCAACCATAAGAGAAATTGTAAATGTTAATTATTTTTTTAATAGTAAATAATCTTCTTCTACAGGATGAAGTTTTGCTGGGATTATTATAGTGAATGGCGCTTTACCCAAACTCTTGTTTTTTATTTCATTGATTTTGCCAAAGATTATCTTTTCCTCATCTGAGGCTACACATGAAAGTACGATTGCAGAATCGAATTCAGAAAGCATTTCCAATGCATTCTTTGCTTCCATAGGTTTAGGTTCAGTGTCTAACAAAACCAAACTATGAAGATCACGTTTTAGGTTTTCTCTAATTATTTCCAAAGAGGATGTGGGTTTGTAGTTTGGACGAGGGTTAACAAGGCTAGCAGTCTTACCAAAACGATAAATTTGAAGCCCACAACGAGCAGGAGCAGTTGAATAAATGGAAGAATTGTGGATTACATGAACCCCTACCCCCATCTCCTTTGCATCTATAAGCAAAGTAATGTGTGTTGTAGCAGTAAGTGGATCACCTGATACTAATAGGCAAATGTCCTTTGATTTTGCAATATTAACAAGATAAGAGCTCTCCAGTTGTTCCCTGCTGAGAAGTTCGATTTTTTTTCCTAATTTCTGCTCAAGATTTTGGATTCTGTTCTGGTCAATTGGGTTGGTGTAGGTTTCTATATATGCATTATCGCAGCTTTTTAGTGCTTCAAAACCGGCCAGAGTAAGGTCAAAAGAAACACCGGTTCCAATTAAAGTAAGTCCCATGGATAGATGAGGGAAAGAACATTTAAAAAGGAAGCCCGCAATAATGTATATTATAACACAATTCATTCTTAGCGATTAGTGGTCATAATCCTTTCTTAAGGAAAGGATACGCTTTGGGGCATAACCATCCCCCGCCCCTAGCGTTTCTTTTCTAGTTAAGATGGCAACTGGCTCGCAACCGCTAGGCAAGCACACGCTGTGCTTGCCGCGGACCGGTGGCATGCTCACTTCGTTCGGGGGGCTCGCGTTGACGACTAATTGAAAAAATCTGATGGAATATCAGCCCTTCGGGGGTTTGGGCGGTGACGGACTAATAGGGGTCATCAGTTTGTACTAAGAAACCCCCCTTGGGCTGTCATTTAAAACAAGTTTCGAACCCACCACGACCTTATTTCTTTTTACAAAACCAGAATTCACTTCCAAAACGTATTTTGCATCGTTTTTGGGGCTATATTTAGGGCAATTAAATGGATTTAGACCTCTAGGCTCCATATTGATGATATCAACAACAAAGCCATTCTCATCAAAAAAAATAGCTTCAAGTGGTATGCGGGTAGCAAACATCCAGAAAGAATGGCGATTGGGTTGGTTAAATATAAATAGCATTCCTGAGTTGTCAAACAGGTTTTTTCGCCCCATAAGTCCAATGGCTTTTTTCAAAAAACTTTGTGCAATTTCAACATCAAACGTAATTTCATTACCAGAATTTATGAGTTTTATCGTTTTTGTTGTCACAATTTCTCTCCTTTTAATGACTATTTCCACGTAATAAATTAAATTTTACCCCCTAACTATTTTCGGTATTTTTGATTTTGTATTAAAAACCATGGATTCTGTAAATTTTTGATCGAGGTTAACACCTTTTAATAAATCCCCGTCAGTTACTCCAGTAGCAACAAAAATGGCATCTTTTCCTTTGACTAGTTCATCCATAGTGTAGATTTTATCGAAATCTTTCTGAGCGATTCCCATCTTTAGCGCTCTTTGTTTTTCATCCTCATTCCTAAATTTCAGCCTTCCTTCAAAATAACCCCCAGCGCATTTGAGTGCAGTTGCAGCTAAAACACCTTCAGGAGCTGCACCTATTCCCAGAAGCATATCGACATTAGCATGATCAAATGCCGTCATAACCGCCCCAAAAACATCACCATCACTTATTAGCCGGATATTAGCTCCTTTTGCCTTAATTCTTGTGATAATGTCCTGATTACGGGGACGTTCCAGTACAATCACAGTTATTTGTCCCATTGGTTTGCCCGTTTTTTTACTTATCATTTCAAGATTTTCCTCAACTGATTTTGATAGGGAAACAACATTTCCGATTTTTGGGCCAACTGCAATTTTTTCCATGTAGGTGTCAGGTGCATGAAAAAGCGCACCTGAGGGTGCTGCAGCAAGAACACAAATTGCTCCAGGCTTGTTTTCTGCAGCTAAATTCGTACCTTCAAGCGGATCAACTGCGATATCTACTTTTTCCCCTTTGCCGGTTCCTAATAGTTCACCAATATAAAGCATTGGGGCTTCGTCACGTTCACCCTCCCCAATTACAACTTTTCCGGCAAAATCAATTTGATTAAATTTTTCCCGCATTGCTTTTGTTGCTGCATCATCAGCTGCATGCCGGTCATTTTTTCCAACCCATGAATATGAAGCGATAGCTGCTGCTTGAGTAACTTTTAGAAAATCAATTTCGAGCTCAAAAAACTTCATAAAATCACATAGATCTTCGAATTCTTTTTTTTATCGGTAAAATTGTTTTGCATCTTCAAGAGTCATAGCTTTGTAATCATGAGCATGGCCCGCTGAACCAAAAGCAGTGTATCTTTCTTTTACAATTGTTGTCATTGCATCCCTAGCAGGAATCAAAAATTCGCGTGGATCGAATTTATCAGGATTGGTGTACAAGAATTTCCTAACAGCAGCAGTTGCCGCTAAGCGCAGATCAGTATCAACGTTGACCTTTCTTACTCCTGCTGCGATCCCCTCTTTAATTGCCCATAATGGAACGCCATAAGTTGGTGGGATGTTTCCGCCATATTTGTTTATCTGTTCGATTAGTTCTTGGGGCACTGAAGAAGAACCGTGCATAACCATGTGTAATTTTGGACATCTTTTATGAATCTCACGGATCACGTCCATGGCGAGGAGATTTTTGTCAGGATCAGGCTTTATTTTGAATTTGTATACACCATGAGAGGTGCCAATTGCAACTGCTAATGCATCCACACCGGTTCGTTCTAAGAATTCTTCAACCTGATTTGGATCAGTTAGTTGAACTTTGCCCGAACCAACTCCATCCTCGATACCTCCAAGGGTACCAAGTTCGCCCTCAACAGTAACACCAAATTTATGGGCATACTCCACCACTTCGTGTGTTACTGAAATATTTTCCTCGAAATTTGTCGGTGTTTTTGCATCCTCTTTTAGAGAACCATCAATCATGACTGAGCTAAAGCCAAGTGAGATTGCAGTTTTAACTGATTCGAAATTATTGCCATGATCAAGGTGGATTGCAATTGGAATATTAGAATATTTTTCAACACACGCCATCATGATGTTTTTGAGGAAGATAAGATCACTATATTTTAGTGCTCCACGTGAAGCTGCCATTATAACTGGAGATTTTACTTCTGCTGAACCCCTCATTATGGCCTGGGCCTGCTCCATATTGTTTATATTGAAATGTGGAACACCATAGCTTTTTTTTGCTGCCTCGTCGAGAATTTGCTTCATTGGTACTAATGGCATAAAATTAACTCCTAACTAGGATAGGGAGAAGCTAAATAAAAAGATTACGTTAGCTTGAAACAAATATTGAGCTAAAACACCCTCAATAACGGGATTTAGTGTAAACCACGCGCCAAGAATACTGCGGACTTGAGCCCTCAGGCGAGCGAACGGAAAATTATTAAAAGTTATAAAAAAGGTTTTAAAAGAACCGGAACAGAATAGATTTATGACGAGCACTAATGGTAATAGTGAGAGTGGCCTAATTTTCAGGAGCGGACCAAGAAAACTTGCCTCAGATGATATCGTAAATGTAGCTATTGGACATGATGGGATAGTTTCCGATAGGTATCCACTTGCTAAAGATACAATTTTTGGATTTGATTCTTATTCTGGTGGATTGGTACCGCCAAATACGGGCAGAACACCATACGCTCAAAACCATTATGGCCAGGTGGCATTTGAAGGAGAACGAGTTTATGACACGCTTAGCGGTTTGGGTATGCCTGCACCCTGGGCTAATGTTGCAAGGTTTTGGCTATCAACTGAGCGATTTTTTCCTGGAAGAGAAATGATTATTCAAGAATGGCAAAAACATCCGGATTTTTTAAAATTAGAATTTTCCAAATCTTTTACTGCTGAGGAACTGTATGATCGGGCAGAGGGGATATATTTTGGGGAAGATGACGAACTATCCAGAGTTTCTGTTGTTCTGAGGGGTAAGGTTCATGTGATAAAAGAAAGGTGCATTTTTACCGCAACAGATTCGGCGGGGAGAACTACATATGAAATGAGGGACATGACCGCGATACCCCTGATTTTAGCTTTTACTAATGGTTTAGTGACTCTTGATTATTTTCCAGAAATCCCGGAAATGGTTGTTGGTGGATATGCAAGGCGATGGGGCACACCAGGAAACACACTTGGACTAAAAGTGTCAACTCTAGTCCCAAAACAGAACGGTGGTTTTCTAGTTAAGCCACTTGATTTTGGACTGCAGTTTTTACCATGGGGTAGATATCTTGATGAGGGTGATTATGAAAGGGGCCTGTCAGTTCTGATTTCACCCTATTTAAGAGATAAACTCGATCGTGATGCCAAACTAGCTAGGGGCTACAATGCAAGAGAGGTACATCTTGCCTTCACTCTGGGTTTTGGCGAAACACTTGCAATGAACCTAAATCATGAAGTTGTAGAGGGTTCTGCAGAAAATATTTTTGTGATAAAGCACGAACGTAGCAGTTTTGTTGCATACACGCCACCAATAGGGGCAGGATGTCTTCCTGGAACTAATCGTTACGGTGTTATCAAAACATTAGAAACAATGGGAATAAAAACGATTTTCAAAGCACTGCCACTTGAAGAGATGAAAAATGCATTAGGAGTATTACTAACAGGTACAGGTGCTCAGCTTATCCATGTCCGATCAATAACCGATGGGATGAAAGCAGTAGCAATGATGCCCGCACTCGGACGGGGATGTTTGCGATCGGAAGATGTTGATGATATGCCAAGAGTACTTAAAAAGGATGATTTGGTTCGCCCTAATCCCTTACTTATTAATGGTGGCGAAAAACATTCCATAATAGATACGATACAGAGAAAGTTTAGGGTATGGCAGATGGAACATATCGTACCAGTAACTGCAATTAGATTTTCAACAATAGAAAAATTATTTGGTGTTGAAACTAGAGATTTTGCCACAAAGGCACAACGAGAAGATGAGGCAGCAGGTAGGTTTGATGAAAGAAGAGGTAGTAAAACCCACAAAAATCAGCTAGAGTATAATACAAAAGAGATGGCAAAAATCTTAATGATGGCACTAAGAAAATCAGAAAAACCAGGAATTAAAACTGGATTAAGAAGAGTAGAAAGGCTCGGCGGAAGGATGAGGGTTAGTGTTTAGTTTTACTATTTTTTATACATTTTATAATATTTTATAAATTTTATAATAATTAGAAAATATAATAATTAGAAAAAAGTAGATAAGAATAATTTTCCGTTCGCTCGCCTGAGGGCTCGCACGGAAAACTAAAATGCGCTCGCTATCTGCGGGCTGAAGCCCGCGGTATTTTCCGCTCGCGCGTAGAAAAAGGTAGCTAATTGATGCCCTGCTTCTGGATTTAGCAGCTTATGAACAGTGCATGAGTGTAGTTTCATGTTAAAGAAAAAGAATTTGCGCCAATTCATCTGCTCGACTCAAGTATTCTTGGCGCGTGGTTTACAATAAAATAAAATAATTATTTAGAAACAACAACCTGGGTTTGCAGGATCTTATTTTTATCCTCTTCTACCCCCTTTGTTTTTACAGTTTTACCAACGTGAAGAACCTGGGTGTGTCTCGAACTGTCACGATAGATAGTTATACCCTTACAACCAGTCTTCCATGCAAGCATGTAAACATTTTCCACATCTTCAACAGTGGCATCTGCAGGCATGTTAATGGTTTTACTTACTGCAAGGCCAACATTCTTCTGGAAAGCTGCCTGCATCAAAACATGGGCTTCTGGAGGCAAGTCATGGGAGACCCTAAACACAGTTTTGATATCTTCTGGTATGCCTTCCATATGCTGTATGGTGCCTTCTTCCATAATTTTTTGCATAAGCTCCTCACTATAGAGGCCACGTACTTTGAGCACATGTTCGAAGATATCATCGCAATAATAGTATTGTCCTGCACGAACGGTCTTTAGGAAAGAAAGTGCGAACACAGGCTCAATTCCGCTACTGGTATCTGCAATCATGGAAATAGTTCCGGTGGGTGCTATCGAGGTACAGGTAGCGTTTCTCATGGCATCGTATTTTGATTTAAGCGGACTGTCCTTGAAACCAGGGAATGATCCCCTTACTCTTCCAAGCTCATGGCTCATTTTAGTCGCTTCATCTTCAATGAAACGCATGATCTCTTCGCCAACTTCATAACCCTGCTCTGAATCGTAACTTATACCCATCTTGAAGAGCATTTTTGCAAAGCCCATGACACCAAGACCAATTCTTCGGTTCTTTAGAGTCTGATCACGGATCTGGGGAATTGGGTATTTGTTCAGATCAATAACGTTATCAAGGAACTGAAACGCAGTCCTTACAACATACCGAAGCCTTTTCCAGTTGACCTTTTTCTTCCAGTCCCCCTTACTCCAGTCTAATTCAACAAACTTAATCAAATTTATACTGCCCAAATTACATGATTCGTAATCAGGCATAGGAACTTCACCGCAAGGGTTTGTTGCATGTATCGGATCGGTTGGTGTGGGGTTTTTGCGGTTTATTTCATCAATAAATAGCATCCCAGGTTCTGCTGATTTCCATGCGCTATAGGCAATCATCTTGAACATGGTCCTGGCATTAACTTTTCTTATAACCGCTTGATTTCTTGGATTTAAAAGGTCATAATCAGAATTTGAATCAACTGCCTGCATAAAAACGTCATCAACCATAACTGAGACATTGAAATTTTCCATAACACCAGGTGTTTGTTTCATGGTTATAAATTCTTCAATATCTGGATGCCAAACGTGGAGAGTAGCCATGTTTGCACCACGCCTCTTACCACCCTGCTTTATGACGTTTGTAGCATTATCAAAAGCACTCATAAAAGAAATCGGCCCTGAGGCTATACCTGCAGTACTTTTTACATAATCGCCTTTTGGACGAAGATAGGAGAAACAGAAACCAGTACCGCCACCGGTTTTATGTATTACAGCCTGATTTTTTACTGATTCGAAAATTTGCTCAATATCATCCTTAACAGGAAGTATAAAGCAGGCAGCAAGCTGACCAAGTGGAGTTCCTGCATTCATAAGTGTTGGTGAATTTGGCAAAAATTCGAAATTAGTCATAATTTGATAGAATGCATGTTCATAATGCTTCACTAATGCGTCATCGCCACCATAGTTGTATTCATTTGATGCAAGGTGGTGTGCAACTCTCCTGAATAACTGACTGGGAGTTTCAGTAGATTTTCCATTTTCATCCTTGAGCAAATATCTTTTTTCCAGAACCTGGATAGAATTAAGTGGAAGTTTAAGATCATCCTCTACACCGATAGCTCTTTTCATCTCTCTTTCTATATTTTTCCTATGACGATAGATAATGTAGGATTTTGCAGTAGTTGCATGTCCAGTCTCGATGAGCGCTTTTTCAACAAGATCCTGAACTTCTTCAACAGTTGGAATATAGTTTTCAGCATATTTTTCTTTTATGAATAAAAGAACCTGATCAGCTACCTCTTCAGCTTTTTTATGATCACTGCCACCCACCGATTGAGCAGCCTTGAATATAGCTTCAACTATCTTCGATTTGTCCAAATCAACAACGGAGCCGTCTCGTTTTCTTATTTTATTTATAGTCATAAACTCACCATCAGTCCCATAAATGGGCTGTCAACCCGCCTCAGAGCCGAACAGGATAATTTCTTGCGCAAGTAATTTAAATGGGTTTACTTACGAAGACAACTTGATTAACACTTTTTGTTGTAAAAACACAAAACTTTCAATAATTATCTCCTTAGAGCGAAGAGACCCCCAGAGCCTCCAACAACAAAATTCACCATTGTCCCAAAAAGGATTATTCCGATTCCGCAAACTGCAGAGAGACCTACTCCACTTAGGCCAGCAGTACCACCGAATATAGAAGCTGCCACAACAGATTCTGTAGAACCAAAACCAGAACCATCAACCAAGCGGCTAACCACTACAAAAGTAAGTATGAGGTTAAGGAGAAGACGGACAGAAGCTATTACAAAATAGGAAAATGCAGCCACCAGACCGGCACCCACTGAATCCATACCGTATTTTTTTACTGCACGCATACCCGCCCAAAAATAAAGACCACAAAATACGGGTAAAAGAACAATTGAATAGACTGCATTAACAGTGTCGATTATAGATCCGTTACTGTCGTTAATTAGTAATGAAAGAAGTTGAAGTATCAGGGATAAAACAACAAGTACAACTCCCGTAGCAATAATAACAGCTGATGAAAGTGCGATTTTTTTTACATCTACATGCATATGGTCACCATCGGAGAGTAAGCATGAAAAATTTATAAATCAGACAGCCAGGAACTAAATTTGGCGAACTGCTTTAACATGAAAATATGAAGACGAGCGGATTTTTCCTATCCAGCCTGCAGAAACCAAAACGTTCGAACTGGATTATAGTGCCAAGAGGAAGCTCAGTAACCGATTTTTCACAATAACCTTTTATCTCTATAAGGCTATCTGAATTATATTCTCCTTTTTCATCCAGAAGATCTTTAGGAACAAGAACTGTGCACTCAACTCTACTATCACTAACCCATTGGATTTTTCGCTCCGCAATAGAGTCTTCAACTAGTTGTCCGGAGAGTATATTGCTAGCTATGAGAAGTTTTACATTGCAAAGGTCCTTAAGTCGAAAAATCTCATTTTCTTTAGTATTATCAGCATCATCCTTTGAGATATAGATTGTTTTCGATACTTCCAGTGTACGCGTTCCTGCCTCGTTATTTTTCGGATGTTTTTTTAGAGTTACGGTTTGTTTTTCAAGTCCTGAAACCTCAAGCTTAACCGGATCAGGAACAAAAAAATAATGGGGTGCTGATGGATCTAGCAGCTTGCGGTTTTCAGCAAGTAGTGCTTCCCAGTTTGGTTCGCTTTCCACCTTGGATAACCCGAATGATAGTACAAATGATTTTATCGCCTCAGGCAAAATTCCTCGGCGCTTAAGGCCTGCTATTGTAGGAAGCCTAGGATCATCCCATCCAAGGACTTTTTTATCATTAACAAAGGGTAAAAGCAGTCTTTTACTAACAGGTGCACCCTTTATTGCAAGGCGCGAGAAGGAAATAAGTTCAGGTGGAGTCCAACCAAGTGCCTGATAGATCGAGAGTGACAACTCATCCCTAAGTTCGTATTCTTTTGAACGCATGGAGTGGGTTATTCCCTCAAGATGGTCCATAACCACTACAGCCAGATCGTAAGAGGGCCAAACCCGATATTTTTCGAGCTGACGGAAGTGTTTTGACTCTATTATTCTTGCAAGTGTAGGATCACGCATTACAGTATTATCTGCCTTAAGATCGCCTTTGAAACGAAGTACCACCTGACCTGCGTTAAAATCCCCATCAGTCATTCTTTGCCATTTTTCATTATTTACTTCATTTGGTTGTGAACGACAGGCACATTGAGTTCCATCCGTACGCCCTTTACTCATTTCCTCTTGAGGACAGCTACAAACATAGGCACTATTTTTGTTTATGAGAACTTTTGCAGCATCATAGATAGCAGCCATATTGTCAGAAGTGTAAGTTTCTCCTTCCCATTTTATCCCAAGCCACTCCAAACCCGCCTTTAATGCTTCAACATACTGGTAAGATTCCTTTTCAGGGTTGGTATCATCAAATCTAAGAATCATCTTACCACCATAGGCATTTGCAGCTTCATAATCAAGCCAGGCTGCTTTTGCATGGCCAATATGAGGGTAGCCTGAAGGTTCAGGAGGAAAACGAGTGGTGACTGCACCCAGAACTGCATTAGGAAGTTCGAGTGCTTTCTTCTCTTCTTTCTTTTCAGCATACTCGAAATCTTTCATTTCGTTTTCGATCTGATCTTTTTGTAGTTTTGAGATGCGAAATATTTGGACACTTATCTTGCTCATGGTTTCCTTCATGTTTTTTTTACAATCTGGAAATTCAGCAATGACCTTACCGACTATGGAACCAGCATTCGCCTTTCCATAGTCAAATGCATTTTTGAGTGTGTATTTACGAATTATTGAATCTAAATCGGACATAATTATCATTCTAAGAAGAGGTTTAAGAACTGAAGTTTAAGAAATGAATTTTGATACAAATCTTTATAAAGAGTTTATTTCCAAAAGTAATAAGAAACAAAAAAAGATAAAAAGAAACGGAGGTGTAGTGCATGAATGAATACCATAAATTTGGAAAGATGTCTAATTATACTGCCACTTTGAACTACACCTTTGTCATTAAGTGGCGTGAAGAAAAGTAGGAGAAAAGAAAACTTTTTGGAAAAAAGTTTTATCAAAAAACTTCCCAAAATTTTGTGACATTCGAAACTCCTGCGCCCGGAACATACAACAACTAAAAGTTGGCGTATGACTTTTGAATAGTACTTCCACCTTAGCGTGGCTTAACAACGGTTTGGCTGTAGAGTAGCTTTGCTACCTGCAGACCTGGGTAAATCGGTGATTAGAGTGGTTAATTTAGAGGTTCCCGCACCGGAATTTCCGGATGAACGGCCTGAAGAAAGAGTATTCGTAGATAAAGATGATATGGAGTTTGTAGCGAAACGGGGACGACCCCGTAAAACCCAAAGTCCGCAGATGTTGAACGAAGTGCTTAACCTGTACTTTGTTCAAAAGCTGTCAATGAGAAAGATTGCGGACGTTTTAGGAGTATCGCATATGAGTATTTATCGTATGTTGAGCGACCCTAATGTCGAGCTACTCATTTGAAGCCTTTTAGAAAAAGGCTTCACCCAAAACTTGGTGTAAGTTGCATCAAAATTAGCACAATAAAAACTAGGGACAAGATTTGGAGTGAAAACTCCTTTTTTTATATCTTTTTTTATATTTTTCTGATATGGCTCACGCTAGTTTTTTACAAAAACCCAAAAGAGTTTTGCATTAAAATGAGAAGACTCACGCTTCATTTAGAGTAATCTGTGCTCTTCGTACACTGCACACTTTCTTCCATAACTTCTGAATGTGATTTCAGTAAATTTGGAGGTGATCTATCCGCAGGTTCCCCTACGGATACCTTGTTACGACTTAGCCCCCCTCACGTCCTCTCGGTTCGAACCCGGCATGAACCAGGGCCTCACCGGGAAAACATTTGGGTGACTTGACGGGCGGTGTGTGCAAGGAGCGGGGACACATTCACCGCGTGATAGTGACACGCGATTACTAGCCATTCCATCTTCACGAGGGTGAGTTGCAACCCTCGATCCGAACCACGGATGGATTTAGGGGATTGGCTCCTCCTTTCGAAGTTGCAGCCCATTGTTCCATCCACTGTATGCCGCGTGTAGCCCAAGGGTTTCGGACCATACTGACCTACCGTCGCCCACTCCTTCCTCCCATTTAGCACGGGCAGTCCGTTTAGAGTACACCTTTCCCGGAGGAAAAGTTAGTAACTAAACGCATGGGTCTCGCTCGTTGCCTGACTTAACAGGACAGTTTATGTAAACCTTTTCAGTAAGTTTTTTGTCAAACGTTTTTCCTAAAAAAGTTTGTCACACCACGAGCTGACGATGGCCATGCAATACCTCTCGGCTCGTCAGGCAAGATCTTTAGTCTGGCCTTCATACTGCCGTCGCCCTTGGTGATATTTCCGGCGTTGTATCCAATTAAACCGTAGCATCCACGGCTTGTGGTGCTCCCCCGCCAATTCCTTTAAGTTTAAATCTTGCGATCGTACTCCCCAGGCGGCAGACTTAACACCTACGCTACAGCACTACACATGATTACTCATGTGTAACACCACAGTCTGCATCATTTACAGCTGGGACTACCGGGGTATTTAGGGTTCTTTGACAGATTAGTTTTACCTCATGCCTTTTTCCAGGGTTTTTGACCTTGGAAAGGCAGATGTCAAAAAGCCTATCTAATCCCGTTCGCTCCCCCAGCTTTCGTCCCTCACCGTCGGACATGTTTTGGATCGGCGCCTTCGCCACTGGTAGTCCTTCCAGGCTCAACGGAATGTAAAGAACTTTTTAGTTTTTGATTAAATTTTTTCCTAAAAAGTTTATTTTACCCCTACCCTGGAAGTACTCCGACCCTCCCCCATTCCCAAGACCGTCAGTATCCACTGCACGCGTTAGAGTTGAGCTCCAACATTTCACAGCGGACTTAATGGTCCAGCTACGGACGCTTTAGGCCCAATATTCGTGGGTACCACTCGAGGCGCTGGTGTTACCGCGGCGGCTGCCACCAGTCATAGGCCACTCCCTAACGACTGTTTGATTATACACCGTTAAGGGTGTGATTGCCCACACCCTTATTCTCCAAGCTATTTACACTTGGCAAAAGACGGAAACTAAGTTTCCGCCACTCAGACTTCCCCTGTCACGCTTTCGCGCATTGCAGAGGTTTCGCGCCTGCTGCATCCCGTAGGACTAGGGTCCTTGTCTCAGTACCCTTCTGGGGGCCACCACTCCCATGGCCCCTACGGATTATCGGCTTGGTGAGCCATTACCCCACCAACTACCATGATCCGACGCAGTCTCATCCTAAGGCGGACTGGCTCCAATTCACCAGCCATTTAAATGCCTAAGCCTTCCAGCATAAGGCACCTATCGCGAGTTAGCCTCAGTTTCCCGAGGTTATTCACGTCCTTAGGGCAGATTGACCACGTGTTACTCAGCCGTATGCCGCCCACCCAGGTGAGTGAGCTGACTTGCATGGCTTAGTCGAAGTCTGATAGCAGTACCCTCCAGCAGGATCAACTGGAATTTCAGCTGATCGTGCATTCTAACACGAATTTTTTACACGCTAAACATAATGTTTTCATAATGTTTTCGCGCGTTGGTACGATCAATTTTCTTATTTAGAAATTGACATTGCACAGATTATTTACTCTTGAAGCGTGAGTCAAACCTATAAGTTATAGATTTCCACAACATGAATCGCCCCGGAATCGAGACTCTACATGTTCAAAAAGCGCATTTCATTGTACCAAACTAGGTACTCGTGTGCATATTATTACACATTCTAAGCAATTGAAAGCGCTAAGAATGCGCGAGAGATATATACGCATAAAGGGATTTATAAAGCTTGCGACCATACGAGAGCAGAATTGTTTTTCGCATGAAAATTACTACCTTTAGCCAAAATTTACCAAAATTTACCAAAAAAAGAATAATAAATTTATGTAAGATATTTATAAAAGAATGGATAAAACCAAACAATGGAAGAAAAAATAGTCCTTGATAGTAAAAGTTTCGAGGCACTAGCAGTCGATAATAGGGTACGCATATTAAAATCCCTAAAACAGAGACGTAAAACTCTTTCAGAGATAGCTAAGGAGATGGATATTTCTGTTTCTGGTGCAAAAGAACACCTGCAAAAACTGGAACAAGCCAATTTGGTGGAAAAAAAGGATGATGGGCATAAATGGAAGTATTACGAGCTCACAAAAAAAGGTACAGGAATAGTAGCGCCAAAAGAGTTGAAAGTTTGGATACTTTTGGGATTATCTTTGATTGCACTGGTATTATCTTTGATGCCATTACATAACGAAGTAGTAAATGAGAAAATCGCACCCACTAGTTCTGGAATGGAAAAACAAGATATACTGGATACTGATCAAACCCCGTTGATGCCCATAATAACAGTAATAAGTGCAATAACAATCGCATTATGCCTGGCAATATTGATAGGGAATAGAATTTGGAAAAGGTAAATTGGATAGATTTATTTATGACTTTTATTCTATTTCATTACATCTATGATGAGTATTTTATCTGATATATCCTCTGTATACAGGTAACAAAAGAAAGTAGAGCAGCAAGAATAATAGCATAAACAAAAAACTCCATCGAATATATCAGACCAACTGCAAGTCCCGTCACAAGAATCAAAATCCTCTCGCTTCGCTCACAAATTCCACCTAGTGCAAGCGCTTTTTCTCTTGTTATGGCACCCGTATGGTCTGCATAAGCACGAATAAATGATGGCATAGAACCCATGAACACTAGTATTGCGATCCAGATTGGAGCAAAAATATAGATTGTAGGAAGTGGATAGAACATAAATGAAAGGAGGAAAGTTGCTTCTACAAACCTATCGGCAACACCATCCAAAAAGCCGCCAAATGGAGTTATTTGGTCTTTGGCTCTTGCTACTGCACCATCCAAAGCATCACAAATAGCAGCAATTACAAAAAAAGCAAGCCCAAAAACAAGATCGTTGTTCAAGGCAATAAACATACCCGCAACAAGGGCAAATACAATTGATAACAAAGTCCATTGATTAGGAGAAACCGGTAGAATCGAAATTAAGCTGCCTAAAGAACTTTGTACTTCTTTTAAGTTTGTATTTTGTTTTAGCATTAATTCACTTCTTTAGTTTCAATAAGCAGGAGGGTCAAAAAACCAAAACATCCATAATTAGACCATAGATAAGAAGAATTATATTTACTCATGAATTTAGATCTTCTATGGCAGATGAAATTGAAAGCACCCAAAAAGAAGCAGTAGCTGAACAGAATGCCAAACCAGCCGAACCTAAACTTTTCCAGGGATTAAAAAGGAATTATAAATATGTGATAAAATCAAGCGCGCTTATACTTATTTTCTGGTTATGCCAATTTGCGTATATCTATTATTTTTCACTTCCTGGCGAACTGGAGCGGGCAATAGTATTAGGAGCAGCATTTACCGCTGCAATATTGATAGGAATTGCACTTATGATAGGTCCGATTTCGGTATTATTTAAAGTAAACTACATCCAACATTCAAGAACATTTGGAGTGTGGGGAGTGACATTTGGAATAATGCACATAGTAAGTGCGATTGTATTCTATAAGATCACAATAGATTCCTATTTGGCCAACCTAAACCCCTTCCAAAATGCAATAATTTTTGGACTTGCAGCATTCATAATATATCTACCGATATACCTAACTTCAACAGACTGGGCAATGAGAAAACTTGGGCCAAGAAAATGGAAAACCATACAACGCCTTGTTTATGTTGCTTATCTTTTTTCCGTCCTTCATTATGTTAAGATAAATCCCCAACTATTTTGGAATGCTTCGAAAATCATCCTGATGGCAGTAACTTTTATGGTTTTTGTACTTGAACTTGCAGCTTACATAAAAACACTCGAAAAGAAGAGGACAATTGGTTCAATGCTTTATGGCGGAGCACTCATACTTTTTGGCGTGATTTTATTATACCTTGCATTTAAAGGTTAGTTTACTAAAAGTACTAAATTAAATACTAAAAATGACAACTCTATTGAAGAGGTAAGAAATGGATTTTAGACAGTTAGGATTAAATGAAAAAATTATACAGGCTTTAGATAAGTTGAATTATAACAATGCAACTGAGGTTCAGCAAAAGGTTATACCTGAAATAATTAATGGTAAAAATCTTATTGTAAGGAGTCAGACTGGAACTGGCAAAACTGCAGCTTTTGGAATTGGACTAATTCAAAGAATAGAGGCAGATCATTCGAAAAAGGCACTAATACTCACACCCACACGGGAACTTGCAGTGCAGGTTTGTAAGGAATTAAGGGCAATAGGACAGGTTGGCAGTTTGAAAATTCATGTTGCTTATGGTGGAACGAGCATCAACATGCAGATCCAGGAACTGAGCAGTGGGGTAGATATATTGATTGCAACTCCCGGACGGTTACTTGATCTTACAAGAAGGGGCACAGTTTCGATTAGGGAATTTGACATAGCAGTACTTGATGAAGCAGATCAAATGCTTGATATGGGATTTTTGGATGATGTAACAGAGATACTCAATCAGTTACCTAGAGAAAGATTAACCCTTTTGATTTCAGCTACAATAGATGAAAGCATACTAAGCATAGCTGCAAAATATATCAAGGATCCAAAGACAATAGAGGTTGGCGAAATCGAAGCTGCCCCAACAATAGTAGAGGAACACGTAGAAACTACCGATGTCACAAAATTCCCGAAACTGCTAGAAGTCCTGGCAACCCATAGAGACATGAAAACGCTTATATTCAGAGAAACAAAAATGGGGGCCTCCCGCTTGCAGGAACGATTGTGGAACCGTAATCTGAGAGTTGGAGCACTTCAGGGTGATATGTCACAATCGCAACGTAACAGTGTTCTTAATGATTTTAAGGAAGGGCGAATAAAAATCATGGTAGCCACGAATGTTGCAGCCAGAGGACTTCATATCGATAATCTTGATCTGATAATAAACTACGATAAAGCTCAAAGCGAAGAAGTTCATCTCCATAGGATTGGAAGAACTGGACGTATGGGCAAAGAGGGAAAGGCAATTAATTTTGTAAAAAGAAAAGAAACATTAGATGAAAGAATGAGTGAGAGTCACCCTGACTTCGATTGGATGAAAGGGGGAAATGAAACGAGAGGAAACAGAGAACAACGAGGGGAAAATCGGAGTCATGAGGGTCAACGAAACCCTCATCAGAGTGAGAGTAGACCAAGAAGAAAACCAAAATTCAAATAAATGAGGAAGGAACACTCTATTGTGTCAAATGATAGATTTTTAAGTATAATGCAACACATATTTCATACCGAATGAGGTGGGAGTATGACTGCACAAAATCAAATTCATGGGAAAGAATTGTTAAGAGTTAATGTTGCAGGTCAAAAAAAGAATATTGTGGTTCTTCGAGGTAACTCTTCGATCAAACTTTTTGAAGCTCATCCTTTAGTAGAAGGTTTTAATGCTGAACATGGAACTAATCTCAAAGTTGTATCTTATAACGTGGCTGATGTTGCGGAAACTGTAGGCGAAACCTGGAGAAGTCTGTCTGCATATGCAGTTGATGCTTCTATTGCTTATGAAAAGCTAGGCACCAAATTAGGAAAAGAGATTGTATTTGCTGCTGAAGGAGAACCAAGAATAATTTTGGAAACAGGTAAATACAAAGGGGAAAAAGATGTTGCACTTGTAGCTCAAGGACTAAGTTCAGCTGATTTTAAGAGAGAAGGAAATTCCATTTTCTTGGACATAAAAGATGATCGTTTGGTAGTTGTTAAAGATTTTCCTAGTTTAGATGGTTGGTATATGCCACATCCAGAAACAGGAGTTCCTACTGGTGGAAAAGTAGATCATCAAAGTCCAGCTGCCAGATACTTATGGACATTAAACGCTTCGTATGTGAGCCTTCTGGTCCGCGGCGCCGTCTACGTCGGCAGGCGGGGCGTCTTTGCGGACTTGAGGTCGTCCGGCCGTTTCTGGGTGGTGGCAGAAGTCCCCGTTTTGGATATTCCAAAAATTGAGGGACTATTAAAGCCATTGGAAGTGCCAAAAACTGATGAAAAGACGCGACTTTAATTAAATCACACATACATCTTCTTACAATCTTCAGAACAAAAAGCAAAACTAGTTTTATCATTTTTTTCAGTAAGTTGGTGTTTGGCATGACCACCGTTGAACACCTTACCGCAATGACCACAGATCATAAGCTCACTTGATTTTAAGTAGTTCCTTAAGTTTGTTGGTATCGAAGCCGACCACAATCTGACCATCGATATCAGTAACGGGAATACCAGCCTGACCACTCTTTTTCATGGATTCTTCAGCGTATTTTTTATCTTGTACATCACGTCCCTCAAATTTTATGTTGTGCTCCTTAAGAAAATCCATGACACGGTGGCACCATGGGCACCAATCAGCCCAATAAACTATTACATTCTTTGGCATAAGTTACTTACTTGGAAAAAGATTATATAGCTTTTCCAGTGTCTTTTTTAATCTGTACTAACGAGATTATTCTGATGGTAACAAGAGTAGCAGTGATAGATCGAGACATATGCATAGAAAAACGATGCGGATATGTATGCGCAAAGGTTTGCCCACCTAATCGTATGGGTGAGGAATGCATAGTCATTGAAAAAGACGGAGTCTATCCGGTCATCTCCGAACCCCTTTGCATAGGTTGTGGACTTTGCGTGAAAAAGTGCCCGGTTCAATGCATATCGATCATTAATGTAGCCCAGGAACTCGAAAACCCGATTTACCAATATGGGATTAACACTTTTAGGATATACGGTTTGCCACTACCAGTAGAAGGTGCAGTAGCACTAGTTGGAAAGAATGGGATTGGAAAAAGCTGTACCATACGATTGCTTACAAGGCAGATACACCCTAATTTCGCAATTTTTGATCGTGAACTTAGCCAGGATGAAATAATGAAAAGGCTTTCATTGGAGCAAAAAAGGTACTTTAATAGAACCAAAGAAGGCCTAAAGGTCAGTGTAAAAATCCAGCAGATAGAAAAGATAAGGGGGGCTTTCAAAGGCACTGTACTCGAACTTTTACTAAGTATTTTAGTTACGAAAGAAAAGGTAGAGCAAACTGCAAAAACATACAGGCTCAAGAATATTCTAAATAGAAAAATCGACCAGCTTTCGGGTGGAGAACTTCAAAAGGTCTCAATCGCCGCAGCTGCAATGAAAGAAGCAGACATATACTATTTCGATGAAATAACCAACTATCTGGATATTGAGGAGAGACTTAAGATAGCGGTCCTCATGAAGGAACTTTCAGAGAGAAAAATGGTAATGATGGCTGAACATGACCTCACTTTCCTGGACTATGTAAGCAATTATGTCTATGTGCTTTATGGAAATGAAAACGTGTATGGGGTAGTTTCAGGAATAAAGAATGTAAGAGTTGGGATAAACGAGTATATATCAGGTTATCTTAAAGACGAAAATGTGAGATTTAGGGAATACGAAATAGAGTTTAGTAAGCACAGCGAAGGAGAGGTAAAAACACCAGTAAAAGTAAAATATTCTCCAATGAAGAGGGCATTTTCAGAATTCGTATTTACAAGTGAAGGCGGAGAATTAAGAAAAGGCGAAATACTCGGCCTGGTAGGTAAAAACGCACTTGGCAAATCGGCTTTTGTAAAAATGCTTGCAGGTTTAGAAAAAACCGATTATGGAGAGCAGCTTGGCCTCAAAGTGTCTTACAAACCTCAATACATAACTGCTGATGATAGCTTGATATCCGAACTTTTCCAGTCAAAAAAACTAAACGGGCAATTTGAAGAATGCAAAAGACGCCTCGATATCGGAAAGTTCATGGATAAGAAATTAAACGAACTTTCGGGTGGAGAACTTCAAAGGGTTGCACTTACTTTAGCGCTAAGCCAGGATGCCGATGTTTATTTGTTTGATGAACCAAGCGCATTTTTGGATATTGAACAGCGCTTTGAATTTGCAGGACTTTTAAGGAAAGTAATAAGTGAAAGCGACAAAAGCGCTTTTGTTGTTGATCACGATATTGTTTTTATTGACGCTATAGCCAACAGGCTCATTGTTTTTGATGGGGAGAGCTCAGTTAAGGGCCATGCATCAAAACCCCTAAACAAGAAAGATGGGATGAATAGTTTCCTCAAAGTTACAGGAATAACAATGAGACGGGATAAGGACAGTAATAGACCAAGAATCAACAAGCCTGATAGTCAGCTTGATAGTGAGCAAAGAGCAACAGGGGAATATTTTTACTATGATGGGTAAGATATTTTTCCGTTCGCTCGCCTAATTGGTTCGCACGGAAAGCCAAAATGTACTCACTATGTGCGAGCTAAAGCCTGCTCTTCGGCAGCTTGCTGCGGGGCATTAACCCAAGCTGGAATAAATTTGACTAAGAAGGATAATAATTAAAACAGACTTATACTCATAATATAACATTATGTTAGTTTACAAAGGTAACATTATCAAGTTACAAAGAGCAGTTCAAGAACACCAAAAAAGAGCCCAAAAGGCATATGGAGAAGTATTTGGAACAAAAAAAGCTCGCCTTTTAGAGCAATTAGCAGGAGATTTACTTGATGAACGCTCTTTTCCAGATCTAGTCCAAAGCGAAGGTGGAACTAATCATTTAGCAGTAGGAACATTGCCTTATACAGATTTCCGGATAGATGTAGATGGATCATTTCGAGCAGGAATGATATGCGTGACTGCATTTTTTAAAATCAGTGAAGAAGGACTTAAAAATAGTAAAACACAGCCCCCATACATCGGTTCTTTTATTCATGAATTCAATCATTTTGCAGCTTTTGCATTAGCAAGAAAACCATCGATTGTTTATTCTTCTCTACTTGCAAGTGAATGTGCTGGAGTGCATTTAGGAAGCACGATCGAAGTAATGAAATATTTGAAAAAAATTGCCACTGAAACAACAGCAGAAAATAGGGATGATCAAGCAAGAAAAGTAAGATTAGTTTGTAATGCTTATATGTGCTGGAATGTTGAAGAAAAAATTGCAAGGCTTATTGATTATTTAGTATTTAACAAAATGGGATATAGAGTAGATGCACCAGATTGGTTAGGTCAGAAAAAGAAGTACGGAAGAATCTCGATAGCCCCTCCTTTAGCAATGATTATCCAAATACCTGTGGGGGGTGATCCCTTTTTAGAATTAAACAAAAAGCCAAAGGATATGGTAACTGATATTTTAGAGTGGCAAAAATACATTAGATTTGGAGAACCTTTTGCCACTAAAGCTTTAGAGTGTTATTTGGAATGTGATATAAGGAAAATGAAATTTTCGGCCATTGAAAAGTTAGATAGTATTTAAGCAAGTACTAATGCTTCTTTTAGTTTTTTCACATTAAAGCCGATTATTATCGTTCCATCAACATCGGTAACTGGAACTGCAACGCCCCCGCTCTTTTTCATGACTTCTTGCACATATTCTGGATTTTCCTGTGCATTACGCTCTTCATATTGAAGGCCATTTTGCTTTAAGAAATCTTTTACCTTAACGCACCATGGACAGTAGGTAGTACTGTAGACTATGATTGATTTTGCCATGGTTATTGGTTTATGCAATCTAATTAAAAATCATAATAGGCTAGAAGAAGCATGAAAATATGGATGAATGGAAAGTTTGTAAACTGGAAAGATGCAAAGGTGCATGTGCTCACCCACGCTCTTCATTATGGTACAGCTATTTTTGAGGGAATGCGATGTTATGAAACAACGAATGGTCCTGCAATATTCCGGATGAAAGATCATTATAAGAGATTAGCCCAGGGCATTCAATCTTATCAGTTTAAGCTGGATTACGATATAGATGAATTAAGGACGATAACAAAAAAACTCATAAGAAAAAATAAGCTCAAAAGCTGCTACATAAGACCAATAGTTTATGTTGGCTACAAAAGTATCGGAATAGATATTAGGGGAGCGCCTTTTGAAATTGCGATAATACCTGTTAAACTAGGAAAGTACTTTGGAAAAAAATCTGAAACAGGTATATCGTGCCAAGTATCAAGCTGGAAACGAATAAGTTCAACCATACTTTCACCTCATGTAAAGGCAAGTGCAAATTACCTAAATTCTGTACTGGCAAAACGTGAAGCAGTGGATGCAGGTTATGATGAAGCCATACTGCTTTCAGAAGAAGGCCACGTTTCCGAGGGAAGTGGAGAAAACGTATTCATAGTACAGAAAGGCGAGCTGATAACTCCACCACTTTATGATGGGGTTCTTGCAGGTGTAACTAGAGAAACAATAATGGAACTTGGAAAAGAGATGGGACTTGTAGTAAAAGAACGATCGATATTGAGGGATGAACTTTACACTGCTGAGGAAGTTTTCCTTTGCGGAACAGCTGCGGAAATTACCCCTGTAAGGAACATAGATAGAAGGGAGCTTGGAAAACCAGGGCCAATAACTCGTGAACTGGTGGAGAATTTCTTCAATATTGTAAAGGGAAAGGATGACAGATTCGTAAAGTGGCTTGATTTTGTTAATGATTGATTGTCAACTGGCTCGCCCCCACCACCACTCAAAAACCGGACTCACTTAGTTCGGGGGGCTCGCGTTGACGACTTTTTGATACCTTGATTATGATTTATTACTCCATCAATATTTCCATCACCAACTGTTTTGCAGCAGTAGGCAAGGCTCAAAAGCCACTACACCAAAAGATTTGTTTCTTTATATTAGCAAAGAGTGATTAAATTTAGTTATTGAAGCTTATCGGACAGCAGGTTTTAACCCAATTTCTTATATTTATTAAAAAAATTCCTGATATCTTCTGGGACAGGCTCATGATCATTTTGAAGAAGCTGCTCTGAGTATTGTAATTTGCTCGAATTGGTTGCCCGGATGGTGATTTCGTCATTTTCCCAGAGTCTCACGAAAGTAGTTATAGGCTTAGTAGAGGTGGCCAACTCCAAAGCATTAAGATCACTCATATAAACATCAAAATCAGCATTATTTGAACCGCAATTGAGGCTGTAGATGCCATGATCTTTCACTATGCCATTGATTATGCTTATTTTACCATTTGAAAGGCGAAAGTAGAGATTTATTTTGTCATTATGAAAAATGTCGCTTACCGTTTTTGGAAGCCAGATATAGTGCTGGTTGAGAAAATATTGGTTGCAGTTTTCATAACTTATCTTGTTATAAAAATCGTTTACAAAAAATGTTGTAGTAATTAAGGAACCAAAAGTTAGGATTGAGAGTAGAAGTGCGATGTAGGTTAACTTCATAGGCTAAATAAGAGAGGTTAAAATTATTATAGATATAGATATTGAATATGAATGTAAACGGGGTCGTGGGCTAACCTGGTAGACTGGAGCCTTCGGGTGAAGAACCACCAAAGTTTTTCATGTGGGGGTTCTTCCACTCCTTCCTGAGAAAGAATGGAAATAGTTTAATAGATCATAATATTTTTTGATTCTCCACAAAAATCTCAGGAAGTTTGATGAAACTTTAACCTAAGAATATTCTTGGGAAAGTTTCAGGAATAGGCTTTGATCTGAGTTCAAATCTCAGCGACCCCATTAAAGAGGTAAAATGTGAGGATTGAAGAAAAAATTAAGGGTGGAAAACTTGTTTCTATTGAAGTTTCAGATGGAAGAGTGGTTAGAATAACTGGTGATTTTTTTGCTCATCCTGAAGAACTAATAGGATTAATAGAAAATGAATTATCGAAAATTGATCCTAAAATAGGGGAAGAGAATATAGCCAATGCGCTAGAGAAAATAGTAAAACGGGAAAATGGAGAGATGATAGGAATTTCCCCTACAGATCTTGCAAGGATTTTTCTTAAGGCGATTGAATGAAATGGCGAGTAATAGATTATACGGAAAATAATGCCCATATGAATATGGCTATTGATGAAGCGGTATCAGAATATGTAGCTAAAGGCGGTCCACCAACAATACGTTTTTACGGGTGGAAACCAAGCGCGGTTTCTATTGGATATTTTCAGTCACTCGAACGCGAAGTTGATATAAAAAAATGCGATAGTGAGAACGTAGATTTCGTAAGGCGGCGAACGGGTGGTGGGGCAGTTTATCACGACAATAAAGGAGAAATAACCTATAGTGTAATAGCAAAGGAAGAGATTTTTCCAAAAGACATAATTGCCTCGTATAAGGTGATTTGCAGCTGGATAATTAACGCTTTAAAATCTCTCGAAATAGAATCTGAATTCAAGCCTATTAACGATATAATTGCTGGTGGAAAGAAAATATCCGGCAATGCCCAAACACGAAGAAAGGGGGTATTACTCCAGCACGGAACAATATTGTACTCTTTAGATTTGGAAAAAATGTTTTCTCTCCTAAAGGTCAGTGATGAAAAAATAAGAGATAAGATGATAGTCAGCTCAAAGGAGAGGGTAACCTGTGTAACCAACTTCGGAAATATTGAAAGAGACCGTCTTTATCGAGCTATGCTGGCTGAATTTAGCAAAGGAAAAGAAGTATTTTTCGATAGCTTAAGCAAAGAAGAGATAGATATGGCAATTGAACTTGAAAAAAAGTATAAGTCGAAAGAATGGAATTGCCTTAAATAGGCCGTACTTTTAATAGTCTTTTTTCTCAAAGAAATTAACTATTTGGCATATGCAAAATAATTTAAACATCCCATGCAAATAAGTTTTGTGAAAGTTAGCCAAAATGTTATGTTTCTATTGGTATTCTTAGTGCTGGCAGTTTCAGCATACCTTATTCTGGGAAATGCTCCAGGAGAATACGACGACTTTGCAAAATGCCTTACCAAAAACGATGTGAAAATGTATGGCGCTTATTGGTGCCCCCACTGCAAGGATCAGAAAGAACTTTTTGGAAACAGCTTCAAATATATAACTTATGTGGAATGCGCAAGATCAGATGGACTTGGGCAGACCGATGCATGTAATGAAGAGGGAATAACTGCTTACCCAACATGGAAGGTTAATGGCAAATTAGAGGTAGGTGGACTCTCTATAGGGGACTTGAGTTCAAAATCAGGTTGTTCTATTAAGTAGCTAGATCGTCTT
>JAHFFJ010000083.1 GCA_023248035.1 Microcaldota archaeon
CTCACTGAATTTCAAACAATTAGAAGGGGACGTTTCGCCGTCCCCTTTACCCCTCACGATTTGGATTCTGTATCCACCTGCTAAAGCAGGTAGGGGTTAGAATCCGAGATTAATCTAAAAACCCTGCAGCTCCCATTTACAATTCCAGTATATGGGAATGCAAAAAAATCTGCTCTTGTTGATTCATTTGATCGTGTGCCAGAATCAATATCTATTGAAGACTTGGGGAGGCCGGTCTATATTCGGAGAAAATTCTATTTCGATATTCTCGAACAAATAGCCAAAGAGCGTGGACTTAGCTTTGAGGAGGTTGCTGTTGTTGGGGACATTTGCGAACTCGACCTTCTTCTACCAAAACAACTTGGTATGTATGTCATGCTGATTTATGGCAAGGACACACCAGAATACGAGCGCATGTTTATCGGTTCTTATGTGAAAGGTTACACTGCGTCCAATCTTCAAATTGCAACTGATCGACTGTGTGCAATTGGTTTTAGTTTTGCACAAAAACAGGAAGTAGCTTAAAGATCTATAAAATAATATCTCAGTTTTACTCAATTTACTATATTATTTTTTCATTATAACTACACTTTCCCGTGTCTTAACTTTTTGCGGTTTTACGTCCGCTATTCTTTCTGCACCTACCACTATTTCAACTTCAGAAAACCCTATCCTTTCTGCAATCTGGCCAAATATCTCATCTACAATAACATGGGTCTGATGAATGACTGAATTTGAAACAATAACGTGCGCCTCACCACCACCGCGAAGAACCCTATACATTTCTGATATAGCACCTTCCATATCATGGAAATAAGTGCCTATTATGGGTATAGTATTGCCTATCTCACCAACTTCTGGAGGGAGAGACTGTGGAGTCATGCTCTTTCCTATAAAAGAGCGAACCGCACGCATTCTGACAGCTTGCGCTTCCGCTTTGCTCTGATTAACGAGGCTAAGTTCCAGTCCATATATCTTGGAATAATCTATGTTGTTAAGGTAAGGTGGGGATGTAACTACACAGTCTATTGTTTCTCCCCCAATGTCCAATGCTCGTGCATCTCCGATAAAAGCAGCTGGTATGTGACCGGTTTTAAAAGTTTCAAGTTCCCTAACAATCCGTTTTACTTTTCGTTTGAAAATTTCCCGGGCAGGTAGTGCTCGTTTATTTTTGTCTATCTTCAAAACACCACCATCTTTCATTACGATACTCGCCTGGGGTAGTATCGAAAGCAGTGCAAGGAGGAGAATGTTCCTTACCCGAGCATCTTCCTGCTCAATTAATTCACGCAATCCTACTATCTCATTATAGTTCCTTTTTGGGAAAGCTGCTCTTGGGCTAAAAAGTTCGAATTCCCATTCCCATCTACTTTGTGGTGGAAGTTTTTTGTGCAAAAACTCCAAAGCATTTTCAAGATCCTGTTTTTCATAATCATCGGTCTTGGTTTTGCTTATGAATGCTGCAAGTGATGATGCATCAACACCAATCGATTCAATTCCTGCGTTCTTGCATGTGAGTAAAGTTGTCCCTACCCCGCAAAAAGGATCGAGTACCGTGCCATTTTTAATGCCCGAATGATTAAGGCACCACTCCACCATTTCGGGTGCATACCCTTCTTTATACCAGAACCAGTTATGTATGGGCTTTTCCTTACTGAACTCGAAAGTCATGTACTTTCCAAGCCCGAAATTTTCACTTATCTTCATTCGATCCCTTAGTTAATTTTTTTTCTATTGCCAATGTTGCGAGCCTATCTGCTTCCTTATTTTGTTCACGGGGTATGTGCGTAAACTTAATCTTCATACCAAAAACCATACTATCTAGTTCATTCTTGAGCATTTTTAGTTCTCCATTTCGGACTTTATACTCCCCATTCATCTGCTTTACGACTAGTTCACTGTCACTTTTGATTAACACTTCCCTTTCGTTCATTTCCTTTGCAGTTTCAATTGCACGTATAATTGCTTTGTACTCTGCAACATTATTAGTTCCTTCTCCAATGTACTCAGCTATCCTCCTAATCTCCTTAGCACCTTGGTAAAACACTACTCCTATTCCCATGTGGCCGGGGTTACCCTGGCAAGCACCATCAGTAAAAACTGTAATCATAGTTGTAAATTCAAGAACTCACATATAAAAATGCTAAATTGTGCTGGTTTTTAATCTTTCATATCAAAATCCATCCATGGCTTATACATTTCATCCTTCATCCCTACCATCTATCCTCAAAACCATACTTTTCGGTGTACCAGTTCTGGTAATTCTTATCTATTTTGCACAACCGCTAGGCGACTTTTTTCTACCGCTTCTTGGTGCTGTAATTGTTATCATATTACTCTACCTGTTATACTCTTTCATCCTTGCACGCTCTTACAGCGTTACACTTGATCAAACTAGCATATCTTACCGCTACGGTATCCTTTCAAAAAGAGAGTTTGTAATTTCATACTCAAAAGTTAGCGAGGCAGGTTATAAACAAAGTTTCATCCAGAGAATTTTGTCCCTTGGTGAGCTTAATGTAGACACACCGGGTGGGAGCGATATGGTACTCCACCTTAAGAATATCAAATACTCAGACATAAAAAAAACTCTGGATAATGTCAATACCTAGGCGATCAAATG
>JAHFFJ010000011.1 GCA_023248035.1 Microcaldota archaeon
TGCTCGGTTTTCTGCGGTTCTGGGCATTCAGAAATGATGGGTAAGCTTGTGGTAGAAGAATGAGCAACGTATCCAAAACTACTATTTTTTATATTTTTAGTGGTAATAGGTATTAATGCTTGTTTCTAGAACTCGTGCTGACAGAAGCCTTGCTGGATGGCAGGGCTCAGCGGGCACTACCGCTGCAATTTTCACTCCCTCATTAGCTCGCCAAGTTGAAATACAAGAAAAAAGACGAAGAGCAACCTTTGGTCCAAGACTTTCTAAAGAAGGGGTGAGTGTTGTTTCCAGGGAATCCGAAACATATTTTTTCGATTGTATTATATCTGAACCAAAACGGTATATTTTTTCACTATATGCCAATCACTATACTTTTTTGGAACTAACTTCCAGAGGACCGATACTTTTCTCTCAAAATCTAAATAGTGTCGAACCAACAAATCTTCCATCCTACTTCGCCTTGCCTCTTTCCTGTTCTAATGAAAAAGAGGAGCTGGGGTTTGTTCGTTGTGTAGCTGCCAATTCGAAATTATCCACTTTTTATCTTGTAACTGTGGGTGATAAGTGGTCTGCTGGTTACTATTCCAACTGGGTTAATGTTCAGAAAAATTTCAAACCAGAAACATCACTCGCAAGGAGTTTTATTATTGCAACTTCTGATGCTGACTTCCTCCAAAATTTAACCAGACTAAAAGAAGGAGGGATTCGAATATCTTTCTACTATCCAGACTGGAATCGTAATGCGTTGATTTTGAAAGAGGAAAACAACGATATTCTTGGCTTCAAATTTACTATTGCTGATATTGGCTCTCAAAAAATTATAATCTCAACAATAACTATTGCTAATGCCAATCCAACGTGTTATCGGGTCAGAATTTTCATGGGAGATGCAATTGTCTACTGTGAAGATTACAAAATCCGTCATGAAGTTGATGCTGCCCACCAAAGACTAGTTTCCGGAATAAAAGATGGCGGGATGCAATTTCTTGATAGTTTAATGCTCTGAATAATCATTTAATGCCTAACTATCATATTATGTTTGAGTGAGGGGTGGGCAATTACGTTTTTTCATTAAATGAAAAAATGAGGAAGTTCTGCCCTCCATGAGGGGTATGTTCCTTTAAGGGGACGGATGCGGAACAGAAACGAAACTCTTTTGGGATGCCTAAAGAGTTTCATCAGAAAACTTTTTAGGTTGTACGAAAGAGATGCAACGGTCGCATCTTACCTCAATGACGGAGCAAGGCCTTTTCGGCCGCTCCATAAAACTTGCAAGAGTTTTGTGGCCTTCTTAGTCGGGTAACTGGCTAGATTGAAGTCAAATATTGCTTAAAACAGAAGGCAGACTATGCCCCTCACTTGAATTTTTACCCCGTACAAACTCCTGTCAAAAATTCAGTAAACATCATCCTGTTTACTAAGCCTTGCTCATGTCAGTGCGAGCCCACAGGCGAGCGTACTGACAGTTTCATCAAACTTCGTCCTTATTGAAACCGGTCAAAAATTTAGTAAACACCATCCCCCGAATAAGTTTCATAAAACTGTTTAATCAGAATTCGTTGAGTTAAAGAGAATACGAAAATTATTTTAGGAAAAGGTTGAACCAAAACTGATTTGCTAATTTTTGCTTTCGGGAAAAATGGCATAATTTTATCCCACCAGTTTCATATCTCCGCTCATTCCTGGCAGTCCGCCTGCCCCTCCTTTCATCATCTTTTCCATTTTCTTTCTAAAGCCACGATTCTTCTTGAACATCCCCATCATTTTTTCCATTTTCTCAAACTGCTCCAAAAATTCCTTTACCTCTTTCTCAGTGCAACCAGAACCCCGGGCAATACGCGTGATACGTGATTGATTATTTTTCAAAATACTCGCTTCTTTCTTCTCCTGCTTTGTCATGGAGTTTATCATACATTCGAATTTCTTTAGTTTCTCCTCGCTTTGCTGTACCATCTCTTTTGGTACATCGGCTGCTCCAAGCATGGATAGTACATTGCCTAACGGGCCAAGTTTTTTTGCAGCTTTAAGTTGTTCATAGAAAGCCTCTATTGTAAGTTCATCGCTTTCATTTACCTTAAGGTCGGTTTCCTTTGAAATCTCCTTTATCTTTTCCATAAGTCCTGCAATATCAGGTACTCCAAGAAGCCGGCCTACGAACTTTTCAGAATTATATACCTCAAAATCTGCAGGTTTTTCACCCAAACCGACAAAGGCTATTTTTGTCCCAGAAGCTGCTACTGCACTTAAGGCTCCACCCCCCTTTCCAGAACCATCCATTTTCGTTACTATTACACCTGAAAGCGGTACTGCACTTGAAAATTCAGTAGCCTGTTTCCCAGCAATCTGTCCAATATCTGCACTTATAACAAGATAATTTTCTTCTGGTTTAAGCACATTGGCAATTCCTCTAAGCTCTTCTACCAATTCCCCGTCAAAGGCATTTCTCCCAGCAGAGTCAACTATGATAATTTCCTCTTTTGCTTTCGTAAGTGCATTTTCAACGATCTTTTTGGCACTCTTCTCTCCCTGTATTGTGTAAAAAGCTGCACCAACTGTTTTTGCAAGCTGCTCAAGCTGTTCCTTTGCCGCAGGCCTATCAGTATCGGCAGCAACAAGACCCACACTAAGTCCGCGTGTTTTGTAGAAATGCGCAAGTTTACTACATGTTGTGGTTTTTCCCGAACCGTAAAGCCCACAAATAAGTATCTTATGTCGTTCGAGTTTGGGGCTGTAGCTGCCACCCATAAGGGTTACCAGTTCTTCATAAACTATTTTGGTAACATGTTCACGAAGTGAAAGCGCTTCCATTTTTTCGGATTTTAATGAACGCTCTTCGATTTTTTTGGAAAGTTGTAGGACTAGTTTCACATTTACATCAGAAGCAATAAGCACACGCTGGAGATCTTTTATGAGGGCTTTTACATCGTCAGCATCCACATAAGGTTTGCCGGTGAGCTTGGCTAGCGCTTCTCTAAGTTTTTTGCCTAAATCCATAATTATATCATGGTATTGAAGGTTTTTATTCCAGCTTTATCTGCTAAAACCAATAGCCCGCTGTGAACTATTTCTAGTTCGGATTGCTTCAGGCCCGATCCTCATTGGAATTCTTTTGCCATTAATTAAACTATGAGTTCCAAAAATACCTCCCATGGCTGCAGTTGTTGTCATATCCTTCACTGCTGTAACAAGGCTACGTGCTCCTGTTTTACTTTTGACTGCTGCTCTTGCAAGTGCTTCAATTGTTTCCGGTTCAAATTTCACATCTATGCCCAAGGCAGAAAGTCTCTCTATCTCAAGTTTAATGTGCGGATGAGGGGTCGTTATAATTCTGACATAATCTTCAAACACCAATGGTCGTAAAACTATTGGTACTCCCACCCTGCCTATAAGTTCATCAATAAAACCCGCTTTTCTTAAAGAATCCTCTCCAATATAGTCATCGTATTTCAAATAGGAGAAAGCCCCACTTAATACGATGAGTGCATTTAGTTCTATTTTTTCTCTACTAGAAGTTGACCTCACCGCTCCATTTCCTTCCAGAAGAGCAAGTAGTTCATTTTGAAGTCTTGAAGATAATTCTGCACCATCTGCATTCAATTTATCAAATTCATCAAGCTGGAGTACCAACCTTTCAGGACCACGCCTTGTTCCTAGTCTAGAGAGTTCTTGAAATAAAACGTCGTTTAAATTACTTCCTTTATAAGCAGTGGGACTTACACTAGGCATAGCAATTCTAATAAAAGGTATTTCCATAAATTTAGCAAGAGTTCTAAGTGAGAGGGTTTTGCCACAACCACTAGGTCCAAATACCATCATGGTGTCGGAATACCCATCGTTTTTGTGGCCTATCATACGGATAAACATTCTTTGTAATGCCTCTGTCTGTCCAAATACTAATTCTTCTGCTTTACCAACTATTCTACTTGCATGTTCGCGTCTATCAACTACAGAAACTTCTCGTGGGCTTGCAATTGACTTTTCTAGTGCAGTCATGGGTATTCTTCCATTGATAAATCTCCTTGCAGTTTCAGCTATACCATAGCCTTTCAACCAATTCCAAAAAATTCCCGTTGATCTAATCACACCAATTATACTATCTTTTCGTGCATATCCTTCCTCGCAAAGGCCTGGATTTTCTGTTCGTAGAAATCCAAGTAGCTTTATCGCTCTTAACACCTTTTTCTTTTCCCGTTCTTCAAGTTCATTTGAATATATAACAAACCTTTCTCTTTCCGTTACCCTAACTTCTCCTTTCTGTATGACTATTTTTCCGCGAGTTTTGGGTTCATTTACTACTTCCCACTCTATATATTTTGCACGTTCCCCTGCACTAAAAGCCTCCCTTATCATAAAAGCAGTAACTGTTGAAACAGTAGTTGAGGACATATAGATATATCGTTTATAACAGTTTAAATTAGTTGTGGCACCATTCCTATTCTGTTTTTATGCTATTTAGCAATCTAACCACCACCACGCTACTTTTTTAAACATTTTTATAGAATAGATATACTAGAAGTTTAGCTTATTTTAGAATTAAGATCAATCTGATTACTATTTGAGGTGGAATTATGACAAAGCAAGTAAATGGAGACCAAGTTTATGTGATGCCGGAAGGTTCACAACGGGTATTAGGACGAGATGCAATGCGTGTTAATATAGCAATTGGCTATGCTGTAGCTAATATAGTGAAGACCACACTCGGTCCAAAAGGTATGGACAAGATGCTGGTTTCTGATTTGGGCGACATAGTCATTACAAACGATGGTGCAACAATTCTCGAAGAAATGAACGTTGATCATCCTGCAGCCAAGCTCATGGTGGAAATAGCAAAAACCCAGGATAAGGAAGTTGGTGATGGGACTACGACATCGGTTGTTATCGCAGGTAACCTTCTTAGGAGAGCGGGTGAATTAATCGACCAGAGCATACACCCAACTGTTATAATAAAAGGTTATGAGCTTGCAGCAAGAAAATCTGAGGAAGTTCTTGCGAAGATTTCTGAACCTGTTACCATAGCTGACAAGGAAATTCTTACAAGAATTGCATCAGTTGCAATGGGTTCAAAAGGAATCGGAAGCGATGATGAAAAGAAGAAAATCGCCCAGATAGTTGCCGATGCAGTCATGCAGGTTTCAACTACCCAAAACGGAAAGCAGAAAGTTGACCTTGACCTTATAAAAATAGAAAAGAAGGCTGGTGGAGAAGTTATGGACACCGAACTTATCCGCGGTGTTGTTGTGGATAAGGAAATTGTACACTCAAACATGCCAAAATCAGTAAAAGATGCAAAGATTTTGCTTTTGGATGCTGCATTGGAAATTGAAAAAACAGAAACCGATGCAAAAATCGAGATTACTTCTCCTGATAAGATGGAAGCATTCCTTCACCAGGAAGAGAAGATGATGAGGGACATGGTGGACAAAATAGCTGCTACAAAAGCAAATGTTGTATTCTGCCAGAAAGGAATAGATGATCTTGTCCAGCACTTCTTAGCAAAGAAACAGATCGTTGCAGTTCGCAGAGTGAAGAAGAGCGATATGGAAAAACTTGCTCGTGCAACTGGTGCTTGCGTAGCATCAAGTCTCGAAGACCTAAAAGAATCTGACCTTGGTCATGCTGGTATGGTTGAAGAGCGCAAAGTCGGCGGTGAAGCCATGGTCTTTGTAGAAAAATGCAAGGATCCAAAATCAGTTACCCTTTTCGTACGTGGCGGAACTGATCATGTCGTAAGTGAAGTTGAACGTGCAGTAGTAGATGCACGTGGTGCAGTTGCAAGTGCACTCCAAGATGGTCGTTATGTCATCGGTGGAGGAAGTGTGGAGATGGAAATCAGCCGCGAACTTCATGCATATGCAGTCCAGATCGGTGGACGTGAGCAGCTTGCAATACAAGGTTTTGCAGAAGCACTCGAATCCATTCCAAGAGCACTTGCTGAAAATGCAGGTATGGATGTTATCGATACTTTGGTTTCTTTGCGCAACAAGCACAAAGAAGCAGGTGGAAAAACCGTTGGCGTTGATGTCATGGCCGGAAAGGTCGGGGATCTGAAAGCTTCCGGTATTTATGAACCTGCCAAAGTCAAGAAACAAGCGATTTCATCCGCAACAGAAACCGCAAGACTCATCCTAAGGATCGATGACATTATCAGTTCCAAGGGAGGTTCGCGTGGTGGAGGCGGAATGCCTCCTGGCGGAATGGATATGGGCGGTATGGATTAGTCTTTTTTATTTTTCTATTTTAACTTATTTCATATTATCCAGGTATCCTTGCAATATCACAAGCCATCTCAACTACGCTTTGATATCTCTCAGAGGGTTTTTTTGCAAGAGCTTTTAAGACCAGGTCGTCCACTGCATCCTTTACTGATTTTTCAGCAGCTAGTCTCATTTTTGTACTTGGTGCTTTGGGTTTGGATCTAATATGCAATTCTATAAGTTTCCTGGTGCCATCAACATCTTCAGCGATAAACGGTGCACTACCCGTAAAAAGTTCATATGCCAAAATTCCACATGCGTATATGTCTACACGATGATCATACCCCTTCTCCAAGTATATCTCCGGTGCCATATATACTGGGGTTCCAACTCTTCCATAATCCATATACCTCTCATCATTTCCTATTGTTACTCTACCATTACAACCGTGTATCCTCGATAGTCCAAAATCGCAGAGCTTTACTACAGGCAAACCACTATCCGCCTCCCCATTAAGTACATTTTCGAGTTTTACATCTCTATGAACTACCCCATGACCATGGAGGAGTGAGAGAGCACTACAAATCTGGGAGAGGATTTCTCTAATCTCCCCCAGTTTCATCGGTAATATATTCCTAGTTTTTAGAGTTCCTCCCGGGAGATATTGGAGCATTAAATATTTTCTCTGATCGGCATATCCAGAATCCAAAAATCTTACTATATTTGGATGTTTAAATCTACCATGCAAAAAAACCTCACGCTCAAAAAAAGCACGACTTCTCTCCCCATCTATAGGTATTTTTATTACAACCTTCTTTTCATCTTTAGAGGCTAGATAAACTTCAGACATGCGGCTCCCACCTATTTTACGTTCAATACAATAACCATCAATAACACTACCTACAAAAGGATTAAACCGAATTCCGCTATGTCCACTATTACCTGTATTCCCAAGTCCACCTGGGCATGAATTTCTAGTAAGCATGTTATATTTAGTGTTCTAAAGTCTTTATATATTTAAGCAATTTTTATTCCTTCAATTTTTTATTCCTTAGTTGTCAAATAATTTTATGGATCGTATTCATGTTTTTGTTTTTGGGCATGTCCAGGGAGTTTTCTTCCGTGCAGGGGTTCAAAAGGAAGCAAAAAGACTGGGCGTAGTAGGTTGGGCAAGGAACCTCGAGGATGAGAGCGTAGAAATACTGGCAGAAGGTGAGTGCGAGGCACTTGAAGAACTTTTGATGTGGTGCTATCGTGGACCCAAAGATGCCAAAGTAAAAGAATTGGAATACAACTGGCTCGAAGCACAAGGGGATATGGGAGAGTTTAGCGTGCTATAATTTACTACTCTAACTATCCTCCCGCTAATTTCTCTAAGGTTCTGGTCACTAGTCTAACCCCAATTCCCGTTGCTCCTTTTTCCAAATAAGGGTGTGCCCATTTTACAGTATCCACAGCTGCTATATCTAAATGAGCCCATTTGGTTTCGCCAGCAAACTCTTTCAAAAAAGCTGCTGCGGTTATTGAGCCTGCTTCTGGAAGTTCTGAGATGTTTTTAAGATCAGCAAAATCTGCTTTCATCATTTCCCCATATTCCGGCCATAACGGGAGTCTCCACACCCGTTCGTGCACATTGTTCCCGGCATCTTGTAATGCCTGTGCAAGTTTATCATCAGTGGAAAACATACCAATCGCATGACGACCAAGGCTCACTACCATTGCGCCAGTAAGCGTTGCCATGTCTATCATGTATTCTGGTTTATGTTCTGCAGCATAACTTAGAGCATCAGCAAGAATCAACCTGCCTTCAGCATCAGTATTTAGAACCTCGATTGTCTTACCGTTGTAGGCTTTGATTATATCTCCTGGTCGCTGTGCCCCCCCTCCTGGCATGTTCTCCACCATGGGCATAAGACCAAGCAGCCTTATTGGAAGTTTAAGTTCTGCAACAGCCTTAAAGACGCCCAAAGTATTTATCGCACCTGTTTTATCATATTTCATCTCGTGCATATTTTGGGAGGGTTTTATACTTATTCCTCCAGTGTCAAAAGTAACTCCCTTTCCAACTACACAATAAAGCGGATAATTTTTCTTATCTCTATTGTATTCGAGCTTTATGAGGTGGGGTTCATTAACACTTCCCTGGCAGACTGCCAATATTCCATTCATGCCCATTTTTTTGAGTTTGACTCGGTCAAAAACAGTGATATGTAGTTTGTAATGGCGGGCAAGTTTCCGTGCCTCTTCTACTACCATGGCAGGTGTAGCTATGTTGGCTGGCTGCTCATCAAGGGTCCTCGAATAGTTCTGCGAAGTCGCATATTTTACTCCCCTCTCAATCGCCTGGGTTAAGTCATCTTCAGCTACTATCACAAATTTCTCTATTTCAAAAAGGTCTTCTTTTTTTGTCTTATAATGAGTAAAGCGGTAACTTGCAAGCATTGCACCTTCTGCTATTGCTTGCGTCTGGCATTCTAAATCATGTTTGGATACAAATCGGCTTTGCATAAATAAAGTGACTTCTTTTTCTTTCAATCCAGTTGCGTATCTTACTATTGTTCCAGCCGCTCTTCTTAGGTGATCGATTATCATATCCTCTTTCTTACCAAGACCAACAACCAAAAGGCGTTCAAAATTTGCTTTTCCTAATGTGTCTGTGGAATACGTTTGAAGTAATTTGCCTTCGAACCTCTCTTTCTTTACTCCATTCAAAAAAGGTTTTATTTCAGCTGGTGGATCCTCTCCTTCAATTACAAAAACACAAAGTAGTCCTTTTATCTCTGAAATAGTTGATTTTTTTAATTCGATTTTCATAAATAGCACTCTAAAGCTATATTAAAAAAGACAACCTATAATAAACCTTAATTACCATTAAACTAAAGTAATTTCTGTGTATTTATTTTATTCATATAAAATCTAATTAATGTAAGGTGTATCCATGCAAACAAGATTAAGAAAAAATTCCCCAGCTCAAGCTTTATGCAAAGTGCCTCCACGTTATCTAAAACCAATTCCAGAACCTTCTTCCAGGCAACCTACAATTGCAATTGTTAAGGGTAGTATAGTTACAACGTTACCACGAATTGCAGGTAAGGATAATTTGTCACTACAAAAACTATCTGAAGAAATCGAAAGGGTTCACCGCGCTCTTGAGTGCTTGCCATCTTCATCAGAATATGAACTAGCGCAAATAAGAACACAAAGAAAGGAATTGAGCGAGGAACTTGGCGGGGCTATTGGTGATTATCTATCCGTCCGCTTTCAAAATCCAACCTGCCTTATTTCTTATCACCCGATCTATGGTTTTAGGAAGGCAACCTCAGATTCATTTAAAGATAACACACCAAAACCTACTCCAGAGGAAATTAAAAAATTCAAGGAAATCCTTTCCATTAGAGCCAAAACCGATGATGAGGTAAGCGCATATATTAATACGAATCCAATCTTGCAAGAATTTATCTCGGATGACCTTGCATCCTAAAAATTTTTTCCACTTCATCCGTAGTTGTTATTTCTTTGATTCCTTTATCCTCCCTCATTCTCGATATTCTTGGAAATCTAAGCGCGTATCCTTTCCCATCGTGCATTCCACAGGTGTGGTTAGGTGATTCTGTAATCTCATCGAAAGCAGCCTCTACAACATATTTTGGTTCCACCCAAAAATCAACCTCTATTTTAAAGTCCAAATTAGCTGGTGGTTCTTTGGTCTTGATCTTTTCCAGAGCGGCCCTAAGTTCAACCATTTCTTCTTCTGAAAAGCCTGAAGCTACCTTTGCAACAGTTTCCAATCTCCCACTATCACTATTGTAAATAGCTAGCAAAACTCCTCCAAATTCAAACTGCGCTCTTGCACCCTGCCCAAGATAATAGCCTACAATTATACCATCCACGGTGTCAACCGCTTTACCATAAGATTTTTTCAGTTTTATCCATGCGAACTTTCTTTTACCGGCGGTGTATGGTGCATTAAGGTCTTTGGCAATTATCCCCTCAAGGCCTTCCTTAATGGATTCCTGGAAAATTTTTTCCAATTCCAAAGAGGTAGACACACGGCTGCTACGGCTTGGCATCAGAATGTCATCATGGAAGAGTTTTTCCAATTTTACTCTTCTCTTACTATACTTTTCATTTGTAAGGTCTTTTCCATCCAAATAAAGAACATCGAAAACAAAGAGTTTAAGGGGGAGTTCAGCACTTGCTTCTTCAATATCGTGCTTCCTTCTCCTGTGCATAGTCTGCTGGAATGAAAAATATCTTTTTTTCTTCTGATCATAGGCAAGTGCCTCACCTTCGAAGATAATCGTTTCAGCTTTAAGCTTCCGAATCTCTGCTACCAGATCAGGAAACATGTGGGTCATTTTTTCAAGTTTCCTCGAATATAGTTCGACCTTATCACCACTTTTGTGGCACTGGAGCCGAAAGCCATCATATTTCATTTCAATATCGCATTCACCTAGCCTCTCAACTATCGCTTCAGGTGTGTTTTCCCGCTCGGCAAGTGCAGGCATAAGTGGGCGGAAGGGTTCCACTTCAAAAGCAGCGATCCTATCAGGTTTATCATAAAAACCCGCAACAAAGCCAAGATCAGCACATACATTATAAGCACGTTCAAGTGGTTCGCGCAGGGACTTATCTCCAGATGCGGCAAAAGACAGTGCATCGATTATGGTTGGATCTCCCACCCCCAGTCTTAAACTTCCAATAACAAAACGAACAATATATCTAGCTTCAAGTGGTGAGGAGTTGTTGAGCAATTCGGTAAGTATTTTTATCTTCTGATCCTGGCTGCCCGTTCCGCTCGATTTTGCAATCTTTATCATTGAATCATATACATAAGCGACGCTCATTTGGGTAGTGGAAAGCGCGGTCTGTTTCTTTTTTGTAAGGAGGGTTTCTGCACTATCTCCTAGATCTCCGCTTTTTTTGTAATTCTTTTCGACCTCTCCAAATCCATACCCGGCACTAGAGGCAATTGCCTGCATTGCAAACCTTTCACCCATCCCAAGGTCTATCCCTTCATAGGGAGGAACCAGAATCCCCTGTATAATATATACTAGTTTGCCGATTTCGGTGTGATCAGTTCGCTTAAATAAGGATGAAAGTATGTCTGTCATCTCAAGGCGGCCGCTTTTCTTCTCTATCCTATCGAATAAGACAGCAACATCGGAAAAGAGCATAGATTACTACTCCAAGACAACAATTTAATTAGCATATTATGTGAACTTATCAGTCACAGAGTAAAATAATCAAAAATTATATATGAAATTTATATATGAAATAAAACGGCTCTTTTCCCAAGTTGGGATAGAAAAACCCAACGATTTAGGGAATCCAAAGATGTAAAAAGGGGAAAAAGAGTCGATTCTGGGTTCCATCGCAATTTTGAGAAGAACAAAAGGATAAATTAGCTAACGTTTCAGAAACTTTATGTCCTCTTCTCAGACGTTCCAAGGGGTATGGCGGTTTCTCTATTCCCCCACCCAACGCATCCTAAAGGTGGAGAAGAGCCTAAAAAAGTAAAAAGTTATCCTTATAAATCTAAGAACTATCATTTATATGATTGTTATGTTCAAAAATGTTTTATTTGCATTATTGATTTTGCTTACTCTTTCAAGCCTAAACTTTGCTGCACTTATTGTGGTTAATGGTACCGAGCCACAATGTACGGTTGGTGATTCATTTACTGATAACATTACTGCTGCAATCGCAGCTGCTTCTAATGGAGACACTATTATTATATGTGCAAACGGTAGCGGGGTCTACAATGAGAACGTAATCATTAATAAATCGCTTAACATCTCCGGCCTGAACCTTACCACGCCAGTAATCATTAACACCACAAATGTTGATCTTCCAATCTTCAACGTAACCGCCAATAATTTTAATATCAGTAATCTGACAATAACCAACAATAACGGCTCATCTAATCCGGAATCTAGCGGCATTCTGTTTGATGGTAACAATTCCAGGTTCTATAATCTCACCATGGTAAATAATTACCTTGCCATAACCCTAATCGGGGGTTCAAATAATACTATAATAAACAATACTCTTGTCAATGGTACCAGCTCCCTTGGTTTTGTCACCACTGCTGGTGTCTATCTTAGAGGTGTAAGTCTTATTAACAATACAAATATAAGTAACAACGTCTTCTCCTCCAGCCAAATTGGTATCGAGCTTCAAAGCACCGTTCAGTTTACTACAATATTAAATAACACTTTCCAGAACCACTCATTTGCCGGAATGTATCTCTTTAGCGGTCCAGTTTCCAATACCATCCTAAACAACACAATCAACAGTTCTTACGATGGGATAACACTAGACAATCCATCCACATCGAACAATATCTCCTTCAATACAATATTCGGTAGTAACAATTCTGGGATATCTATTCTTAGGCAATCATCTGGTAATAATATTTTCCAAAATACGATCTACAACAACACCCAGGGTCTTGGTGCAGCTATTTATCTATACAACATTTCCTCAGGAACCAACAACATCTCAAACAATGTTGTAGTCCAAAACAATACCTATGGTATATTCTTTAGGAATGCTTCAGGCATGAATTTATCAGGAAACAACTTCACTCTAAATGCTTATGGTGCCTACCTAAATCAAAGTTCAAACAACAATCTTTTGAACAACAATTTCTCCTTTAACAACCAGTCTGGTGTATACATTCACAACAATTCCAATTCAAACAACATTTCTTCAAATACCATATTCAACAATTCAATCGGTATCTATCTTGATCGTAACGGTGCAGCTCCTACAAACAACATCTTATTCCAAAATACAATATTCAATCATACTGGTCTTTCTGGTGTAGGTATTCTTGTAAATAATGTCACATTAATTAACAATATAAATCAAAATAACCTTTCACTAAACAATACTCGCGGGATTTTCTTAAACTATTCCTCTAACATAAATGTTACAAACAATACCATTACCCGTAGTAATCGTGGCATCTATCTTGACAATGTAAATACAACTAATATAAGCGCCAATACTGTAGAGAATAGTACAAGCTACGGAATTACCCTTGCTTCTTCATATAATAACAATCTAAGTTCTAATGATGTTAGATCTAGTATTGATTTTGGAATTGATCTCGCTTTGGGTTCGTACAATCTATTACTATCAAATTCCGTACATTCCTCTACGGGCCATGGTATTGGAACTGGTGAGAGTAATACAAGTGTTATAAATAATTCAATGTATAACAATGCATTTTCAGGTTTTTATACTTCTGTTTCAAATAATGTATCATTAGTAAACAATACAGCATACTCCAACCAAAACAGCGGTTTATTTGTATACAATTCAAACGCTTCAGTTACAAATGATCATTACTACAACAACACTCAAGGCGATCTCTATGCAGCTATTGATGGTACCACCTACAGTGGTTATGGTATCTCATTAACCGATGTAATTTTCGATAATCCAACAGGAAGCCTTGAAAATTACACCAACCTTTCACTTTCAGACTACGATTTCACTGATGGTAACTATTCTATCAACTGGACTTCATTTTCTGAGTCTCCACCGTTGTTAAGCTCAAGCTTTGCACAAAAATTCATAGATATTGAAGGTATAAATGGAGCGCCTGAAATAACTTCAATAACCTGGAAATGGCTTGATTCAGAATCATCCTCTAATGATGAAACGAAATTCGATGTATGGTATTTTGATGATGTATGGGCAGATCAAAATGCGGGTCTTGATACTTCTGCAAATACTTTGACCTTATCCGATGTTGATTTAATGGGTATTTTTGGTATATTTGAGACTAACGTAACCCCTCAGTCTAGTGGTGGAAACAGTGGAAGCAAGTCAGATCTTGAAATTGGCTTGGACAAATTCTGTGATAATAGTATAATTACAGTAACTTCCGGAAGCAAAAAAATTGTAGGTGCAAACCTCTTTGTTAACGGGAATCTTCTAAACAGCAAAACTGATTCCAATGGCCAAGTAAGCGTTGCATTTGCTTGCGGTCAAACTATAACAATAAAAGCTTCAAAAGTAGGGTACAACACTCAAAGTGAGAACTTTGATACAGTTTCATGCAGTCTTTGTAAAGCACAATGCACTCAGAATTCCGATTGCAATCCAAACCAACAATGTTCTAATTCAATGTGTAAGGACATAAGCTGCAGCTGCGGTAAAATCAACAACCACCAATGCACTGTTTATGAATGTTGCAGCGATTCCCAATGCGGAACTAATCAGATGTGCAGCAGCAACATCTGTGTAGATAAAAAAGAGTGCAGCATGGATAAAGACTGCTCTAATTCACAATCATGCGTTTCAGGCAAATGCACTGAAGTTATTGGAAGCTGCGGTAAAGTTAGCAACCACACCTGGGTTCAATATGAATGCGGTTCAGGCCCAGGTTGCTCAACCTGCTCAAGCGGTTCTGCATGTTCAGCAAACAAATGCGTTCCACTTTCAATTTCATGTGGAAATGGAATGGTTGGAGATAAGGAAATCTGCACTGCAAAAATTGGTGGAGTTGCATGTTCAAACTGCAACTACGAAGTAGTTTCCCCAGGTGGGAAGAAACTAACCGGCCAGACTGATGCTAGCGGTAAATTCACATTAAGCCTTGGTGCAGCTGGAAACTACAAAGTTTCATTACTAAAAGATGGCAAAGCTCAGACCAATGTCAAAGCAGAAGCCCCAGAAACTCCAAAATCAGTCCCCCCATCAGATAACAGCTGGCTTATACTGCTCTTACTTATCATAATTGTAATTGTTGCTATTTTCATATTCTATAACCGAAGAAACAAGACAACTATCAAGAAAAAATGAGAATTCAGAACCTGGCAAGACTGATTCATCATTCCATAAAGTTTGCTAATTGCTTATTCTAAAGATGGACTTAACGCAACTCACCACATCTTCCGATAAAGAGACCATAGAAGCGGTTATTGGTGCAATAAAAAAATTTCCATTGATATAAAGCATTCTGGCAAACATTGGATAGTGAACTACCTACGCATAAAATCCTCAGCCAACTTTTGAGCTTCATCATCGCTAAACTGCTTTGGCGGGTGCTTCATCAACCAGGCACTAGGGCCAATAAGAGGCCCACTAATTTTACGATCAAGTGCCAACCTGCAATATCTTATTGCATCTATTACTATTCCTGCACTGTTTGCTTTATCGTCTACCTCAAGTCTAACCTCCATGTTGAAAGGTATTCCGGCCCACATTTTCCCTTCAATACGCATGAACATCAGTTTAGTATTACCTAAAAATGGGATAAAATCGCTTGGACCAACATAAATCTTATCATCATCAAGGCGTTCTGAAAGCTGAGACTGCACTGATTCAGTTTTGGAAATCTTTTTTGAGTGTAATCTTTCCTGCTCCTTCATGGAAAGGAAATCGGTGTTATGGACAAGTATGTTAGAACATACAAATCGCTCATAATGCGGGACACTCACGTCATATACGTACTGGGGTTCTGAGTTCAGTTTCTTTATTGATTTTATCTTCAAAAAACGCGTATCACCAAAACAAATATCTGCTATCTTTTGTCGTTCTCGTTCATCCTTAACCTTTTGTAACTGCCTTCGGACAGTGTTTGCTTTCATGGTTGGAAACTTCGACCAGCTTGTTGATTTTATGCCCCATTTTCTGAGTAAATCAAATTTTGGTATGATGTGAGTTTCACCTTTGGTCAGATTTCCTGCTGCAACCTGTAACCTTTCATTTTTCTTGCTTTGTATAAAACCAATTTTTTCAATGAATAACTCCACATCTTCTTTTGAAGAAAGCACACAGTGTGTTATATAAGGAAGATTACTTTTGTAAGAATCTTTTCTAAATTTGTTTTTATAATCTTCTTTGAAAACTGTTGCATTTATGCCCAGTCTTAGAAGTAGGGTTCTTATGTCCTCTGCAAGTTCATCTGAGGCAGTTGTTATCCTTACCTGGTTTCCAGTTACTGTTCCATCACCGCTAAAGTAACCTCTTAGTACGAGTGCCATCTGACTATCTGAAAGATCAAATACCCAACCAGGAACTCTTTTTGTATATGAATTACCGCTTAATCCAAGTGCCATTCTAAATATTTTTCCAACTGTCTTTGACATAATACGTACAGAAACCTGTTTTTCTCCTCTGATCTGATAACCTATGTTATGTGCAGATGCGAAACTCTCGATTACCTCCATACAATCAGGATCATTACCGCAGGCAATTTCTATATTTGCGGAGCCTACCCTATCAAAATTCCCATCGGCAAGCCACAACCCAGTTATTTGAAGTAGATCCGGAGTAATAGGATATTCAATAGGAATTCTTATCTCAGGATGATTGTGAACAGCAATCTCGCCTCTTTCGTTAATTCCCTGTACAAAAAGTTCCTTAAGATACGGTATCAAACTTATACTCTTTAGTTCTTCTCTCTCCTCAAGCATGAGGCTTCTGGGAGCAGCAATCCGAGTTTCCTTTTCTTTGAGTTCGCATGCAGGTACAGATTCAAGTTCGCCACTTGGATTTAGAATAAAAAGATTGTGATCTTTTGTAACAGTTATTTTTCTTCCTTCATGGGTTTCGATTTCGTATAATTCTTGATCAATTCTATGCCTTATAAGAGCTGATACATTTACTGGTACAGTTTTAAAATTTTCATCGATAGTGAAACATTGAAGATTTTGGTCACTTCGAATTACATCTACTACCTCTTTTCCATCTCCCCGAGTTTCACCGTACAAACTAATCCAGTCATCTATAAACTTGCCTATTCGTGTTCGTATGGTCTTACCGTTATTTATAAACAAAATTTCCTGATCTCCCTTTACACTGTTTCCGCCAACATTTATCTGGTAGGTTTTTTCGATTTTAGCCCCTCGTTTATCGCACAGCTTGGCGAGGGTACGATGAACTATGGTGGCACCCACCATCCCCTTAATATCATCCCCTATAATCGGAACTCCAGCTTCCTCAAACTTCTTTGCCCATGCTGGTTCAGATGCAATAAATGATGGCATGCAGTTTACAAAGCCAATTTTTAAATCAAGGCAGATCTGAGCCCAAAACTTGGTTGCTTGATCTGCTCCAACTGGTAAGTAAGAAACCAAAATCTCAACTTTCTTCTCTTTAATTTCCTTTATTATTTCTTGTTTAAGATCCTCAAGCGGTCTTTCACTAACTGGTGCCACTATCTTGTTAACATAAATTCCAACACCATCGAGTTGGGGTGATTGCTTAACTATAACATTCATGGAAGAGAGTTTTTCCACCCATCTGACCTTGTTTGGTGGTGCATAAACTGCCTCATTAAGAGATTTCCCAACTTTTTTCGAATCAACATCAAAAGCAGCCACAAAACCTATATCGTATATCGTATACCCTCCCATGCTGGGGTGCATAACTCCCACTATCTGCTCGCTTGGGTTGTTTCTATAGTATTCTATTCCCTGAACCAGGCCTGCAAAGCAATTTCCAATACCAACTACAGCACAGCGTATTTTCATTTTAATCACTATTTAATAAAAGTTAAATAGTAAGTTTTTTTAAAGTATATCGGTCTGCCATGGGGTTATGCCCTTTCAGACTGCACTCGAGTTCGATTTTGTTTTTTCTTTTGTTATTTTTTTGGTGATGTTATCATATTTTTTTGTAGTTTTCTATTTTTTGTTATTTAGAGCGAATTGCCGGAAAACCTACCGCTGTGAATTCAAAACTCGCTCTTTTAATTCCTTGTATCCATTAGATTATTGCTATTAGGCTAGATTCTCCCGTATAGATTATACGGGCGACTGACGGAGGATCTCTATGTATTATCTTAAAACAATAGAAGACAGAATACGAATTCCACCATCGATGTTCGGGAGCGAGCTTGAAGATGCAGTTCAATCCATTTTAAGGGAGCGCTACGAAGGCCGTATTTACAAAGATATAGGCATCGTGCTTTCAATAAACACTCCAAAAATACTTTCACAAGGACTGGTAATTCCAGGTGATAGCGGTGCTTACTATACCGTTTCATTCGAGGCACTTACATTCTATCCAACGGTAAATGAAGTTTATCGCGCCGAAATAAAAGAAATAGTAGAGTTTGGTGCATTCGCTTCTATTGGTCCATTCCAGGGACTGATACACGTTTCACAAATAGACAAGGAAAAATTCTACTATGATAAAAAGGCCAAGAACCTAAGTTCCAAGGTCCTTAAAAAGGTCATAAAGAAAGGTGATGATGTACTGGTAAAAGTTTCTACGGTGAGTATGAAAGCAACATCATCAGATACCAAAATAGGTCTTACCATGCGCCCAGACGGACTTGGTAAACCTGAATGGATGAAAAAGAAGGGTGAAAAATAATGTCTGCATGTAGAGAATGCCGCTATATAGTCCAAACAAAAGAGAAAGTATGCCCAAAATGCCAGGGCGAACTTTCTGATAAGTATTCTGGTATGGTAGTCATACTTGACCCTGAGCGATCCGAAGTTGCAAAACTTGTGGGCGTAAATGTTGTCGGGAACTATGCAATCCGGGTAAAATAGTTTTTTAACCTTTCCCATCCTATTCTCTTTGGGGGATGAATGCGAGGTTACTTATCGTTTATTCTGGTTCTAATTTCATTACTTCTAGTTCTCTCACTGCTTGAATTCTCAATCCAAATCGACCTTTCAAAAGCAATCTCCCTCGAACGCCTGTATGGGGTGGAAATGAATGCAAAAGAGGCAACGATAGAAGCATTGCGCACGGGTTCAAATGATGGGTTTTCTAACTATGATAAAAATCACAAAATAGAAAACTGCAAGCATTGTTATGATAATTTTTGTTCCCCCACACCTACGAGTTCCAATTTCTGCAGCGATGCCCTTTGCATTTCATGTTTTCGGGAAAAGGAAGCTCGCTATGCTGCCTTTTTAGGAGCAACTTCTGCAGTTTCAAGTCTTCATAATTTTGACCCTGATTTTTCAGTCATTATCAGTGCAAGCAATATCGGTGTTTTCCTTCGGCACGAACCACTATCAAAAAATGGGTTTGCAATTGATTTTATTCGCATAGATAAAGATGCAACAATAATTTGCAATTCAAAACTCGGTGTTTCTTCCTCATCAAAACTACCTAAAGGGATGGTAATCCGATGAAAGCACAGATGACTGTCGAATTTCTTATTGTTTTTGCCATCTGGATGTCAGTTCTAATAATCATCGCACAATCTCTTCTCATTGCACAAAATCGGGCAGTCGAAAAAATTTCTGACTTTTCTTCTTTTCTTGCTGTGGAAGGTGCTGCACGTGCAATTGAAACAAGTACCAATAATGGTGGGGTAGCAGTATTCGATTTTTACGATGAAAACGTTTCCTATTCAATAGAAGGTAATAGCCTTCAAATATTTCATAATGGAAAAGTAATCGAAGTTCGGGGTGTTTTTACATATGACAAAACAGAGCCAGTCTGATTCTTGGTGGTTCCGTTGCTCTAAAGGAGTTTTCTCTTTCGATGCCCTATTTAGCATTTTGCCACTTGTCATGATGCTTTCATTTGTCATGTCACTTTCATCATCCATAATCGATCATGAAAGTTCATACACTAATCGCCAGGAAGTTTTTGATAAATTAGTTTCTATTGCCGATTACACAGTCAAAACCGGTCTTGCAATTCATGAAGGTGAATTGCGCTATCCAAACTGGTTGGATGAAGAAAATCCACCTGTTTCATATGTTGAGGATCTTCGTTTACGTTCCGCTCTCTCAAGGCTTTCAATAACTATTTCAGACCCACCATCAGAGAACTATCTCTTTTGTATTTACAGACTTGTAGTAATCGGAAAAGAAAAAACTATTACAAAAATTTATGTGTGTGGTGATTGAATGCAAATGGAATCTCTTCTCTCATTCATGTTCCTTGTTCTAATAATTTCTCCTATTATTGCATCAATGCCCGAGCGCCATATTGATTATTCGCTCTACCAACTTCAGCTTGCACAGGATAGCTGGAGAGTTCTTTATTTACGCGGAGATTTTAGTGATCTTAAAGATCAAGATCGCTACTATCTGGAATCTGAATTTGATCTAATCCGTTCACAAACTGGGTTTTGCATTTTTATGGAGGGAATTACATTCACTAACTGTCGCGATGGAGAACCCCATCCACCAGTTACCTCAATTTCACGAACAATATTCTATGATCACCAGCCTAAAAATGTCACTTTCTCATTGCGACATTAAAAAATCAGTAATAAAAATAGGATAGCATAATTTTATTATACAAATCGATTTTCCCTTGCAGACGGATCGAAAAAATAACAATAAGTTTTGGTTCCGCTTTTCGCGGCACGTCCTTTTAGGGCGTGCCTCTAGCGGAGGGGTTTTCAAATCAAACCGGAGTAAATAAGGTTGACGGATCGAAAACCGACCGGTGTCGGTAAGGAGTGGGTTTTCAAATCAAACCGGAGTAAATAAGGTTGACGGATCGAAAACCGACCGGTGTCGGTAAGGAGTGGGTTTTCAATGATTGAACCATCAAAAAGAAGTGAACTTGTTTCTTATCCAATTCGGGATATTGTCCAGGAAGCAAAAAGGCTGGAAAAGCAAGGGACACAAATGATCTATTTGAATATCGGTGACCCTGCACCATTTGGTTTCCGTCCGCCACAGCATGTACTTGATGCAGCTGCTCATGCCCTCACGCAAAACTATTCTGGTTATGCACCCTCAGATGGAGATCCAGAACTTAAAGAAGCGGTTGCAAGTTTTGAAAAGGTCGCACCAGAAGACGTTTTCATTACTGCAGGCCTTAGTGAAGGTATCGATTTTCTTTTCCAGGCAATGGTGGATCCAGGGAGAAACATAATACTTCCTGTTCCAACCTATCCGCTTTATCTTACCAAAGAGCGCATCAGTTATGGGACTATAGAATTCTATGACTGTGACGAAAAATTTGAACCAGATCCTGATAGTCTTCGTAAAAATATAAACAAATATACCAAGGCGATTCTCGTAATAAATCCGAACAACCCTACCGGTGCAGTCTACTCACGTAAAACCCTTCAAAGCATAATCGATATCGCAGGTGAGAGCAAACTTCCTATAATCAGTGATGATGTCTATGATCAGATGGTTTTTGATGGTGAAATAACCAACATGCGTGACATCTGCAAAGATGTTCCTGTGGTGTGCGGAAATAGTCTCTCAAAAAACTATATCTACCCCGGTGCGCGTGCAGGCTACCTTGCTTTCCACGGTGAAGGCTGGGATAAAATGAAGGATGCAGTTCAACGCCTCTGCAACCAGCGGCTTTCGGTAAACTGGGAAATGCAGCGGGCATATATTGCTGCTATTAAAGGTTCTCATGATCACATCCATAAATTCAACAGTGAGCTCAAAAAAAGGCGCGATATTCTTGTAAAAAGAGTGAAGGAAATAGATGGTCTTAGCGTTGCTCCGCCAAAAGGTGCATTCTATTCTTTCATAAAAGTTGAAAGCGATAAATGGAAGAACGATACTGAATTTGTCCGTGGCCTCCTAAAATGTGGTGTTGTAGTAGTTCCAGGTTCAGGTTTTGCGCCAAATATGGATGGAAAATACTTTCGTCTTGTTTTCCTTCCAAAACCAGAGCAGCTTGATGAAGCATTCAACAGGATTGAGAAATTTGTCAAGGGCTAGAGAATTAACAAGTCTTTGTGTGACTCAATAGTTATCCTTATCTAACAGTAAGAATTATATCATTTTTTAATACTTTTCTCTTTTAGTATTACTAGGTGATATTATCGTATATATAACAAAAGTCACTAAAAAGGGTCAAACTTCTATTCCCCAAGATCTCAGGAGTGAATTAAATATAGAAGAAGGAGATGAGGTTATCTGGATAATGGAGGGGCATCGACTTGTTGTTGAGCCAAAAAAACTTTTTAAAAATCCACTTGAGCAGCTGAAAAAAATTAGCTTCAAAAGCAAAAAAAGTTCTTCCCAATTGGCACAGGAAGCAGAAGCAGAGTTTTGGTGAATCTATGTTCATAGATAGCAATGTGCTTATTGCATATGTAAAGGAAAAAGATTTGTTTCAAAAAGATTCCGAAATACTGCTCTGCGAAATTCAAAATGGTAAAATAAGTGCCAAAGCAAGCAGCATAAGTCTCATGGAATTAGCATATGTTCTTAAGAAATACAAAAAATCAAATAAAGAGATAAACACTGCAATTCATGCTGTTTTGTCGATAAACAACTTGGAGTTTCTTCCAATTACCTCTGATCTTCTTCGTGAAGCTGCTGATTTTATTGAATTGTATTCTCTAAGCCTTAGTGATGCAATTATTGTAGCTACACTGACCCGCTTAAATATAAGGGAAATTGTGAGCGAGGACTCTGATTTTGATTCTCTCCCCTTTTTAAAACGCATTTCGATGAAAGATGCTATAACTGAGATTTAATCACTTCTTCTTCAAGCCCAGTTTCTTTGCTCTAAGTTTCTCTCTTAATGATGATAATTCCGGAGGTTCTTCCTCCTCCTTGGGTGCGGGTTTTTTCCGAGTTTCTAATGGGGGTTCTTCCTCTTGTTCCTCATTCCCCTCTCCCCCATTCGATTCCCCATCATCTATGCTTGGGGGTATGGCTAGTGGGGTATTCTCTCCGATATCCAGTCGTCTTTTGGCAAGTTCCTGCTTTACTACTTCCTTAAATATTGGAACCCATTTATCCCAGGCTTCTGCGAAATCAACTTCGCCCTGCTCTGTCTCCATGGATAAAAGTAACCTGCCTGCTGCTGTGTTCACTTTGAGTACAAAGTCAAGTTCGAGCATAATTTTATCATTAAGCTGCTGGCTGGTCTTATAAATATCATAATACATTTTTCCCTTCCAGAACGCCTGTAAAATGTACTGCTCGGGCGAAATTCCTGTTTCTTCACTCCTTCTTGCAAGTGCAGGGGGTATGAATACAATGTCAAGTTCTTTCTGTAATTTCCTTATGTCAACCTTATCAAAGTCCCACATGCTTGCTTCAGGGTTTCGGATGAATTTTGCTTCCCAGGTACAGTTCTCTATGCTTTCTCCACGCCTAAAGCGGAACACTTCTACAAATTTCTTGTCATCAATATCACTTTCGTATTCAAATCCAAGCAGACGATAAACCCGACCCTTCCTTCCAAACCTTACCTTCTTGAGGAAAGTGTAGCGATCGGTTGCATACATACTTGCAGCAGGAAGCCCAAATACCAATTCCAGCCTATCCTGAATATCTCGCAGTGATTCTGCATGGAGGTTGTAAAGAAGGAAAACACCAGGTTGGGTATTAAGCAAATTGATTATACCCTGAACCGCAACTCGTGAACGTACTTCGTTGATTATAAGGGCAGCATCACCCATACGTAAAAGTGCATTTGCCATTGCCACAAGATCAAGTTCTTTGGTGTTTGATTCTTCAACATCTGAACTTTGCACCCTCGCAGCACCTATATGGAATCCTCTCTTTCTAAATGCCCGAACGGGAATTTCTTCAATATCCTGAACTGGTATTATCCTTCGTCTTGTTCCAATTGAAGTTATTTTTGCAGCAGTAAATGAAGTCTTACCAACACCTTTAAGTCCCAAAACCGCTTCTGAGCAGCCTAAGGTAACCATCATATCATCATAACCTGCAAAAAACGGGGTGAACGATCGGAAATTAAGATATTGCGCATATGTGAAGGGTTCTTCCTTCATTATACGAAGTGCACCTTGGAGCTCTCCAAATGTTGCCGGAGGCCGCTGGAGGTGGCATCTCATGGAAAGGCGCTTAAGCACCACATCTACTATGGGGTTATTCTCATCGAACTTCCTCGTTCCCTTAAGAGTGTAAACAATATTCTTGAAAGTCCGTTCGAGAAGATCTCGGTTGTATCTAAAGAGTGTGTGACATACGCCGTATTTGCGATGTTCAATATATATTGGCGAGTTCTCACTGTCAATGTAAATATCAGTAACATTTTCCTTATCAAGAGCCAGATTCTCGATATGCGCACCAAGTCCTACTACCCATTCTGCGCATTCCCGTCCCATCGCCATGGCATGTTGCGGAGTAATCTCAATTCCATCCAACATCGCCCGGTCGATAAAATATTGACGGTATTCACGTGTTTTTAGGTTCATCAATATGTCCCAGTCCACGTTGCTAAAAGTTTCCTTGAACTGCTCATTTATAGTTCCTTTAAGTAATTTGTTCAATTCCGGTGAAAGATTTTCTATGCTTTTATTTTCCTGCACATAAAGGTAAGCTTCCGCTCCTGGTATCTCATAAATTTGTATCTCAACCCCATAAGGCAGGCTATATTTTGCTTCAGGACCCTTAAGGGGTACGGCATCTTTTGGTATGCCTAGTACAAGTGAAGGGACAAAATAAAGGGTCTTAAGTCCTACTAGTTCTAGAAATGCTGCTCGAAGATCGCCGGTATCTTTTACAAGGTCGTAAAGTTTGGTTGATGTGTATCTCTTTAATATTCCTGCTACCCAGCCCTTAAACGTCTGATAACCTTTAATGTAAAGTGATTTTTCCGGTTCCGGTTCTGCATAACCATTGAGTTCCTGTGCAGCAAGCAGGGGATTAAGGAAAACATATTCGTAAAATCTCTTTAGTACTTTTCTTCGTGTATCATGTGCAGGATCCTGCTTCAGGCCATAAATGTCATCTTTTAGTAGTATGGTTTCGAGTTGTCTTATGAAGGCTGCATACTGCGTTAATATGCCTGTTTTCTCCTCGTTTAACTCTACTACTATTTCTTCTTCATACCTAATCGTTTTTATCGGTGCTTCAGTAGTAGAAAGGTCTTTTAGGTGAAGGTTGAGAAACTCAGGCGAAGCGAACTCATATGGGCATTTTGCAAGGTCTACTATTGCCCGAGTTCCTTCGAGGTAAAGGTTACACATGGCTTTACTACTAAATTAGAATTTTAAAAGCTGCTCTTATTGGAAATTATCTTTTTTTAGGTCCATTTCTCCAGTTCATACGTAGTGTAATCTCTAAATTTTGACCATCAAGTTTCATAAATTTTGATCCAGGTCCTTCTACTCCTACTACTCCATTGTTCAGAGTTAAAGTGACTGTTTCTGGAATGAAACCACGTTTCTTTATTATAACCTTTACTTTTTCTCCTTCTATGAGCTTTAGATCAAATCCATTTTTCCCTATCTCCCCACTATATTTATCACTCTCATCGTAAATCTGGGCATCTGTAGGGTTAGTTCGTATATTTAATGTGATTTTTACTGGCTGAGCAACAACTGGTGCTGTTGGTACGCTAGCTACTATAGGGGGTTGCTCTTTTTTAGGAAGTAAATCTGCAATCTCATGCCTAAACAAACTGACTCCCACCACCAAAAAAGCAGCTGCTAAAACCTTCATACCTGTTCTGGCTTTTGGCTTTGTATAGCCTATAGATTCAGGACCGGCTATCATCGTTGTTGCATGTGCATCTACTTTCGGTATATCTACTATTGCACTTACTGTGTCATCATGTCCAAGTGTTGCAACTATAGCCGCTCTAAGTTCATCTGCACTCTGATATCTATCACCAGGCTTTTTCTCCATAAGTTTTAGGATTATTCTTTCCACCGCTTCTGGTATCCCTACTTCAATTTCTCTCGGCGGTTTTGGGGCTTCCTTTTGATGTTTGCCAATTATCTCCAAAATTCTTGCAAGTCCTGTTCCAGTGCTTGTAAATGGCAACTCTCCTGTTAGCATCTCATACATAATTACCCCTAATGAGTAAAGGTCGCTGCGTTTCTCTGCAGTAGTTTGCTCAGGAGCGCAATAGGCCGGAGATCCAACAAGCACTCCTGTCTGTGTAAGTCGTCCATCATCATCAGGTTCTAAAGATTTTGCAATTCCAAAATCAAGTATCTTTACAATTGGCTCTCCATCCCTAGTAGTTAGAAATATATTTGCAGGTTTTAAGTCTCTATGAATTATTTCTCTATCGTGGGCAGCTTTTACCCCATTGCATATCTGAAGCATTATAGGGCAAAAGTCACTCCATGTGAGTTTACCATTTTCCTTAAATTCTTTTGCAAGATCCGATCCTTGTAAGTATTCCATTACACAAAACAAACTATCCTTGTAAAGATCAACCTCAATAACACTAATAACGTTTGGATGTTCTATACTCATTGCAAGTTTGGCCTCTCTAATAAAACGGCTATCAGTACCACTTTTACCTTCTGAACTACGTGGAAGTTCCTTTATTATTTTTATGGCTACTTCGCTTTTGCTTTCAAGATCCAGTGCAAGATAAACAGTTGCCATTCCACCATGACCAAGCTTTCCAGTTACCTCATATCGACGATTAATGGTAATTCCTACAAGTTCATCATGCTCATCAACTTGTGGTTCATACCTGCTCCAAACTCGTTGGACTGACGCAGGTACTACAACTCTACGTCTGGAGCTAATTGGTTGCATGTTATACTTTATGTTTCAAAAAGAATTTAAATGATTGCTCCTATCTATTTTCTTAATCTACAACAATTTTATCAAAAACTAATCGAGGTGATGAGAGTTAGATCTAAATTTTATTCCGGATCTTTTCTGCGTCAGCCTCACTATTACATGTACGATCTTGTCCCTCTTATCTCTACAATTAAAATTGATGGCACCGATGTGAGCCCCTTTCCTATCAGTTTTGGAATACCCGATCCACAAGCAAGAATTTGTACTTCTCAAAAAGAACGTGCTCTGTTTCTTGCTAGTGCCAAGGGGCGCATGGAAATAAACGCATTTGCTCTAAAAATCCAGGCCCTTAGCATAGAATTTCCTTTAGCCTTTAAGATTGAAGAATTGGTAATCGGGGGGCGATCTGTAAAATTTGGCCCACCTCTTCTTCTTGATCGGTACTATTATGGCCCCTCAATTTTTGTGCCACTCCTTATCAGTGAACAACCCAATCAACTTCCTAATTTGCTATTTGCACTTTACGATAATTATGAATGGAAAAGATTCACTGCACTTGAAAGTTCCAGTCCGGGTGAATATTATGGTGCGAGTACTTATCTACGAATATTCGACTGGAGATTCCAGAAGGCTCTCGATAAAATTCTGGAAGTTGATCCACTCAAACTACTCAGAAAAAATACTCTTGTAAGCTGGGACGAACTTGTTCCAGGCCAATCATCTTTTTTTGGCCGAGCTATGGAAGATTCTATCCAGGCTAAGATGCTCAAAAATGTCAGGGTGCTCGATCTTACTGATCCTAAAGATCTTCCACACACCGTTGTTGATTACACCTGGGATAAGGAAGATAAAAGGGCATTACACGTTATTGCAAACACCTCTGATGGGGAATGCACTTACGGATTAAAAATTACTCCAGTGCAAGTAACTGATACTACTCCCCAAAAAACAATTCGCTATGTTACCTGTATATCATTCTATTTTGCACAGAATTCCAGTGAATCATTCGGTCCCCTTCTCACTCCTGATACAATATTTTTGCACCATCTTTATGGGGGAGAATTTCTTCCTCAGCCAAGTTCCTGCCACGCTTTAAATATTCGTGGTGAAGCTGCCTATCAGTCAGCAAAAGATTTCATATCCGCAGTAAGGTCTGGGAAAGTTCCTGATTTGTCCGGTGTGATGGAGCACGTTCTTGAATATGTAAAACCAAAGTTGAAATATACAAAGAACGAACCAAGGCCCCTTTGGGTCTCAAGCTAATTATTCACCTGACTTCTCAGCTTCAAGAATTTTTTCCACTATGGCTGCATATGCTGGCCTTGTAAGAAGGTAACCGAGAAGTGCTCCGAGTATTGTAGACATTGCAAATCCTATTATCTCAACCAGGCCTGAAAACAGTAATGGGAGCATAGAGAATATCGCCACTATGGCGTTAGTCTTAATTATACCAAAAGCAAGTTCCACTTTTTCATGTGTGGTATGCTGGTCGTCTTTCTTTAGAATTTCATCAGTAATAACTATTTGAGCATCTACCCCGACACCTATTGCAGCTATTATACCAGCCATTGCTGCAAGATCAATGGTAAAAGATCCAAGTATGGAAATTAGTACTACCAATTCTGCAAGACTTATGACAACAATAGGCATGGTCGCTTTAAGATTTCGGTATCGCAGCCCTATAAGTGCAGATATAACTACTAAAGAGCCAACAATCGCAATAAGGCTAAGGCGTAAAAATTCGCTTCCCAATGATGCTGGGAGAGTGGTTCGTGAGCCTAATGAAATCTGAACTGGAAGTGCACCTCCTTTAAGCACGGATTCTATACTCTTTACTTTTTCTTTTGCTTCTGCTGCTTTGAGGGTAGGGTCCTGTGTGGTTACTCCTCCAGTTACAACATAATTATAGTTTGGAACGCCATTTGTTACTCCACCACCAAGAAGGGGTGCGGTTATAAGTCCCACTGCTTCTAATCGATTTACTATAAGTACACCACTTCGTGAGCGCTGGAATTCAGGAACGATCTTACCCTCTTGAACTTCTACAAGTACGAATCCAAGGTTCTTTATCTGCTCCTTAAATTCAGAAGGAAGTTTTTCCGAGACAATAGCCTTTGTCTTGTTTGTTTTTGGTGTAATGTTGACCTGGGTTTCTATTATGTATGTACCTATGCTTTTACCTTCCAGTTTAAGCATATCATCAAGTGATTTTTTCGATTCCTTCTCTCCAGAATCTGCAATTATATATTTCTTAAAAGTTGAATTTTCATAAAATAATACTGCATCCTCTGGCCTATCAATGAACATATAAACTGGATAATCTGCCTTTCCTCTTGCAGAATCGGCAAACTGCTCCCCCCCTTCACGATCAACAGAAAATGCTACTCCCCACTGCGCTCCCTGCTGTATAAGTTCGTTAGGTCCTAGTGCTCTTATCGTGGTACGGAAAATACGATCTCCGCTTACTGCAATCTTTCCATCAACAATGCCCTGGAAAACACCCTGCTGTGACAAAGTTTTTTCTATAAAAGAAATGGTTTCATCATCACTACTAGCTATTTCTACATTAACTATACTGTTTCCCAGTGCCCGGGCTTTGACTTCCTTAAGTCCAAGCGTGCTTGCCCTGCTTTTTATGTTCTGGACAAGTTCATTCATTGTCGCCTGATCCACGGGATGTTCAAGCAAAACTGGTATCCGCGTTCCACCTACAAAATCAATACCGAAATTAATTCCATTAACATAAATGTTAAGGAGTGCAAGCAGTACAAGGAATCCAATCCCACTAAGCTTGATGTGAGTTTCTTTCCATATAAGGGAAGAAAATCCGAAAAATAAAAGTGCTAGTATGAGCAGCCAGCCTGCAACAAATACTATCCCTGCTGCAAAAAGCAGGAACATTATTGTTAAGAAAACGAATCGGTTGTCCTTGTAAAAATCCATTATCGTGACCTCTTACTTTCCACATGATGAAGTATCATCACTCCATTTATGCCCCATGTAGCGGCTATGTCGCCAACCAGGCCTGCAAGTGCAACTGCGGATATCTCATAGTATGTTGGTATGTGGGTGACTATCGAAAGTATAAACAAAGCACTAAATGCTATTATCGCAGTTATGCTCATTGTCATCCCAGTTTTCATGGCATCAAAGGCGTTCTCTCTCGGGTCTCCCTTTCTCTTTAGCAACCTGGTGGTTAGCAGTATATCGGTATCAAGTGAGAAACCAACCAACATCAAAAGAGCTGCAAAAGATGCAAGTGTAAGTGGAACCCCCAAAAGACCCATGCCTCCAAGCGCTATCACTATGTCGCTTAGTGCACCGGTAATAACTGCAATACTTGGTGCTATCGAGCGGAAAAAGAAGAACACCAAAACAATGCTAAGAATGATAGCAAGAATAACTACGTTAACTGCGACATCTATGAAATGTGTCGAAAGCCCTGGGCTTACTGTTTGTACTGATATTGATTCGTAACTAACATGCTTGTTTATCGGTTCAGATATAGATTTTTGATAATCTGAATACACTAAAGTATACTCTTCAGAGAACTTTTTTTGCAGATCATTAGTATTATTGGTTTTTGGGGCAGAAGTTCCCTTTAATGCAAAAAGTTGTGCTGCAACATCTTCAAGTTCGGCTTTTTTTGCAATGTAATCATCACTTCCAGTTGAATTCTGATATCCCTGGACTTCAAGCGAAGCTACTTCTGGTATCAATTTGTTAAACTTGTCCCTAAGGTTATCAGCTTGTACCAAAATCGGGCTTTGTGGAACTTCTATTTCTGCCCTATATCCAATCGTAGTTTGGAATGCTCGAACGGTTGCTTCAAGACCTTCATCCTGAAGCTGGCTCTGAAGTTCTTCTGCATCCACTGGCTCTTTCAAAGAAAGGGCTATCACTGTTCCTCCCTGAAAGTCAACCCCCATCTTGATCGAGGGAATAAAATACAAAGAAAGAACAATCATTACAAGCGGAACAATGGCAAGCAAACGATAATCTCCCTTATAGATATTAGGCAACATTAGAGTGATAAGTAGGATGATAAAGCATAAAAAGCATAGTTATGTTTCTCAAAACTGGCAGAATAAATCCAACTTTTCTAAAAAAACAAGCAATTTAAATCTATTCCCACAATTAATATCTATCTAACACTAAAAAGGGAATCCACATGCCAGCTTGTAAATATGGGTCTATTCAAAGATATGGCGTTCGTGTAGGACGAGAACGTTACGCTCTACCAATCCCACTTCCAAGTACCCCTCACCCTAAAAGTAGTCTGGTTTCTTTAGATGGAAAAGATTTTGCAAAGATGATTCCAGAAAATCCAGTGCAAACCTTCAATGCTCTTATGGGATTAGGTGGCTTTACTATGCCTTTAACTGCTATGCCTTTAACTGGACTAAAGGGATATTTATCCGGTGGAGAATGTCGTGCACATCTAATGGCATTTCGTAACCGTTTAGAAGAATTTGGCAGGCAAAATCCACTCGCTTTTAAGCCAATATCTCAAATTCAGATCGGAGATCTTGAGGTGCACTTTTGTCGACCTATTGTGCTCATGAATGAACATGCCACAGGTTCTTACCCACCTAAGAAAACCTTCATCCCGATCTACTTCGGAGATCCAGAAAAAACACCTATGACTTTTGCCCTTCATGAAGATGGCAGGTGGGTTCGTTTCTCCAGGTTTGAACTTGATCACTACAATCGTATCTATCACTATTCATGTGCAAGCCCCTCATTACAGGTTTTTGACTGGAGGATACAAAAAGAACTTGATAAATTAAATTCCAGAACCCCACGAAGAATACCCGTAACTGAAGACCTAAGTGAATCTAGAAATTTCAATCTTTTTTCCCCTGGCTATAGTACTGCTCGTTACATCGAACAAGCAATCCAATATGGAATTTTTTCTGTTGCTTTAAATCATGAAAAGCCTGACATCCAAGGTCATTTACCCACTAAAATTCTAGATCATTGGTCGCTTGTTAATACTCCAGAGCCTCATGATATTATGCGTGTGGTAGCATCCTCAGAAAATGACAGGTTTATCTATACAATTAACGTAACTGGCTATATTAACGAACTAGGGTATAGGACTTTTTGTACCATAACCGGAATACAAAGAATTTCCGATAATCTAGTTGTTGGCAGTCCAGCATTCCCTGTTCTACCTGATCTGCCAAGGGGAATGGATCTTAGTTTTGAATTTAAGGCTTCTAGCTCAGATACTCCTATGACTATTATTTCAAATATACCTGATGCTTACGCTACCAAGCTTCGAGCCTTGGAAAGAATGGTGTAACTATGATTGAAAAAGTAAGAATTGCGGTTAGTGATAAACCCATGGATCTTGCAGTTTTAATGAAAACTGGTGTAACAGGTTTCAATGCCTATCCTTTGATTGAAGCTCATAATGCAAGAAATTCAGATCAACTTAGAATTATATCTCATCAATCGGCTGATTTAGCTCTCAATTTTGTGGGAGTTTCCGCGGTCCTTCCATCATTTCTGGTTAATATGGCCATTGCTTATGAGAAGCCAGATACCAGATTGGGACGAGAAATAGTCTTTTCTTTAGAAAATGAACCAAGAGTAGTTTTGGCAACTGGTAAATATTTTGGAGAAAAAGACGTTGCCTTAGTAGTTCAAGGGTTAAGTTCAGCTGATTTTGCCTATATTGTGAATCGTAAAGAAAGATCTCTCAAGGAAATTTTAGATCAAGATGGTATTGATGCCTTAATGGCAATTGACATTAGGCGACTAACCGAAATCCGATTACTAATAGGAGATGATAGATTAGCCTTAGTTTCAAACTTCCCAAAATCAAATGGTTGGTATCTACCCCATAAGGATACAAAAGTTCCTGCAATTGGAGCAACAGAACCTAGTTTAGAAATGAGATATCTAGATCGATTATCTTCCTATGCTGGTTTTGTGGTCCGTAACGATGGCTACGCTCCCTACCATACATTTGCTCGTTATCGATGTTCTTACGAGTTTGGAGTGGTTGCAGAATCTCATGACCAAGCTATCAGTTAAGTAAAATGGACTCGGGGGGATATGCTGCGCTTTTTACCAAAAAGCGCCCAAAAAGTGAGCTGCTATTTTTCGCTTCGCGAAAAAGGCGTGTTAGCCAGTCTCAATTTTCCATCAGGAAAATTTAGCATGGTCAAAACCAAAAACCCGAAAGGG
>JAHFFJ010000047.1 GCA_023248035.1 Microcaldota archaeon
TCAAACTGCACTCCAACCAGAAGTTAAGAAAATCACATCCGCACTTCAACTTGCTCCATTTTCATATTCCTCTAAGGGTGCCACTCTCCTGTCCGTACTTCCTCCTAAACCAGAAGAGCTTAAGGTGAATTTTACCCCTCTAAAGTTCGAAAATCTCCAGTTTTCGCTTTCTACTGACTCAAAAGCACACCACATCATCAGGGAACTTGTAGATCAGGTTCGTTCTCACGCTAGTCATCACTCAGGAAAAACTTCAACACCAAAATCCGTCCCCAAAAAATCCACTGCAAAAAAAATCAAACTACTTAAGGCAAAAGTCAAAAAATTTACCAGGCCAAAAAAAGCTGGTAAAAAGAGACGATAAGGATGCGCAGCTATCTGCTAATTCTTCTTATCCTCTCCCTATCATCCTCAACTTCTCTTGATGTTACTGGTTCTCTTGATTCTTCTGGTTCTAGTCATATGCTTATGAAATACGATCTTCCCAATTTTGAGGGAAAAGAAATCTACCTTAATCTATCAGGCGATCTTGATATAATTGCGCGGGATAAAAGCGGTCTCACTCTAGAAACGGCAGTGAAAAAAGAAGGTAATCATACTATAGTTTCAGTAATAGTGCCTTTTGATTATGTTGAATTCGAGAGTACCTCAAATTCATTTACCCAAAAAAATCAGTCACTCTGGTCATTTGCACTCACAATTGGAAGTTCAGAAAAAATTGATGATTTTAGTGCTTCGCTAAAGTTTCCTGCCGGAACTACTATAAAATCAACAAACGGCGGGGTAAGCGGTGGAAATTCACTTCTTTTATCCTGGTCAGGTAAGAATATCGATAACAGTCACATGATTAATCTTCGTGCGGGATACGAGATAACCCCCCAGGAAAACGAATTTATGGTGCCCGGGTTAATCCTATTTGTAATTATACTGTTGTCCCTATTCTACGCCACAACCAGAAAAAAACTTCCAAATCAAATCGCCTTAAAATTAGAACAATCAAACCTAGAAAAAAATTCCATATTCCAAACACTAGATGAGATCGACAAGGATCTGTTGCGGGAAATATCCAAACAAAAAGGAAGAACAACCCAGGCCCATCTTTATCTTAATACCCATATTCCAAAAGCAACTCTATCAAGAAGACTCGCTTCTCTTACCAATCGTGGTATTATTCAAAAATCCCAAAAAGGCAACAAGAATTTAATCACACTTACTAAAATTATGGAAAGATCCTGAGAATGCCATTGTTCCATCTTATTTCTCTCCCTTCGTCGTGTGGTGTTCCACTTGTTCCAGGAAAAATATAAATACTGTTCCAAAAAGCTCTACCTGCTTCGTAAATGCGGAGCGGGGTGTTTGAATGGAAATTAAGTATGTAATGCTTTTTGCATTGCTTCTGGCTGTACCTTTTGTAAGTGCAGCCCCCATCAAGGATAACCGCCTTGCCGGTGCATTGGATAATGCAGGATGCAGAGCAGAATTTACTATGGAGGTATTGGAATCTACTGCCAATCATTCGGGTAATAATCTAAGTGCAAATGCTGCAAAACTCCAGGATGATATATCTGCATTCAAAGGTTTTGCAGAAGCTGGTGATGTTGAGGCTTTTAGGGAGCATCTTAAGGATTTTAACGCACATATGAATGATGCGAGAAAGGCCATACTCCAAGCTCGTATGAAGGGACCGGCAATGGGTGGCGTGAAAGGGCCAGCTATGGGTGCACTTAAGAAAGATTATGACAAGTTCAAGGAGAATTATAATAAGTGCAATTTGGACTCGTTAAAAAAGTTTTCCTATGGAAAAGTTGCCACCTATGATAATTACCTTGATAGAGCGGAAGAAAGAGTTTCGCAACTCAGCGCTAAGGGTGTGGAAACATCGGATCTAACTGCACTTATAGCAGAAGCAAGATCCACTATAGTAGCTCCGCTTAAGGATGCACTTCAGGTGTCTGAAACTCCCGATGAGATACACTCTGCCCTAAAACAATACTGTCTTTTTAATGGTTGTAAGGATGGATTAAATTTCCACTTTGCTGCCAAATTTGAAGCAGAAAAGCTCGATAAAATACTTGAGCTGGTTAAGGACAAAGCAAATGAAGCTGGACTTTCCGATAAGGTTACTAGTGCACAAGACTCGATAATAATGGCAAAATCGCATGTTGGCGATGAGTCTGCCTGGACCAACCTGAAATCTGCAGGAGAAATCATAAAGCAGATCCTATCCACATTGAGGTCAGAGAATGAAAAATAATATCATTCTCGGGATTGTCCTTACCATCCTACTTTTTGGATGTCTTGCCCCAAAAGCTCAAAGCAAGTCAACTCCAAAAATAGGTGATTCGGATATTTCTCCAAATACCTACCCGGATGATAATCTCCTTAGTGATAGTTCGATCGTTCCGCCACCATCGGATCTGAACGATTCTGATATCAATGTCCAGCAAGAGAACGACAGCGATCTTATAAGCGAAGGGGATATCGTAGAACCAGTCTAATTTTTTTTATCTATTATTTTTAAACTCTCCTTAGTAAACTTAATTCAAGCTTCTGTAGTCTAGTGAAGAACCACATCTGTTTTTCTTATGGGGTTCTTCCACCCCTTCATAAGGGGTTTGTATTTATCATGAAAATGATCAATGCAATTGGACATCCCGGTCAAGGATATCAGACTCTCAAACTTTTAGGAAAAGTTTGATCAAAACTGGCTGTTAAAACTCCTTCGGAGTTTTTGCGACTTATTTTTGCCGAAGGCAAAAATTAACGATCCGTTTTGGTCCTACCTTTTCCTAAAAGGTAGGGAACTCTGAGGACCCGGGTTCAAATCCCGGCAGGAGCATATGAACCCAGGTTCGAATCTCACCCTATGGGGCAGAATACTGCTCAATAGGGCACGAACCCTAAAATAGTCCTTCCTCTGGAGAGATAAATATAGAGAAGGTGAATCTAGATAAATGGAGTTACAATAAACTTCTTTACTTTTTGAAGTGGTAGAATGATCTGTCGCATTTTCATTCCTTCTACTATCTCCTTTTCACTGAATTTAAAATCAAGACAGTATATGCCTGCATTGCGTATTTTGTTTATCGCTTCCGCAAGTATCTTCTCGTTGACAAGAGGGAAATACTTCTTTGCGGTCTCCAGGGTTAATTTTTCATCTGCCTGGAAAATCCCAAACCCTTTTTTCATAAGTGCCAAAAATTCCCTTAATTCCTTTTTGTTTTTGGCAAGATACTTTTTTGTGGTGCAGAAGCCGGTCATAACCGCTTTTTCTTTTGAAAAGTCGATAAGCTCTTTAGCCCCGTTTTTCAATGCATAGGTCGTGTTAGGTTCCAAAACTATCGCCAGGTCCGCCTCTTGGGTTAGCAGTGGCCCGAGTTCTGTATTGAACGGAGTCTGTATTATGCTGTCCAGCAAATATCCCTCTTTCAGCCGCTTGCAGAGGAAAAAGGACGTGCTCGGTTCCGGGTAGGCTACAATGGTTTTACCCTGAAGGTCTTTTTTGGAAGCTTCTTTTATGAAAGGATCGAATGTCACAAGCGAATGGAATACTCCCTTTGCGAATCCTGCGAAAATCACAACCTTTTCATAATCCATGTAATCGAACATGAATGGATCTCCTATCGATATGTCTGTTTCTCCTTTGACTGTCGCCTCAATCGCATTTTTTGGGCTGTCGTAGGTGACTATTTCGTGCCCAGTGCCTTTTATCGCAATATAGAGCGGCAGGTACGCCAGAATGGTTGCCGGCTGGGATATCTTCATACGCTCGCCCCCCAATATTTGTAAGTATTGATGATTTCACATTTGGTGTGCGCTCCTATTGCATCTTTGAACTGATAGAGGAACTCTTTGATCGGTCTCTTTATCTCATTTTGTGCCTGGCATTCGAAAAATATGGCAAAGTTGTACTCGCCAATAATGTTATCTATCTGTACTACATTTGGATTGAAGGCGGAGTACTCCTTTAGCTTGTCGAATTCATCTGTTAATTCTATGAAAAGAATAGCTTTCCTAATTGTTTTTTCAGAGAGCAGAAGTCTGCTCCCGGCATAAGGTTTTGCAGTCTTGAAGAGATATTTTATCCTGTCATATGATACTCCCATTGCAGTGCTTATCTCGAGCAGAGAGGAAAAAGGATTTTTCTGGAGAATGGCAAGGACTGCCTTTTCAAAGGCTTCTGTCTCTCTCAGTAAACCACTTACAACTATGCGTTCAGGTTCCATTGCATCTGTCAGATATTTTTTTGTATATAGTTCAGAGAAGGCTGTCGCATTGAAAAATATCCTGTCTATGTTTGAGAAGTTAGTCGTTACTCTGTTCTTAATCGCATTCAACTGGTTGTTGTCCTTAACCAGAAAGATAGAAACTATGTCGAATTCGCCATCGCAATGGTAGAGGCGATAGGTTTCAGGCATTTTGAAGAGAAAATCCAACAAGACCTTCTCTTGAATCAAATCGCTGCCTTTCAGTTTTATGAAACAATAAACCTCCGGTGCGTGCGCCCGTGCAATTATCGAGACTGCCTTTATGACCTGCTCCTCCTTAAGCCGCCCGATATGGTATTTCACATAAGCGGGTGATTTCCGTATTTTTTTTGCAATATTGCTTAAAGGCTGGCGGCAGTCGCGATCAAGCTCGTAGAGGATACGAAGATCGATTTTATCGAGTTTTTGAGTCATTATATTATTAATGAGTAAATTCTTTATAAAGTTTCCTCTTTTTTTTAAAAACTAGGAAATTAGTTTTAAATATGTCTAATGGAGTGTTGTGTCTAGAATGAGGTGATATGTATGGGTCAAGTACGTGGAATGAGAAGGAACAAGCCTCTTTCGAGGCTGGCTGCAGAAATAGGTGTAACTCCAACCAAAGCGAAGACAAGAGAGCCTTTGATCGGTTCATTGGGTTTTTGTCAGGGCCTTATTGCAAGACAAGGTGAAGCGGATATGCACACTAAGAAAGTCGTAAAGGTTCTTAGAGAGCTATAAAAGAGGTTCTAAATGGAATTACCGGAGATCGACCGAAGATGGTTTAAGAGCCATGAACTGTTTTGGGGCTATAAACAACCAGATGAATCGGCCGAAGAGTATATCCAAAAAGCGGTCAAGCCACTTTTGGATAGCGGCAGGGTGCCCATTCTGATAACCGATCTGGACCCGGCAACAGATATGAAAACGATCCAGGAAATCATCCAGTCTGACCCAAAAGTATTGCCTGGGGAAACGATCCTCCTGAGATTGGCTCTTAAATCAGTAAAATCAATAAAACCAGCCGTGTCTATCCTAAAAAAATTATTTGCAGGAGCCAAAGCAAAAAAACAAATGCCTCGCTGGTGGCCACTGCTTCAGGCCGAGTTCGACATCAAGTGCTGGAAAATGCTTAAGAAAGAGCTAGGTAGTTTGTGGAAATACACCAATATCGCAATGACTCCTTTCATGACAACTGAGGTAATACTGGAGGTAAAAGATCAGATAACTGTCGCACAATTTTTTCTTGGTGAGGAGAAAGAGATATGTGCCAATGGAGATATGATCGTAAACCTAAAGACTTGCGCTGGCCTTAGCGCAGAGAAAATGGCATATAACTTATTCGACTATGCAAAAGAGATAAAAAATAATCAATTGTCGCCCACCTGTATAATCTGCAGTCCCTCAAAATCCAGCTGGTCAATCCAAAAAAACCAAAAACGTTTGAAGAAATACATACGAGTCTTTGAAAATGCATCTGAGACTCTTTGGTCGCACTCTGGGAATATTATGCCAAATCTTTAAATAGAACCTATGCAATTTCTTGCATAAAAATGCTAGATGTTGTACGATCAGCAACTGATGCTAATCCAGAGATAAAAGAACGGCAGGAGCAATTTTTGCTTATTTGAAAGAACCTATGGGTCTTTCCATCTCCCATTATTTTGAGTACTTTCACGGTTCGTCTCCACTTGGAAGAGAATGACCAAATCTCAGCTTGGTTATCCAAGTAGTTGATGCCATAAGATTGTAGATTAAAAAGTTAACTTCCCACTATGAATCATGGAAAATTCATGGTTTTTAATCTCCAGCAAACTAAAAAAAATCAAATTTAATGGAGATACTGATATTAGATTTACTGAAAAATTCGCTAAAAAGTTCATTCTTGAATTTACAAAAAAGGGAGATAAAATATTAGATCCGTTTGCCGGTTTTGGCACCACTCTTTTTATAAGTCAAAGACTTGGCAGGCAAGCTATCGGTATAGAATATGACAAAAGTAAATATGAATATATTAAAGACAAGATTAAAGCTCCCAACCAAATTATTCATGGTAATTCTCTAAAACTTAGCTCTTATAAATTACCCAAGTTTGATTTTTCTATAACCTCTCCACCCTATATGCGATTCTTTGATAAAGAAGATCCATTTGCAAATTATAAAAAATCCGGAAGCTACTCAAAATACCTAAAAGATATCCAACTAATCTACATGCAAATTAAGAAGGTCATGAAAAAAAATGCAACAATTATAATTGAAGTTTCAAATACGATTGGTGAAGGCCGACCAATGACTCCGCTGGCCTGGGATATCGGTCGAGAAATATCAAAAATCTTCTTTTTTGAAGAAGAAATCATTTATTGTTCAACTGAAGGTGATCACAGTCACGTTTTAGTATTTAAGAATAAATAATTTACTCGAACATATATTCTTATACCAATACCTCCATTATGGAAGCCATGAAACCTATATTTAAGATCGATGAAGAGGACGAAATTGAAGACGATGAAAGTGGAGAAGAAACTGATGAAGAAGATGACGAATAGCTCATCTAATCAGTTTATCTCCAATCGGACATTTCTTCATATTAAATTTTTGGATATTTTACCTACTCCTCATAATCACAATTCCCAAAACTCCAAGAATTATTGCACTTGGACAGCATGGAAGCGGTTTTTTCTCAGGAGCTGGTGAAGAAGCTGGTTTTTGCTCAACTTCTCCCACCTGTAAATCATCATTAAGTACATCCACATTATCAGTAACTTCATCATCGGTAACATTGGGAGCTGAATCATCAAGTACTGGTCCATTTGGTTTTTTTTCTTGCACTGGTGGGGGTGGCGGTGCCCATTCCGGTACATATAACGCGAGTAATGTAACCTCTGGCGCACCTTCTGCACTTACTGTCTGCTTAAGCATGAGACCTGTTTTTTTATCATAAATTTTTGTGTTTTTAGCACCGCTTATGTAAATTTCAAGAGTTATGGTGTCCCATTCTTTTCCTGCAAATGTTAATTTTCCTTCTTTTACTACGCTATAGTCTCCAATTATGGATCCGGTACTGGCATCAGCCAACAATTTGCTATCAAACCAGAATTGTCCGCTCTGAGCACTTAAATTCTCAGTTGCTTTGCTTGGTTTTGGACTGTTTGAAGTTTTAACTTCAAATATCAAATCTGTCTGTGTTCTATTTATTACGTTAAAGAAAACCTTACTACTACCTGAACTATAATTTAGGCTAACATCCTTTGTAATCCAGCTTGGTGCTGTTGAATATATGAGTCCAGCGAAAACCAAAAAGATAATTATCAGTTTCAAATTCATACGATCGCCATATGACTAAATTTGAACTCATTAATAATCTTTTCGTCCCTCTCACTCCAAATTATGCGATTCTATTCCAAAACCACACTTTCACCTATTATTGGAACATGTGCTTTGTACCCCGCTGCTTTTAGCTTGGTTTCAAGCGTCTTAGAAGAACTTTCCTCACCATGAACTATGAAAACCCTCCTGGGTTTTCTCACCATAGCATTAAGCCACCTTAAAAGTCCATTTGCATCTATATGAGAAGAAAAACTGTCGATATGCCTTATTTTGGCCTTTACTACAAGTTCCATCCCCATCATCTTCACTTTTTTTGCGCCATCCAGTATTAACCTTCCAAGGGTTCCTTCTGCCTGGTACCCTACAAAAAGTAAAGTGTTCTTCTGGTTCCAAAGGTGGTGTTTTAGGTGGAATCTTATCCTGCCCGCACTA
>JAHFFJ010000012.1 GCA_023248035.1 Microcaldota archaeon
CATCTTTTTTCTCTATGAGTGCTTTCTTTTCCATTGCAGCAAGATCGCCAGCCATCTTAATGATGCCACTTAGGTTTCTTAGCCTTAAAGTAAGGCCTTTGACACCATCTATTTTTCTCGCAATGTTGCGTGCTTCATCTACTATAAGCATTGTGGATGCATTATCAGCATGGGGTATTTTCCCATCTTTTATTATTTCTTGTGCTATAAACTGGACTATTTTTCGCTCATTTTCTGGAGTGTCATCCATGCTGTCATTCATAAGCACTTCATACCCGTCGCCCCTTATTCTCGAGCGTAATGGCGGTATGATATATTTCATGTCGTTTATGTTGCACGCACCTACAAATATGAATTCGCATGGAACCCCTTCTACTCGTACTGCAGCACCGCTGCTCATAGGGTTTCTTCCTACTACTGGGAACTGTTTTTCCTGCATTGCAGTAAGCAAATGCCTTTGTATGTTTCCCAACGTGGATAATTCATCTATGAAAAGTACTCCTTCGTGAGCTTCATGCACTGAACCAGGAACTACCCTAAGGTAAGCGGGTGTGCCAAGATTATGATGGCCACCATATGGGTCATGGCGTATATCGCCTAATAGTTCGGTTTCACTTCCACCACTTGCCTGGACAAATGTTGCGCGTTTTAATGGCACTATGACTTTTCGTTTTGATTTTTTGCTCATCTCCTCTATTTTCTTTACTTCATCCTGTTTGAGCATGACTATTTTGCCTTCGCTGGTTCGTTCATATATTATGACTTCTTCCTTACCTGACATGTCCCTTCTGGTTGTTGCCACCCTCATTTTTTCCATTTCGGGTTGCACCATCTGGGCCGGAATATTATATTTTTGTGCTTTTGTTGCCCCACATTGCGGGCATATCGCTTCTGTAAATGGGCTTAATGCCGCACATCGTCTGCATCTGAAACCTAATCGTTCAGCTACAAAACCAGGCACTTCTACTGGAGAGACTTCGGCTCCTATCTGTTTATCCATTTTCTTGTCTTTTTTTATCTGGCTTTCATCTCTTATCTCAACTATAGGTCTTTCAGGATTTTCACTATTATCAATAATCGATATCTCATGCTTTGGAGTAGTAAGTACACTTGCTATCGCTTGAGCAATCATACTTTTTCCAGTTCCTGGCGGTCCAACTAAAAGAAGATGCCGTCTTTGGTATGGTACCATTTTTGCTATTGCTACTGCGTGTGGCTGACCAATTATACGTTCAAAAGGGTCCTTTGGTATCTCGATTTCTTTGGTTGTATCAAAGTCCAGTTTCGCCATAATTAGATTTTCCACTACTACTATATATATGTTTAGAAGACAAGTCGTGAACAGCAGCGCCGCCCACGATTGATGGACCTTATTTCCATCAAGTTGAGAACGAAGAAAAGGAGAGAGATTTCATTCTCAGCCTTGCCATCAATATTTTGCTAGGGCCCTGGTCAGAGCCACTAGCGACGGGAGGATAACAAAGTCAAGAGCGAACATAACTGGTAGAGAGAGGCGGGAGGTTAAAATCCGCTCTTGAGCCTTGCCATCAATATGTTTCAAACCAAGGTTTCTTTCCAACTTCCTTTAAGTTGGAACTTGGTTCTTTTTGAATCTCTTTTGAGATCCATCATTCCGAAAAGAAGAAAACCTTCTTTCCGACCTGCCTTTTCTGGAGCAGTCCCAGTTCGTAAAGGCGGTTAAGCCTTGCAGATGCAGCGTTCTTTCCGCGATAATTAAACTTCTCGCGAACTTCTTCAGCCGTTACTTTTCCGGCTTTAACGAAGTTGAGTATTTGTTCATCTATTTCGGGTAACATCAGTTCCTCACCAGCGTTCTGGCTTGCGGTGCCCCGATTAGAGAGCTTGGCTTCGATTGTCTCAAGTCTTTGTATCATGGTCTTGAGCAACCGGTTTGTGTTTTCACGTTCTTCAAGGAGGCGGTATGCCATTTCGGCCATAACCACAGGATCCCTGAATTTCTCGAGATGTGTTTCAAGATCGCTTCGTATTTCTTTGGTGAACGCATTGTCAATAGGTTTAAATCCCTGTTTGTCGTTATCTTTCATCGTATCACCGTGTTGCGATAAAGTCACGCAACAATCATGATACTATCATGATACTATTTATAAAGCTATGCTTTTTAGTGGGATTTTAATTTAATTTACGTCTGTATTTTTAATCATCTTCGTTTCCCCCACATTTCCAAAGCCCTTAAAAAATATCACTCTGTCCTATCTACATGGAACGACCAACTCAACTCGCTTCACAAATTCTTGCGGCTTTCAAAAAAAGAAACCAGAGGAAATTAAGAAAACTAAACGATGCAGTACTAAGAGTCACCGCACTCCAGAGAGACAGCACTCATTTTTCCCTCGCTATTTTCTCATATATTCTTTCAAAAATAGTTTCCAAGCCAAGGTATTTGAGGCCGGAATGTAACAAATGCTTGGAGATGATCGAGAGTTCTTTAGAAGAACTGGTAAAAAAAATGGATACTGCAACTGATGCAGAAATGCTTTCTATGTTTTCCAAACTCGAAAACGCGGTGGGTTGTCTTGAACAAACTGATGCACGTTTTGTTGTCGATCTTGTCACAAAAGGAAAATTAAAAATGGCGGCTACTTTCTATGCTCAAGGTGTTAGTCTGGGTGTTGCTGCAGATATGACCGGGCTTGACAAACAGGAAATCCTGGATTATGCAGGAGAAACCATGATGTTTGATAGGCTTAAAGACGAGAAAAGCATAGCTGAGAGAATGAAAATGGCAAGGCAACTTCTAAGCGACTAATTATAAAACCAGCCAAAGAAATTGATCCATGCCAAGGGATGTTATTTGTGATTCTGGCGTTCTTATTTCACTTACTGCCGGTTGCCTTGATAATCTTCTTTACTTCTTTTGTGAAAAGCACAATGTCCGTTTTGTTATTCCTCCATCAGTGGTGCAGGAATCAGTAACCCGTCCACTCGAGAGTAATCTAAGAAAATATCTTTTTTCTGCCATAAGGATAAAAAATGCCATAAATGACGATGTAATATCAGTAGTGGATGCAAACGTGGCTGAAGATGCAAAAAGAATGATGGAAACTGCAAATACCATGTTCTATGTAAAAAATCGCCCTCTAAGGCTCATTCACCTTGGTGAATCAGAAATGCTTGCACTTGCAAACGAACTTGGAGTAAAAAACATACTGATTGACGAGCGAACAACAAGAATGCTTATTGAAGCACCATTCCGTTTGAAAGAGCACCTTGAAGCAGAATTTAGGGTCAATGTTATGATCAACAAGAAAAATTTCCACGATCTACAATCACAAATATCCCAACTAAAGAGCCTTAGAAGCAGTGAACTTGTAATGCTTGCCTATGAACATGGTTATTTCAAAAGCTTTGATTCGCTCCAAAAGGAAGCACTGGAAGCTGCCCTTTACAAGATGAAATATTCCGGCTGCTCAATCAGCTTTGATGAAATAAGAGAGTACCTATCGATGGCAAAGTGATGGATAGTTAAATGGTGTTCCAATGCAGCAATTCCTCGATCCACCGCAATCCAGTCAGATAACTATAGCGGTTGATCATCGTGAAGATGAGTTATTCGATCAGATTCTAAAAAAACTTGGTGCTCATGTTGAAAGAAGGGCATTGCTTGTGGGGGATTTTCTTTGCTCAGCAAGGCTTGCAGTTGAAAGAAAAACCCGTGCAGATTTTGAACAATCAGTTATTGATGGAAGATTATTTGCTCAATTACCAAACCTAATTTCGAACTATGAAAGAGTAGTCATAATTGTTGAGGGTGTAGCTGATGAAGGCCGCTTAAATCGAAATTCACTTCTTGGTACCTACGCAACAATCATGGCGGACTTTGGCGCATCAATAATTTTTACAAGAGATAAGGATTCAACGGCAGAGCTTGTATTTCATATTGCAAAACACGAACAGATTGCAAACAAGAATGCCATGAGAATTTATGCAAAAAGAAAAACTTTTACGCCATCCCAGGCCGCGCGTGCAATTGTAGAATCGTTTCCCACAGTAGGGCCAAAGCTTGCAAAATCCATCCTCAATCATTTCGGTACGCTTGAAAGCATTGCAAAAGCATCCGAGCGCGAAATCTGTGAGGTTCCGGGGCTTGGTAAGAAACGGGCAAAAATAATCCATTCACTACTTTCATATAACTATCAAGATCAGGAAGACTGAGGCACCATCATATCATATTGTGCCCTACACCAGTCAATTAGTTTAGTGTGATCCGCTAAATCCACAGCCAATTCTCTACCAAGTGCTCTAAGATAAGTTTGAAACAAACCACTGTGCTGCCAATTTGTTACACGTGCGGAACTTCGATAAATCTCTTGTATAAAATCCAACGATTTGCCATTATTCATACCAAAATGGCCAGCTCTTCTTATGCCAACTGGTCTGGAACAAGCTGCTGGATTAAAATCACACAAAGTAAAATTTTCCCGATCGGTCATTGCCCCATCCACAAACCTATTCTCATCAACTAAGCCATCAAAAACTACCATCCTTCCTTCTTTTGCAAGTTCGAGTTGTTTTGCTATCATTTTCCCATCCATTCTACCTAGTTTTTCTGGTTCAACAAGTCCTGCAACATCATCACCAAATCTTTTAACATCAAGATAAGACAATCTTATGTTGGTTTGCTCCAGCCTGACTAATTGGGCGAGTGAAGGGACTATCTTATAATTTTTCCATATCGTCAAACCCTCTCTGGGAACTTCATTTACTGCAATAATAGGTATCTCTGGTATTTCTAATATTCTCAAAATCCTGCATTCTAACTCCTCTCTTGCTCCTGAAGCTATGTGAGCTCCCCATATCCGGTTGCGATTATCAAGTCTACCATTTTCCATCCAATTACCGCGGGAATACCATCTTTTTAGTTGGATCGTCATATCTTCAAAAGCTCGCGCTCCAACTCCCTTAAAATTCATCACACCATATTCTTGCCCCTCAAAAGAAAATGTTTTATCAAGTAAAACATCAATAGTTCTCCCCATCCGTAATCCCCGAACAGTTATTTTCTGGGCGTTTGGAGCATATCTAGGATGAATTAGGATGCACTGGTGGAGCTCATCACCATTAACTGGTATTTTTGCAACCTCTATTGGTCTCTCCTCTACCATAACTGGCTCGCCAAAATGAGTGGTTAGCTTTACTCGTTTGGTTTCACCCCGTATAGACCGCACTGATAATGATAGCTCCCTCATGAACTATGTCTGTTACTGTCATTTTTTAATGTTACTTTTTCTATATTTTAGTGTAAAAACCTGCTTAGGGTTTTATTATTTGCCCTCCTGGTTCTCGTATGCATGTCCCATGTAATGGAATTAACATAGGCCTTGATAGTTCTCATGGGGAAATTAACTTTCTCTCTCACGCCCATTCTGATCATACAAACGGCCTTCGCAGGCTCGAGCAAATAATATCCACAAATGAAACAATTGAACTGGCTGCACTCAAGGCCAAATCCACCACTCATCCATCTACTAAAATGATAGACGCCGGTCACATTCTTGGTGCAAGGCAACTCGTAATCGAAGGAGATGGTGTGAAGACTATTTACACTGGAGACTTTTGTACCAAGCCCACCATTTTTGGTTTCAAGGCTGATCTTCCACAATGCGATCATCTTATCATGGAAGCCACGTATGGCGATCCGGCCTATGTAATGCCCCCTATAGAAGAAGTTCACGACCAAATAGGTAAATGGCTATCATCAAATCCATCATCTAATCTTCTTTTTGGCTGCTATGAACTTGGCAAGGCTCAGGAAGTAATCAAAATACTAAATGAATTTGGGGTAGCACCTGCAGTTACTGAAAAAACTGATCGCTTTTGTTCGGTTTATGAAAAATATGGTTTGCCGCTTGAGCGGGTAGTAGTTGGGAGCGATGAGGGAGAAGAAGTAATGTCCCGTCCATTTGCAGCAATTGTTCCTATGAGCAAAGCAAAACGATATTTCGCAGCTCGTATGGCAGAAGCATTTCAGAGGAAGACGCTTTGTGCGGTTGTAACAGGGTGGGCACTCCACTATCGTTTTAATACTGATAATGCATTCGCTCTAAGTGACCATGCTGATTTCAATGATCTTGTTTATTTTATTGAACAAAGCGGGGCGAAAAAAATCGACTTTTTCTGTGGCGATGGTTCTAAGGTACTTAAAGCAGTCAAAAATGAAGCTATTTTAAACAGTTGAACTCATTATTTTGAATATTTTGTGAGCATAGCGAGCAAAATTAGTATAAGTTTTGGTCCCGCTTTTTCCAAAAGCGGGGAATGGCCACGATGGCGTAATGGTAGCGTGGGGGCCTGTGGATGCGCCTTTTGGTAAAAGGCGCCCCAAAACGGGGAGTTAAAACTCAACAGATAGCCCTCGGCCCGAGTTCAATTCTCGGTCGTGGCCCTTTTTTGTTTTATTATAATTATCATTTTTGATAATTTTGTTTAAACGAAATATTAATAAATCTCGTCTGTTACATTTTATCATGCAAGCAATAAAATTTCTGGAGAAACTCCGATCACTTGATCTAGTTGTATTTACTTTGATTGATGCTGAGCAAATACTAGATAAATCCCGAGCTTATATCCGTCTTTATCTTCATCGTCTTGAAAGACGCGGATTAATATTTCGAATTGAGAAAAACAAATATGCTTTGAAAGGTACAAACCCGTTACTTATCGTTACCAAGATAACAAAGCCCTCCTACGTTTCTTTTCTTTTTGCTCTCTATATCCAGCATTTAACAACTCAGATTCCCATAAAAATCCAAGTTGTTTCACCTGTTTCCAAAAAACCACTTAAATTTGAAAACTATGATTTTGAATTCATAAAATTTCCTGCGCATAGAATTTTTGGTTATTATAAATATCGCTTGGGGGGAGGGTACATATTTTTAGCTAACAAGGAAAAAACAATTATCGATTGCCTTTACCTGCAAAAAAGCGTATCCATCAGTGACATTAACACTGCCCTGTCATCTTGCGATACAACGAAACTAATGAATTATGCAAAAAGAATGAATTCCACGGTTTTAATTCAACGATTGGGCTACCTACTGGATCTAAACCATGTTAAAGTTCCAGTCTCTTTCACTAAACTGATTGGCAAAAACGATGCTCTGTTGAGCTCCCTCCTTCCAAAAAAAGGAATAAAAAATACAAAATGGAAGGTTATTGCCAATGAGGTGCTGGAATGATAACTAAGTCTGAAATTAACGAACATGCAAAAACATTCAGGATGAAACCATGGCAGATTGAGAAGGAATACCTCCAACACATAATCCTTCAGTTGATCTATTGCCATACCTCCGCATTGCTTTTCAAAGGTGGAACAGCGATAAAGAAAGCGTACGGTCTAAAGAGATTTAGTGAAGATCTTGATTTTACCAAAATTGGAGAAGTCAATTTCAACGAGTTGTTTGGGAAGGTTAGTAAAGAGCTGTCCTCGAAATTTGATTACCAGAACACGGTTAAAAAAATGAAAGTGAAGGAAGAGCTGGGTGTAACGTTTAGATTTGAGATCGCTGGTCCTCTTATCGAAGCATCTGGAACTGGGTATTGTTACATCTCTGTTGAGATAAGCAAAAGAGAAACCCCAAAAAGCAGGGAAGTTGTAAAGATTGATCCAATCTATCATGATCTTCCAGAGTATAATGTTATCGTAATGTCAAGAGAAGAAATCCTCACCGAAAAAGTCCGTGCAATAATAACAAGAGATCGTCCACGTGATCTTTATGACCTATGGTATTTGCTCTCTCATGGAGTTGAGATAAAAAAGGATTGGGTAGTTGAAAAAATTAAATATTACAAAAAAGACTTTTCAAAAGAAGAATTTTTTCAAGCGTTAAAAAAGTATGAAAAATTATGGGGCAAAATGCCCGAACTGGTTAATGATGTCCCAGATTTTAAGGAAGTAGTTAAACTGGTTCATGAAAAGTTTAAGTTGATTTAGTGAAAAATTGTCTAAGTTTTTCAATCGCATCATCAACTTTATGGAGATTTTGTTCGGTTTTTAAGTTTTTACGCGCATAGTCCATTATTGGTTTGAGAGACTGCACTTTCGTTCCAAATTTATCATCCATCCATTTAAACCGTGGAAATAACCACAGATGGAAGTGGCTATTCTGGGTATCTTCTTCATGCACCAAATAGACGCATTTTATGTCTAGCAACTCTCTCATAGCCTTGCGTAATCGAAAAACAAATTTAATTAGAGTCTCCTGTTCGATTTGGGTTAATTCATCAATACTATAAACATGTCTTTTCGAAGCAATGATAACAAATCCTGGGATAGGGATTTCATAATCTTGTTCCGCAACAAAATGCTCGTTTTCTGCCATTTTACCTGGATTTTCAACTTTCCCGTTTTGAATTGAACATGCGATACAGTCCAGTTCTCTTTTCCTTCCTTTAAGATCAGTTATTTTATGCAAGTTGGACATCAGATCACTGAAATATTTTTCTATCTATTCCATATATTTTTAATCGATCAAAATCCTTAAATACCACCTATGCAATTTATGTACAGAAACATGCTTGATATTGCATGGCTGCTACGAGAACCAAATCCTGAAGCGAAGGAACGATCGTGGCCCTTTTTTAGGAAAAAAGAACAAAAAATCGTAAATTAGGCCCTTAATAAGCCACGAAACCCTCTAGCAGCATAGTAAGATTCTGCACCGTTGTGATAGAGGAATACAGTGTCGTAACGTCGATCACAAAAAAGGGCACCACTAAGTTTTCTAATGTTGGTTGGTGTTTTCACCCAGCTCGAGGTTTTCGTATCGAACTCTCCAAGCTTCTGCAACTCTCTATATTGTTCTTCACTTAAAAGTTCAATACTCATGGCAGCTGCCATATTCATGGCGCTATCTTTTGGTTTAAATTCTTTCCTTGATTCCAGCGCTTCAGAATCATAACAAAGACTTCTGCGGTCTTTAGGACTTTCCGCTGAACAATCATAAAAAATATATTCACCTTTATCCTGAGCGACAACATCAGGTTCACCGCCAGTTCTTTCCATCTCACTAAGTGACCATAATTTTTCGGCATTAGCTTCCAGCCTTGCCTGTACTTTAGCCCATTGAAGGCCTTTATGGCGATTCATATTTTTCTCAAAACGGGCTTTTAGTAATTTGAGTAATTCTTCACGTTGTTCTGGTGACAACTTATTGCTACTTTTCATAAACTTAAACTTAATTTAAAATTTATAAATCTGTCTAAAAGTTAGGGCAATTTTCGTTTTTCTGCTGCAATATAGTCCTTATAATACTTCAATCCAAACTATCGACCATGAAGGATCTTATCATCATTTCCGGTGCTCCAGGAAGCGGAAAAACCACAATATCCAAACTATTGCATAGACAACTCAATTTCCCCCCAATTGTGGATTTTGGAAATATCCGAGCCATGCATCTGGATGAGAAATGGTCTAATCAAAATAAAGAAGAGGAGAAGATGAGCTTCGAGAATCTATTATTTATTCTCCGCAACTATTTTCGGCATGGATACAAGAATGTGATTGTTAATGATTTACTGGATTTTCGAGTCCAAGAAATCCCCAGACGTTTCCGTTCCTTAGATTTTTTGATTGTCAGTCTCATTGTAGATGATAAAGAGCTTAAAAAAAGAGTTCTTGGGGAGAGGGATTCGGGATATAAGGATGTACCCTCAGCTCTTGAGTGGAATCGTAAATTGATGGAAAGAAAACCTGTGCGAAATAATAGCGAATACCCATTGGTTTCCAGAGAAAACAGTACAAAAAATTCTTGAAATGTTATAAACGACATTTCTGGTACGATTTCCTTACTTCCCAATGCGATTGATCTGTCTAATGGAATTAAGCTAACCAAAAACTGTTTTAATCTTTTACTAAGGATTATCTTTATGGTTAGTTCAAGGCAAATCAACAAGAATCTTGCACAGGAAAAGGTGGACATCCTATTCTACGAAGTCATTCTAAAAGATAGTAAAAAAATGTTAAAACCCCTCAAATTCGACACCAAAATCTCACTAAAAATGGTCCGTGCAATTTTAGATGATACAATAATCTCTAATTTTTACGATACACTATCAAAAAATCTACTTGAGCGGGGAGTTAAAAAAGGTTCAAAAATCCAACTTCGTGCAAAGTTCAGTGCTGATCATGCCATTATTGACCCCCAACTAACAGGTACCATAGTTCTGTGTGAAGTAACTGTCTAGGTGAATTTGATCAATAAAGTTTTCCTTTTAAACATAATCATTTATATTTTATCACATGCAATCGCTTGCTCCTGCACTAGTAAGAAGTTCAATTCCACAAAGAAGATTGGTCGATGAACTAATGGGTCATGCTATTGAAGTATTGAGGGAAAATATTCTATCGTTTAAACTCCCCGTTTCAGTTCATATTAATGAAACAAAAACAGTCGGTGCCTATAACCCTGGCGATCTGATATCTGCATCACTCTATCATAGCTCTAATGATGTTGCAATCGCTCTGTCTTCTCATGGTGCTTGTTACAATGGCAGACCCATAACCGCAATACTAATTCCACCTCTCTACGAAGGCTCACTGCGTGTAAATGGAAGTTATAATGCTGTTGGCATTGATGTATTCTTTGAATATAAAGAAGGTGCCATAACACCTTATATAACTAAAGAACCACTCCAGCCAAATGCACTCCATAAATCTTATCAAGCCGAACCAATTCTAAGATGTCCTGGTATGCAGAGAATAGTGCTCCCCACATCAGACTTGGAAGAAATTACCTCACATAAAATAAGAACAAAAGAATTTGCAGTAGCAGCCCAAATTCCAACTCCTGTATACCACACTCTTACTTCTGGTGCATCTTCTACTCAATGTTTAATGGCAATACGTTCTTTCATTCAAAGAACTTCCAGCGAGTGTTTTGTTGTTAAGGGTGATTGTGGTTCTAAAGGAAACGAAGTAAAAATGTTTAATGCAAGTGAGATTTCTGATGCTGTAACTTTTGCAAGAAAATTAATCGAATCAGGTAAGCGTGTTTTATTAGAAAAAAGGGCAATTCCTCTCCAATGGAAAAAAGATGGGGTAGTTATGGACTGGAACATAAGAAGTATTGTAACGTGTACTCCAGAACCATTGTGGGTCGATGCTGAAGTTAGGTACGCCAGAACTAGCAACAATCCAGTCAATATCTGCAAAGGGGGAGGTGCTGCCGAACTTTATCATGTTGCAGCTCAAACTGGTATGTCTATTTCAGAAATCAGAAAATTTTCACTTGCTGTGGCACATAAACTTCATACTCATCTAGTTTCTCTAGGTTTACCCGGACTCGGGGTGTTAGGTCTTGACATAATAGTTGAACGTGATGGGCCATGTCTAATAGAAGTCAATTCTTCCAATGTTGGTGGTTTTTCAACTCTTATGAATCTGCGTCATGACTTTTTATCTGGCGTACCTGGTATGCTATCTGCCTTTGGACTTTTTATGGAAAGAAATCAACCAAAAGCAGCATATTTTGATCGCTTTTTGCCACCTGATCAATTTTCCACTTACCTTGTTGGTAATAGTCTTTTACAAAGCAAAGATCCCGCTCAATATATCTGGGCGCTTAATACTGCACAAGATACCAATCGTCGCCTAAGTGGTAGAATGTTCTATTATAATTACCGGGTTTTAGGGGAAGCGCTTTTCAAATTAGGATTTTTTGAAAAAGCTATCGAGCCACTTCAAAATGCGATTAGGCTGTACGATGATACATACTCGGTGTATTATCTTGCCCTATCATTATCCGCTCTGGGTGAAAAGGAAGAAGCACTGGAGCTATTTCAAAGATACCATAAAGTCTATCCAGAACATCTAGGCTGCTTAATTGAGCTTTCCTATTTATCCGCTGATCTAGGTGAAGCTAAAAAAGCATTACGCTGTGCGGATATGGCATTTGCCTTATATCTCAAAGAAGAGAATGAATATACTAAGAAAAACTTTACCCACCTTTATTTAACTATTGCAAAAGTTTTCATATCAGATAAGGTAACTGATAATGCATTAGCTTGTGTGGAATTTGCTGTTGGCATTAATCCTTCAAGCTATGATGCTTTTGCGATGCTTTCTGATATTTATCTAGATAAACAAGAATTCAGAAAGGCAATACGGTCATTAAAAAAAGCAATAAGAAACGGTTTCCTAATCGAATATCCTGATAAAAAAGAAGTTTGCACCGATAGCTTAGTCAATGCACATGTTGGTCTTGGTTTTCATCATTTTCAGTTGAAGAGATATACACGAGCAGTTAAGGAATATCGAAAGGCACTAGAACTTAGGCCAAGTGCTTCAGTGTCTTGCATGCTGGCACATGCACTAATAGGTCAGGGTAATGCCACCTTAGCACTCCGGTCTCTGAACAAAGCACTTCAAAATGATGATCCATTTAATTATTTTGACGTCTATATTGATTTACCTCTAACAAAAGTTAGTCCTGCTTTAAAAAAACATTTGTGTCTTACTCTTTCTGAGGTAGCATATCGAGCCAGAATCTTTAGCGAAACAGAAAGATGGTCAAGAAGAGCTTCTTATTACTAATCTCTCCCTTTTTGCAACCATTTCTGAGTGAAAATTTTATGGTAGTGGGGATCTCACAAAGGTTTATATCCCTTTGATCATGATTTCAATTATGTACAAAGCAGAATGGGAGTAATTTTTCATGTACTGGAAAGGTACACGTTATTTCGTGTGCGGTCATTTTGATCATGCTACTATGATTAGATGTTGGTGATATGCAAAATGAAAAAAATATTAGGATTTTTACTGCCATTATTACTGATTCCACTAACTCTTTATTCCGTTCTACTATTTGGTCAGATTGCCGGAACAGTCATAATAGGTTTGGCTTTCCTGATTGGCATAGCTAAATTTGCAGATAAAAAAGAACGAAAATTCATGATAATCCTCGCTGTTTTTTCCAGCCTTTTTGAAAACTTAAATGTTGCATTGGGTTCTTACCAATATCTTGGTGTGGCCGAAGCTCCAATCTGGGTGGGACTTGGATGGGGAATTCTTGGCCTTTATCTCATAAAGCATCAAAAACTCCTTGCTAAAGTTCCAAATAATATAACCTATGCTTTGGCATGCGGACTCTATCTTGTGATATGGGGCATGAGCGGTTTTAGCCTCGCTGCATTAATTCCTTCCATCTTCGGTGTACTTACAATTTACGTGCTTACACTATCGTCTAATCTACCCTCCTCATTTTTCCTTTCGGCGAGTGCACTTGGAATGTTGATCGAGTTTTCGGGTACTTCTTTTGGTATCTGGACCTACTTTGACCAGCTTGGCCTTCCTATTCCCCCACCACTTGCAAGTCTGGGTCTTGCATATGCATCAGTGCTTACCTTTGCACTTTGGCTTTCAGGAATGGACTGATTTAAATTCTTCCTAATAATATCTTGATTATGTTATCACGAATATCGGAGAACTACCTTAGGGTTATCTACGAAATAATAGAAAAAAAAGGTTACGCTCGTCCTAAAGACATATCCACCACGCTATGTGTTTCAGCTGCATCGGTAACTGAAATGATCCAAAAACTTGCCGCACAGGAATTTCTAAATTATGAGAAAAGAGGTGCAATCACACTTACTGATAGCGGGAAGAAAAAAGCCAGTGCAATAAAGATGCGCTATCAGGTTTTTCTAAAACTCTTTGAAATGGCAGGGGTTTCTTCACAGACTGCTTACATGGATGCTTGTTATGTTGAACATCATCTTAGCGAAGAAACTGTCTCCAAACTTGTTGAGTTTGTTGAAAAACTGGAAAAAGGCGAATCATTCCTTTCCAAAAACTCATCATTTCGGGTTTCTTTTAAAACCTAAATCATTTAGGCTACTATATATATTCGACTAAATCTACTATTGCTAGTATGGAATTCGACCTTCTGATCTTTGGTGCGATCGCTGGTTTTACCATCTATCTAGGTTTGCCACTTGCAATGACAAATGCAAATGCCAAGATAAAGGGCATACTTAATGCCTTTGCAATTGGTATCCTGCTCTTTCTTTTAGTAGATATTATGTACGATGCAATGGAGGTTTCGCAGGAGAAACTTCTTGATTCATTGTCCGGACAAATTCCTTACTATGAAGGAATTATCTTTTTTTTCACATTCTTTATAGGTGTGGCGATTGGTCTTCTTGCATTAGTTTGGTTTGAAAATCGCTACATTAGTAAAGAAAACACCAAGAATGAGGATCGTGCAAAACATCTTGCACTTATGATTGCAATAGGTATTGGCCTGCATAATTTTTCTGAAGGACTTGCAATCGGTCAAAGCTATACCACTGGTTCATTGTCGTTAGCTATAACCTTAGTAATTGGTTTTGGTCTGCACAACATGACTGAAGGTTTTGGAATCGCAGCCCCACTCAGTGGCTATAAAACAAATTGGCGTTATCTTGCTCTATTAGGTCTTATTGGTGGGGGTCCTACATTTATCGGTGCTATTGTGGGTAGTTTTTGGGTATCTGAACTTATCAGCGTTCTTTTCCTCTCACTTGCTGGTGGTGCAGTTATCTATGTCATAAAAGAGCTCCTTTATCATGGAAGGATGAGCGGAGAAGGCTTCGTGAATATGGGCTCTCTTGTAGTTGGTTTCATGCTTGGATTTGCCACCCTTGTCATTGTACATTACTGGGTAGGGTAAATCAGATTATTTTTTAACTACTTTATAGAACTTAACTAGTTATGTCCGGTTGTTGTAAGGATGAAAAGGCTGATAGTAAGAACGATGAATGTGGTGGGCATTGCGGATGCTGTAAAATGGAAGAAACCGATCTTTCTTCGCTCGGTCCAGAAGCAATAGAACTTGCAAAACTGTTTGAGGATGTGAATTCCAATCTTATAACTGCACTAAAAATACGCAAGCAAATACTAGAAATGGTGCACTCAAAATCTGCTGAGTCGGATGATATGAAAGAGAAAATTAGCCAGGTTGTTAATTCTCGTCATCCCGTTCTTTTGCAGTTTGTTTTTGGCCAATGAAAGAACCTACGGTTCTTTCCAACTCCCTCAATTTGAACCAATGGTTCCTTTCTAACTTCCTTTTCTTTCCAACCTTCCTGTTAACCATAGATCAGCAGAAGCTTATCGGTGTCGATAAGCATGAAGTTTGATGAAATAATCGAAGTAGGTAGGATGATGTTTATTGAACTTTTGACCGGTGTCTGTATGGGGTAAAAGTTCAGAGTGGGAGGCCGGCGGTCTCCCGCAACCGCCTTGCCCCCAATTAGTAAAAATCCGGCCATCCTTACGGATAGTCGGCCCATTTTGGGAAAGAGGTGACTATAAAATGACATTTCTATCTATTGAAAGCACAATCTCGTTAGCATACGATATAAGTACATCAAACAACTCCCTTTCGCTATCATCGAGCGAATTGCGATATTCAAATAACGAATTTATTTTTCCCTGAACTTCTTCTATACTGTCCATATCTTCACCTTTTGAAAGGAAACTACGTTTCCTTTCTAACCTTCCTTTAAAAGGAACCAAGGTTCCTTTTTATCCTCCTTTTCTTTGAACGGTTTCTTTCCAACTTTCTTTCCAAATTCCAAATAAATATAATGAGACCCGGTGGGTCCCTATTTTTATTGACCGGGAGAAGACCCCCCGACTTAACAGAACTAGCTGGGTTTGCCTTATTTATAAAGAAAAACCAGCACAGTTCATTTCCGCGGAAGATTTGATGGCTTGGCGCAGTTTCTTTAACTTTTACTGATAGTATCGACTATGGTATTCTGGATAGAAATCGTTGCGGTTCTAATCGCCTTTCTAATGCTCTACCTACTGTTCCACACGCTAAAAGCTGCCGCTCCACTAATCATAAACTCTATAGTTGGCTTTTTGGTGTTCTTTCTCATTAATTCAATATTCAATCTTGGAATAGTAATAAATTTCTGGTCAATTTTAATCGTCGCATTAAGTGGCCTTACAGGTGTGGTACTGGTACTTATTCTCCATCTGCTGGGCCTGGCTTTCTAATGACTATATGTCCATTGCGGGGTACCATGTGTGCGAGGCCTCATTAAACCCTCTATCAGACCACCATTTAGATCTTGAACCCGTCTTAAAGCTCTCTGAACTCTAGAATCAGTATCATCAAAACATTTGTTTGCTTCTAGAGTATTTGCTGTTCTTCGAAGCGTTCGATCTATTTGTCTCACTATGTTTGCGGGACTAAGTGCGGTTTCTACCATACCGTTTACTCTACTAATATCCAACCTTAATCCTGATCCCCTAGTTTCCAATGCTGCATTAATCCTTTGAGCATGTCTTACTATCTCCAATCTATCTGCATAAACCATCTTTAGCCACCTTAAAAGATTGAGTAGTGATGGTTATTTAAAGTGCAATCTTGAGATATTAATCCGGTGTTAATATGGATAAAAAATGTGAAATTTGCGGTACTACCCAAGCAAAAAAATGGATAGAAAAAGAAAATCTTGCAGGAACTAAAGCATATTTCTGCAGTCCACAGCACTATTCTGATTATAAAAAGAAAGGCGAAGAAAGCGGCGTTTGCGAGTTCTGTTAGCCTCCTAAATAATTTATCAGAATCCAAATAACTACAATTCCAGCGAGCATTGCAATAAGCTGGGTAATTGATTTGGATTTTTCTTCCTGTTTATGTAGTTCTGGAAGAAGATCGGTACCAGCTATATAAAGGAATGCACCAGCAGTAAATGCAAGGCCATAATATTGTAAATTCTCTATCTGGCTTGATAGGTAAAAGAATGAAATTGCCCCGATGACTGCTGTAAGCGCACTAAGTAAATTGAATAAGAGTGCCTTTTTAGTTGAAAATCCTGCATATGTGAGCAAAGTAAAATCGCCTAATTCTTGAGGTATTTCGTGTGCAATTATCGCCAGTGTGGTTGTTATTCCCAATTCAAACGATGTAAGAAAACTAGCTGCTATTGCGATTCCATCAAAAAAGTTATGGAGTCCATCTCCTAAAAGTACCAAATATGCTACTGGTTTTTCATGATTCTTATGGTCGTGGTGTTCATGGTGCCAGTGCACCAATCTTTCTAATATAAAAAAAACCATTATTCCCGAAAGTGCAACTCCAAAAACAACCTTACTTTCCAAACCTTCCAGGGCTTCCGGAAAAAGATCGAAGAAGGCTGCTGCAAAAAGTGTTCCTGTTGCGAAACTGAGTATTAAGAAAACTGCAGTGTCTAAAGTTTTTTTATTTAAGCTAAGTAAAACTATTCCAACCAAAGATATCAAGCTTACTAAAATTGTCGCAACTAAAATTTCAATAATCATGAAAAACTATTTTTAATATAAAGATTAATAAATATCTCCTCTCAAGTTAATAACTAACAGCTAACTATTGAAGCTAAGTTAATAATTACAAGTGAATTTTCATGGAAAAATTATTGAAAAAAGGCAACGAAAGCCTGGCAATTGGTGCACTTTGGGGCATTGGTGCAGTCGCCCATCCGTGCCCTCTTTGCATTCTCACAAGTACTGCATTTTTGGTTAATGGTGTTAGGGAAAAATTACATAAATAAGATCAGTTTCGATCAAATTTGGTGAGCTTATGGAAATAATCAGCATTTCAATAGATAAAGATACTTTATCCGAGCTGGTTACCATCCAGAAAAATCTCGGTTTCAAAAGTCGCTCAAAGTTACTTCGTGCAACACTAAATTCACTTCTAAATGAATATCGCATTATGGAATCGTTAAAAGGCCATATCGACAGTGTTTTTGTGATGACCTATCGCGAATCCGAAAAACATAATATCTCCGATCTCCTCCATAAATTCGAGGACTCGATAAAGACAGTTGTTCATCAGCACCATGTTGGCATTTGCCTGGAAGTACTGATAATATGTGCCGATGCTGAGCGCATAAGAGAGCTTTTTGCACTTCTTAAAAAAGAAAAAGGCGTACGCTCGGTAAGCTGCTCGGTACTTTGATTGTGTGCGATTCTATAATCAGCCTGTACCCGGAGAGCCGAAAACTGCTATACAATATTTATGTTCTGTTTCATTATACAGCTTGTCGCAGACTTTAATGTTTCCAGAGGCTTTGGCTACTGTTCCATAACAGGATGGTCGGACTGCCTTATCATAAAGCTGCTCACAATAATCACTATTTTTCTGATCTTCAGCTTCCTGAATTTTGCAGCCATCTTTGCAAAATTCTCCGGAACCTGCCCCAGATCCGCATTGGGAAATACACCTCTGGAAATTTTCACTTCCATTGGACATTTTACTGCCAGGTGAAGAAATGCAACCGAAAATCAACACTGTTAAAAGCAAAAAAGCGATCATTTTCATATTATCAACCATATACTCTTCTATCAAATTATTTATATTCTACTAGTTCTAAATAATTATATGAAAGCTTCAGATTTAATGGTAAAATGCCTACTCAATGAAAAAGTAGAATATATTTTCGGTCTTCCGGGTGAGGAAAATATTGAGTTCTTAGATGCACTCTCTTCTTCATCAATAAAATTTATCACCACCCGCCATGAGCAGGGGGCAGCATTCATGGCTGATGTTTATGGCCGAATAAAGCATAGGGCTGGTGTCTGTCTTGCAACTCTTGGCCCTGGGGCAATGAACCTTACCACCGGAGTTGCAAATGCAAATCTCGATCATTCCCCTCTTGTTGCAATAACCGGGCAAGGTGATATCAAAGACAGTCATCTCCAGCATCATCAATATCTTGATGTCATAAAAGCATTCGAACCAATCACAAAATGGAACTCAAGAATAACCTCTTCAGATACCATTCCAGAGATGATCCACACTGCTTTTCGTACTGCACAAATGGAAAAGCAGGGTGCAACTCATCTGGAACTTCCAAATGATGTTGCTGCTGAAAAAACTAGTGCAAAACCCCTAAAATTCCAGTTGCCTCCAAAATTCCATCCTGATTCACTAGCAATAAAAAAAGCAGTTGAACTCATCAACCGTTCATCTTACCCCCTCATACTTGCTGGTAATGGAATTTTCCGTAACGAGGCTTCGCATGCACTTGTAGCTTTTGCCGAGGCCACATCAATTCCTGTTGCTAAAACATTTATGAGCAAGGGTAGTATCTCCTCTGGCCACCCGATGTCGGTTGGTGTCTTTGGACTCCAGGTCGGTGATGTTGTGGTTTCTGAATTTGAACGTTCAGATTGCGTTATCGCCATTGGTTATGATGTAGAAGAATATTCCCCTCAATTCTGGAATCCTAAAATGGACAAAAAGATAATCTCAATTGATGCAGTTCCAGAACCCTATATCGATCGCTATTATGATGTTGATGTTGAACTTATTGGGGACCTTTCTTACACGCTCGAAACCATCTTGGGTATGGTTAAAAAAAGAGGGGAATGGGATAAAATTACCAAAGAAAAAGTTTCAAAAGCCAAAAAAGATTATACTCCAAGTTTTCCAATCAAGCCACAACACTTTCTTACTACTTTACGTGAGGCAATGAACCCTCAGGATATATTAGTTTCTGATGTGGGCATGCACAAACTCTGGATCTCCCGGCTTTTCGAAACGTACGAACCAAACACCGTAATAATCTCCAATGGCCTTGCAAGTATGGGCATAGCCCTTCCTGGTGCAATGGGGGCAAAGCTTGCAAAACCCGATTGTAATGTAGTTTCTGTTTCTGGTGATGGGGGCTTTATGATGAACCTTCAGGAACTCGAAACTGCCAAACGCCTTGGTATAATAGGTACTCATATTGTGTGGACTGATAACAGCTATGGTTTAATCGAATGGAAACAGCAAAAGGATAACAAAAAGCCATTTGGAGTAAATTTTACCAATCCCGATTTTCTTAAACTGGCTCAAAGTTTCGGTATCTCTGGCTATAAGGTGGAGCGTGCAAGCGAATTAGGCGAGATCCTAAAAACCGCTATCAAATCAAAGGAGCTTTCTATTATTGAAGTTCCAGTTGATAGGAAAGAATATTCTAAAATATCAAGTATCGCTCCAGGTGCTTCGGTTTGATTTTATCTCAGTTATCCAGATCCATGTTCCCATAAATAGTCAAACTGGTTTGCAAATGTTTTGACAACCTGCTCAGCCTTTATCCTAAAACAAATTATCTCTGGTTCATAAATAATTATCAATAGATTTTCTCCAAAAATAGTCCAAACTATGGGCATTTGGAATTTTGGGAGATATTTTAGTTGGACATCCAATCCTTTTGCAAGCTTTAAGCGTTCTTCCACTTCAGTTGTTTTAAGTGAAAATAACCTTACTCTCACATTACTGAACCATCGTTTGAAATATTGGGGAAAATAATCTACAAACTGTAAATTTCCAAACCCTTTCCAGTATGTTGGTTTCTCACGTATAATATCATTTACTAGTGCCTTGTAACCTTCTCTCCCCTTGTATATTTCGAAAATTTCCGTATTACTAACTGAAAGATAGCTTGCAGTTAGTGCAGGTAATATATTATCGAGTTCTAATTTGTCCCTATCATATCCTTCAAGAGCTTCCTTCTTATTCTCTTGAAGTATGTCCGTAAGTTTTTCTGGGTTTGTTGGTATATAGTATCTTTTATTATTTTCAATTACATAACTTACCAAACCTCCCTCTATAAGTCGTTCTAATGCATCATAAGTATTGGGCTTGTAAGTACCTGCTTTTTTCGCAATCCTGTCTGCACTTGATTTTCCAATCTGAACTAGTTCAAAATAGATTCTTGAAGCAGTATGGCTAAGATCAAACTTCTCTATAATCCGAATAATTTTTTCCTTTTGATTTTTTCCTTCCACCATAAGTAGTAGCTACTTACTACTATTTATAATTAAGTACTATGTGTGAAACAATAACTTTAGGTGGTATTATATGTCTGAAGTTAAATATGGGAATGTACTCAACATAAAAAAAGAAGTTTTCTCTTATGGGTTAAGAAGAACACTGTTTACTTCATATTCTGAAATTTCAGCTAATGCATTCATATTTGATTTTGAAAAAGCTACTGACTATATTAATTGGGCGGAAAAAGATTTTGAAAACTTGTGTATTGTGGAAGATGGTTCTTTAGTATTGAAATACAATAATGAAGATTATCCAGTTAAGAAAGGCGAAGTCTTTAAGATATTTCCCGGACAGGCACCTACTCTTATTCCATCCCCTTTCGCTTCCGTACTATCCATCCAAATGCCTTCCAAAAATTCAAACTTTGATGGTGAAGTTCTATCAAAACTTAAAATTGTCCATACTGAACTAGTTCCTTCAAAAGTTTACGAATATGAAACACTTGGACAAGAAGTTGTTACTTGTAACTATTCCCCCGGTCTGGGTTTGTTAAAATTCACCTTCCCAAACAAAATACCTATACACAAACATCCCTATTCTGGTCGTTTAATTCGCCCAATTTCTGGCCTAGGTTTTAGTTATGTCGCACCTGATAGGTATGATATGAACAAAAATACATTCAGTCTCTTTCCAAAAGGTACCATTCACACAAACGGTCCTCTTCCCGGTGAAGTTTTTACTCTTTGGGCAATTCAAATGCCATGGGTAGATTCAAAAATTGACATTGAAAACATTGCAGGAGATAAAGATTTTGTTCAGTATATTGAAAGCGAACCTCCCAAACCACTATGGAAAACCAAAAGTGATCTTGAAAGAGTAATCAAAAAACTATCTTAATTTCTTTTTTAGTTACGTCCTCTCCACAAGCCTTTTAAATATGCCACAACAAATTAAACTTAGTCGATTTCTAAGACATAAGTCTAAGACCGATGATATGAGGTGTAATATATGGGATACGTAGATCTTCAGATACCCGCAGAATTGGTTCCGCAGATTATTGAAATGCTTTCCGTTGCAAAAGATGGCGGTAAAGTCAAGAAAGGAGTAAACGAAACTACCAAGTCAATTGAGCGCAAAACCGCACAATTTGTTATTCTTGCAAGTGACGTTACTCCAGAAGAAGTTGTCATTCACATTCCTATGCTTTGTAAGGAGCACAACATACCTTATGCATTTGTTCCAACTAAAAAGGATCTTGGTTTGGCTATCGGGATCGAAGTTGGAACTTCTGCAGTTGCTGTAGAAAATGCAGGTGGAGCCACAGAGAAGCTTCAGGACATACTTAAGAAGATTCCAAAACCACAAAAGTGATTTAAATGGCAGACGGTTACCCAGCTGAAATTGTAGAAATCCGTGCAAAAACCGGTGTTTATGGCGAAATATACCAGGTACTTTGCAAGGTTCTGAGCGGTCCAGATTCCGGTAGGGTTATCCTAAGGAACGTCAAGGGTCCAGTCAAGAAAGGCATGGTCATTGTTCTACTTGAAACCGATCGTGAGGCAAAGGAAATAAAATCCAGGTGAAATTATGGTCAATTGTTCTTTCTGTGATGGGCCTTTAGTTAAGGGTACTGGTCTTATCTATGTAAAGAAAGATGGTACACTATATAATTTCTGTTCAAGTAAATGCAGGAAGAATACTCTGAACCTTAAGCGTGAAGGAAGGAGACAGAAATGGACTCCAGCCGCAAAGAAATTCATGGCTAGAAACGCACAAAAGTCAGAGAAAAAAACACCAGTTAAAGCAGAGAAATAGGTGTTTCTATGAAAGAACGCACTCTCCTTCTGTTAAAGCCGGATGCAATACATCGCGCTATTGTCGGTTCAATCGTTTCACGATTTGAACAAAAAGGCTTCAAGATAGTCGGAATGAAAATGATAAAAATGTCAAAAGAACTCTCAAAAGATCATTATTCTCATCTTGTCAGCAAGCCATTTTATCATGATTTAGAGAAATTTGTTACTGAAAATCCGATCATAGCGCTAGTAATAGAAGGTAAAGAAGCAGTAGAAGTTATTCGTCTTATCGTTGGCCCAACAAATGCTTCAAAAGCTTCCGGTGGCACTTTAAGAGGAGATTTCTCAAATAGTACATCTAGAAATATCATTCATGCATCCGATTCAAAAGAAGCTGCAGTAAAAGAAATTGCTCGATTCTTCAAGCCTAGCGAACTTTTCGATTATCACTTGACTAACGAACCATTCCTTTACGCTAGTGATGAATAGTTTTTTTATAATTTATTTTTTATAATTTACTTTCAAAGTAGTGGGACTAATTGTTCAATTTGATCAGGTTCATATCCCGAAACAATGTAGCCTTGTGAATACCATTTAATAGGACCTAATCCTTCAGCAATCCATTCATCATTATTAAAACCTAGGACTATTGCTTCCACTAATTTTCTGCGGTATTTAGGATTAAATGCCCTTTCAATCATCATACTAACATGCTCCAAAGCTTTTTGGTAGACTCCGGTATCTCCAACGTAATATGCTATGTCTCCAAGTACTACTCCTATTCCATTTGTTGCAGTGCTTGAAATTGTATAAATTCTACTATTTCCCATCTCCAAATCAGTAAGTAGTTTTACTAATTCAAGATTTGAGCCATTTCCATTTTGTCTCCCATTCCCAAAATCACGTTCAATTTGTGCTGCGAGTAATTCGACAATAGGTTTCCCCAAAGCCTTATTTTTCATTGCCATTTTAACAAAATAAGCTGGCCGTGGCGCAATGAGCACATCCTTACCATCTAATTTGCCTGAAACTAATGGCATAGAAGAACGATCCAATCCTCTAGCACAAATATCCAAAAGTCCTCCAACCCATTCTTGGTGTGTTTCTTTAAAAGAATCCTTTAAACAAGTCAAACAGCCCCATTCTTTCCACTCTTCAAATTGCGCTCTGGCACGATTTGCGTTATCTGTTAATCTAAAAGTAACTACGTCTCTTCTTTGAAAAATTTGTGGTGCTATCATTTTTTCCCTCTTAGTAAGACTGTTTGGTTAGTTTTTGAATATTATTCCCGACTCTTTAAGTAGTTATGGGTAGCATCTTGTGATTGTTCTTGGGAATGGTATCGCATCTCTGATATGATCAAGATTAAGCATCCACTTCACAAATCGCTCCACTCCTAAACCAAAACCCGAGTGCGGTACACTTCCGTATTTTCGAAGATCAACATACCACTGGTAATCCTTTATGTCAAGGTTTTGTTCTTTCATCCTTGTCACAAGTTCATCATACTGCCATATACGTTCGCTTCCACCGATTATCTCACCATGGCCTGCAGGTGCAAGTAAGTCTGAATTTAGGACTGTTCCAGGCTTTTTAGGATCCTCCCTCATGTAAAATGCTTTAATGTCTTTAGGGAAGTTATGGACAAACATTGGGCGTATGGCTTCTTTAGTCAATATTGCTTCCTCGTCCGCTCCAAAGTCCTCGCCATGAGCCATTTTTCCACCCAGTTCGTTTACTCTATCTACTGCCTTTGCGTAATCCATCCTTTCAAATGGGGCAAGAACTTTTTCCAGTTCAAGCGGATCTCGGCCACATGCTTTAAGTAGTTCGGGATGTTCCTTCACCATCTTTTCTACAGCATATTGAACCATCTTCTCCTGCAAGTCCATGTTCATTTTCTGGTCATAGAATGCCATTTCAGGTTCAAGGTGCCAGTATTCTGCCAGGTGCCTTATTGTTCGGGATTTTTCCGCTCTAAATGATGGTGCAAGGACGTAAACTTTCTCATGGGAAAATACAAATACTTCAGCATACATCTGCGAGCTTTGGGTAAGGTATGCTTTCTCTCCGAAATAGTCCATCTCAAAAAGTGTACTTCCTCCTTCACATCCCGAACGTGTGATTATGGGAGGCGCAATCTCATAAAAACCATCGTTGTTGAAAAATTCCCTAAGGTAGTTCACTATGTGGTGCCTTGCTTTCATGATGTTTGTCATCTTTTGCGAGCGCATCCACAAATGTCGTATATCAAGAAGATACTCCTCGCTCAAATCTTTTGCAACTGGAAATGGTTCGCCACGTGAAATAAGTTCAAATCCAGTTGCACCAATCTCGTACCCACCTGGGGCCCTCTCATCTTTCTTCACCACTCCACGAATGGTGAGTGAGCTTTCAACATAAGCATCGTTTGCATCTTTCCAGTCTTTTTCACTTACTTTATCTTTCTTTACTGCAACCTGTATGATTCCTGTCGAATCACGCACAACTGCAAAGACCATATTTCCGCCCGAGCGGTGTCTATAAACCCAGCCGCGCAGACTTATTTCTTTTCCTTCCATTTGGCCAGTAAAAACTTTGGCGATAGTAGTAATCATATAATCGATTTTCACAAGAGAACTTTATAAATTATTATAAAAGACCTGTGGGGTCTATTCCAACTCTTTATAAGCATTTATTACTATTAATAATCACATGAGCATTCTTTTTCAACCCAAAACTCCCCCACATAGTAAAAAGCCACATAAAACCTATGATTTCAAGTCGATAGGTAAGGAGTTGGGGGCCATTTATGGTTGCAGTGCTTTTGATTTATGTCTATCTGAGCACCAATCTAGCCCCTTTTTTAGATTTGATGCCAAATCCTTTAGTGATTTTACTGCTAAGCATAATGTAGCAACAGATCAGCTCTACTTTCCATTAATTTATTGTGGTGTGGTTGCCTTTGCTTTAAAATCATCGGGTTACTCGATTTTTGGTAGTGATATTAGCCATGCTTGGTCGCAACGTGTTCAAAACAGATTCGGAATTGAATGCGAAGTACGTCCTTTTGATCAGCTACCTTCAAGACCATTTGATCTTGCGATGAGTTTTGAGCCAATACCAATTTATTGCAATTTTTCCGGTTATATCGGCTTACTTAATCTACTTTCTCACGATCGTCCTTTTCTCGTTATATCTGGATTAGATCGAGATCCAAGAGTTTATCTGACAAGTGCTGCAAGCTCAATATTTGGCTTGGCAAAGCTACATGAAGCCCAAATAGTTAATGAAGTTTCTTCTCATGTATTCACTTTAATTCGGCCTCGAGAAAGTTCACGGCAATTAGCTCTAGATTCTCTAACCTGCCTTGCTTCACTCGAACTTGCTATTACCATGCATAGATATCTGATTACCAGTTCTGATATCGCAGAAATATCAGGACTTCCTAGGGAAACCGTTTGCTCTGCTTTAACTAGGTTAGAGGCTTTTTTTCTGTACTCTCCCTTTAGTTTCCGTAATACCCTAATTGTTGAAAATGAAATTTAGAACGGATAAACTAAAGAAAAAGAACTTAGAAAATTTCAAAGAAAAAGCGGATTAGAAAAAATCAAATAAAAGGGAAGTTGGAAAGAACCGTTCAAAAAAAAGGAGATTCAAAAAAAAGGAGGATAAAAAGGAACCTTGGTTCCTTTTAAAGGAAGATTAGAAAGGAAACGTAGGTTTCTTTTAGTTCAAATAAAAAAGGAGATTAGAAAAGGACCTTGGTCCTTTTCATCACATGGCTTTTGGCTTGACATCAAGCACTACGCCTGCTGCAACTGTCTGGCCCATGTCTCTTAAGGCAAACCTTCCAAGTGGTGGGAAATCAGAGAACTTCTCAATCACAATTGGTTTAAGTGGCTGTATCTTTACTATTGCCACATCACCTGTTTTGATGAAGTCTGGTTTACCCAATGAAGCACCTGATTTTGGATCCTTCTTTTCTACAAGTTCGGTTATCTTACCTGCAAACTGTGCAGTGTGGATGTGGAATACTGGTGTGTATCCTATCGAAATTGCAGTTGGGTGGTTAAGAACAACAATTTGAGCAGTAAACTCCTCTGCTACTTTTGGTGGGTTTGACACCGGTCCAATCACATCTCCTTTCTTTATGTCCTTCTTATCCACACCCTTAAGGTTGAAACCGACATTGTCACCTGGCACTGCTTCTGTTAGTTCCTGGTGATGCATCTCGATTTTCTTTACTTCGCCCTTCACTCCTGAAGGCATTACAATAACTGATTCATTTGGTTTAAGTATACCGGTTTCTACCCTTCCTACTGGAACGGTACCATGACCAGTTATGGTATAAACATCCTGGACTGGCAATCTTAATGCCTTGTCGGTTGGTTTTGGTGGAACCTTGAAACTATCTATAACTTCAAGAAGAGTTGGGCCAGTGTACCATGGCATGTTGGCGGACTTTTTGATAAGGTTGTCTCCAACATATCCAGAGCAAGGTACGAAACTCATGGTTTCAGTCTTATAGCCAATACCCTTGAGTAATTTTTCTACCTCTACTTTCTGCTTTTCGTATTCTTCCTTTTTGTATCCAACAGCATCCATTTTGTTCATGTTAACTGCAAACTGATTGATACCAAGAACCTTGGCAAGGAATGCATGTTCTTTCGTCTGTGGCTGAATACCATCCTTGACAGAAACCTGCAATACTGCAGCATCTGCCTGACTTGCACCGGTGATCATATTCTTAACAAAGTCCCGGTGGCCTGGCGCATCGATAATCGTGCAGTGGTATTTTGGTGTTTCGAATTCACGGTGGGCTATATCTATAGTCACACCTCGTTCTCTTTCTTCTTTAAGAGCATCCATGACGAAAGCAAATTCGAAAGTTGCCTTACCGACTTTTGCTGCTTCATCCTTGAGCTTGTTGAGCGTCTGCTCTGATACTGCACCAGTCTCATATAAAATGCGACCAACGCTAGTCGACTTACCTGAGTCGACATGTCCAATAAAGACTAAGTTCAAGTGTTCTTTCTTTGCCATATCCATAACCTCCAGAAACTTTCATTTTTTGTTAACATATTAATTCGCATGGCGAATTTTAGCAAAAACAATCCAACCTTTAGAAAAAGGTATATTCGATTTATTCGCAGATATTTTTAAAGATATCAGTTAGCATAAAGAGGGGATGGTACACCGAAACGGCTCCATCCAACCTCCCACTCTCTCCAATTGGAGGAAGTGAGTTATTTCAAACAAATTTATATAGCTGATTTTTCCCCTCGTTAATATCACACCACAAAATTTCTTCTTCTATAATTTGTGCTACCATAAAGATTTTAAATTCCATCACCACATAAACCCAATATTAAAGACTACATCCAGGCGATGTTTAGAGGTTTTTCTATGCTTAAAACTAAAGGAAATGGCTCGGGAAATGGTGCATCTATTTTGCCTGACGGTGGTTCAACCTGGAGAGAGTTTACTGGTTCCACTAGGCATGCACTCACTATTTCTGAAGCAATCTCCGATTTAAATTCAAAAACATCCGTTGCTGCAATGGCCAAAGTTCATATGCTTAAGCTCCAGTTTAATCCATCCGAACTAGCTACAATTTCCAAAGGAGTTCGTGAAACGCATCTCTGTGTTGCTATTGCACTTAGCCCAAAAACTATTGCTGAAGAGATAGCATTAGAAATGGCAGAATTGGATAGGAATTCATTTTTTACAATGCGCGATCGAATTCGTGATGGGACACCAGCAAGTTTTAGACCTGCTCTTGCAGCTGCACTTTTAGAATTATCAGAAGCTTCCGAATATTCTTCACTAATGAAAGATTTTGCTGCATCTCTTCGCTCGATCTGATAGCGAGTTTTTAATGAAAAGAACCAAGGTTCTTTTTGAATCTCTTTTTTATTTGAACTAAAAGAAACCTACGTTTCCTTTCTAATCTTCCTTTAAAAGGAACCAAGGTTCCTTTTTATCCTCCTTTTTTTTGAATCTCCTTTTTTAAACTTTATCTTCCTCATACTCCCATGGCTAGCGAGAAACCCTATCGTTTTACACCCTCTAATGGTGATAAAAAGAACACTATGCTCACTATTGGCTTACTATTAATCGTTATAGTTGTGATCGGGGCTGTTCTGATTTTTTTTATGACTCCAAAACCCACTCCAGATGGGGTGGGTCAAATTGAAAATGAGACTAATGTTGTCAATACCAGTAATGTAATCGAAATATGCGATGATGCTTGTTTCTATAAACTGGCTGTAAACACTAATGACTATCTAGCTTGCCAAAATTTATCTAAACCATCTACTACCGAGTCGTGCTACGAAGAAATCTCAAACTCATCATTTGAAGCATGCAAGCTTGTTTCAAACGAAACAAAAAGAAATTCATGCGTAACTTTATTTGCAGTAGCTGATGGCAACATGGAACTATGTAATCTTCTATCGGATGGTAAGGAAGAGTGCAGATTGGCAATCGATCCATGTGACCAGTCAACAAACAAACCGCTGTGCAAGGCACTCAACACAAATGATCCTTCCAATTGTCTATCAGACAATAACTGCCTCTTAAACTACAGTCTTACAAAGAAAGACTCAGAAATCTGCAACCTTATTTCTCAGAATGCAGTTTCGAAAGCCTGCATCTCATCAATAAAAGCTACTGACAAATGTTATCAACTCTCCAAACCCTCCGAGAGGGACTACTGCTACCAGCTTTATGCAGTCTATAGCGATGATTATCTAACTTGTACCGAAATAAATCCCGCTACCTCCTATGCTCTGAGTTGCTATTCATTTTTCGCTGCCAAAAGAAAAGAGTTATCAATCTGTAACATTTTCCAGATTAACGATCGCTGGAACTGCTACACTAACTACTCTCTACTAAGTGGCGATCTTGCCGGTTGCGACGCAATAGATAAGCTTGCAACTACTCATCTCTACCAATGCGCTTTTGAATACGCAAAGAAATACGGTAATCCTGCAGCCTGTAATCTTATAGAAACACCATCCACACGCTCCACTTGCTACCAGGGGGCAATAATATATTCAAGCCAGAATCTTAACTGGCAGTACTGTAAGGACATTCTTAATTTTGACTGGATGAACAAGTGCTATAGTGAATCTGCAAAGATCTACAATAACGAATCCATCTGCGACCTTAGTCCAAAGGATTACGCAAAGCAAACCTGTCATCTTGCTTATAGTGTAAATAAGAGCGAGACTAAATAGAAATTGGGTCTAAAACTAGATCGTAAAAATACTTAAAAAAATAAAGTAAAAAGAATGGAAAATTATTCTGTGTTATCCTAAGTCTCTGTCTTCTCGTTCTTATCTGCAGGTTCTTCCTTCGTTTCAGCAGATTCTTGTACCTTTTTCTCAACCGACTCCTCTTCCTTCTTCTTCCTTGGCTTTTTTGGAGGTGCTTCGATTGGGGTAGACGCCTCTTCCTTTTGTTCTTTAACTTCCTCTACTGCTTGCTGTGAAGCCTCTTCAGGCTTCTTCTCTTCTATCAACTGCTCGAAATAGCCGATGTCATGAGTAAATTCATCATAAGATTTTATCTTACCCTGAGCCATCATAATCTCCCTCGAGAGTATGTAGAATATAAGTGCCAGTGATCGTTTTCCCTTGTTATTTATCGGGATTATAAGATCAATGAACTTTGTTTCATTATCAGTATCACATAGTCCAATTACCGGAACTCCATTTTTGGCACTTTCAACAAGAGCTTCATGTTCTCCCTTAGGGTCACATACCAGTATTATTTTGGGTTCCATAAATGTTTTTACATTCATGTTAGTCATTGTACCAGGTACAAATCTTCCTCTTAGGAGGTTGACACCGGTTAGTTCTGCAAATCGGCTTGCAGGATTACTGGAATAAACTCGTGAAGCAACTACGCTAACCTCTTCAGGCTTATATCGTGCTATGACTTTTGCTGCTTGCATAAGTTTTTCTGCACTTTTGCGCAAATCGAGGATATATAACCCGTCGTCTCTTCGTTTGAAGATATAGTCACGCATGTCGTTTGTCCTAATTTTTGTTCCTATATGTACTCCAGCTTCAAGAAAAGCTTCTTGTTTTACTGGCATACCAGTTTTTTCATCCATTTTCTCAATCCTCCTGTTGTGCCTTTTCAAAAAAGGCACCCCAAAACACGGTTGCTAATTTTTCCCGTTGGGAAAAATCACTCGTTAAAAACCCTAAAAGGTTTTTGAACACCCGGTTTTGTGCCCTTTTTCCAAAAAGGGCAAATGGGGCCGCTGAGATATATTCTCTTTAACCGCAGGTGTTTGTAGTTAAAGATTGAATTTCTGCGCACTTTTTAGTAAATCCATTGAAACGATATTTCATTTCAAGAGACAAGCACGCAAAAAACTATCTATGAGTTTTTGGCGCACCTTTTTTCCAATGCGACTCAGATAACAAGCACCCCAAGCTTGCAGGATACCAGGTTACCTCACGGCCCCTAAATACACAAAACCATCTCTCTACAGCATTCAGAAACAATCATGGAATGATTCTAAGTAGATCCTTGGCTCTGCATACTAGGAGATACTTAAGTAGACATCTTTTTATTCCTTGTTATGGTTCAAGATCGTGTCTATTTTTGTAACATCTTGTTCTCACGTTTTCAAGGTAGTAACTATAATATTTGTCTCTTAGCAACACCCTCGGATTCATCTCCTAAAGCTTCAAGTGCACCGGTTTCTCCTGCAATTCTAAAAACAGCCTTTGAGCTAGGGCCACGAGCCGTTGCAATTTCTGTAGTGGTTCTGGGTGAAACAGGTCCCTCAGTTTCAAACCTCAACCCCCCACTCCCAGTCATGTTAGCCATAAAAG
>JAHFFJ010000048.1 GCA_023248035.1 Microcaldota archaeon
GTACCTGAACGTCGGGTTCAACCGAAAGAAGGGCTGGTAAAGAGCGGGGGTAACTCTGACCCTCAACATAAGGGGGGTCGCAATAAATCTCGCTATATGCTGGAAACCCAGATGCCACGGATCCATAGTATGGGAAAATTCCGTTTGGCGATGAGGGCAATCAGCAGGAAACCAAGGAGGTGGTATCCATGGAGTTAAGTAAACTCTCAAAGGAAAGATACCTCAAATACTATATCCTTGGCTTTGTAGATGGAGAAGGTTGTTTCAATGTTTCTCTTAAGAAACAAGATACGACGCGGTTTGGATGGGTTCTGGATCCGGTTTTTCATGTAACACAACATGAGAAAAGTCGGAATGTACTAGAATTAGTTCAAAAGACCATGAACTGCGGACGGATCATAGAGAAACCGGGACAACCAGAAACATTGCAATTTCTTGTAGACAACCGAAGGCAGTTGAATGAGAAGATAATTCCATTCTTTGATCGATATCAATTATTGGTCAAGAAAACGGATTTCGATCTTTTCAGGAGAATTGTCGAAGGTTTGGAAAGGAAAGAGCATACAAAGCTGGAAGCATTCAAAGAACTGATGAAGCTGGCTTTCCAAATGAATATGGATGGGAAGCAAAGACGATATCAGATTGATGATGTATTAAATAGTATAAAGGGATCCTCAGAGACTACACGCGAGACAGCCGTAACGGATGAGAAATCCGAAAGCTGATGATATAGTCCAATCCTCGTAGTAATACGGGAACCGATTGCTTAAGGTAGCGTAATACCTCGCCGCTTAATTGGCGGCTTGCATGAATGACGTAACGTCACTCCCACTGTCCCTACTTAGGACCTGGTGAAATCACTGACCGGTGAAGATGCCGGTATCTTCCAGAGGGAAACGAAGACTCCATGGAGCTTTACTATAGCCTGATGTTGTAGTACGAAGTTTACTACCAAGAGTAAGTGGGAGCCGTTATGCTGCACCTCCCGGGGTGCAGATAGGCGAAAGTGTTACACCACTTAGTAGATTTTGTATTGCTTACCCGCAAGGGAACAGCGTCAGGTGGATAGTTTGGCTGGGGCGGTACGCCCTCGATAAGGAAACAAGGGCGCCCAATGTTCAGCTCATTCCGGTCAGAAATCGGAAGTAGAGGGTTAATAACAAATGCTGGGCTGACTGTATTCTTAAAAGCGTAGAATGCAGAGACGAAAGTCGGGTATAACGAACCTTGAAATCCCTTTGATGAGGATTCAAGCTGTCAGACAAGCTACCCTGGAGGTAACAGGCTCGTCGCGGGTGAGAGTACACTGCGATGTAGTTCTGTCGTTTCAATAATCAATAGAACTACTCGCGTACATATCGACCCCGCGGTTTGGTACATCGCTGTCGGCTTGGGACATCCTGGCCGTGTAGACACGATAAGCCATCTTTTTCACGCTTTGCGTGGCATAAGAGCGGCCAAGGGTTGGGTTGTTCATCCATTAAAGTCCCACATGAGCTGGGTTCAGTACGTCGCGAGACAGTACGGTAGTATCTCCTGGAAGTGTTGCCTCTTGAGAGAAAGGGTCCTTGAGTACGAGAGGAACGGGGACTCGGCGCCTCTAGTCGACCGGTTGTAAATTGCATTGCCGGGCAGCCACGCGCCACGTCGATAAGACCTGAAAGCATTCCCAAACTTTTTTGTAAAAAAAAGTTTGATCAAAAAACTGTTTGTTGAAAAATCCATTCGGATTTTTGGTTTTGGTCAGTTTAATTTTCCTACGGGAAAATTCGCTGACCACTGTAAATCATTTTTGCGAAAGCAAAAATTAGCAGATCAGTTTTGGTGCACCTTTTCCTAAAAGGTGCGGGCTTAACTAAGGTCGAAGCGACTCTTAAAACGAGGAGGCATATGCCGCGGATAGCAGATCCGTTTGATAGGACTGAGGTGTAAGAAGCTAGGGAAACCGAGCTTTTCAGCCTGCAGTTACTAAAGGCCTAATCCATAAACTCCTCACGGGGTATATGGTAACACGTATGACTTCTCTCATTAAAACCAGAGATAAATATTTCCTTGGTTTTGACATTTTTGTGAGCGTAAGCGAACAAAAATTAACTAAACCAAAATTGTCGTCACTTTTTATCACGTAGATGCACTATTTTTAATTACGCAATCCTTATTTCAAAACCCATTCCCATTTTTGTTATCAATATTTAAATGTTATTATAGATATAATCACGTGTAGGTGATAGATAATGAGTCAGGGTCCATACGAAGTTTTAGGAGTTCATCCTCAAGCAACACATGATGAAATAAAAAAAGCATATCATGCTCTGGTAGGGAAATATCATCCTGATAGAAATCCAGGATCACCTGAAACCGTAGTTTTCTTACGAGAAATAAACGCTGCTTGGGCAATTCTTGGAGATCCGATTAAAAGAACATCGTTCGATGCAGAAGCTAGAACGGCAAAACAGTCACCTCCAGCTCCACCCCGGGCTCAAGCTCCACCTAGAACAGAAAGGACACCTCCCCCACCAGTACAAAGACCGCCGCCCCCACCATCGAGAGCACAGAGTGTTGCTCAGGGATTATGGGAAACTGTCGTTGGACTTTTGAGAACAACTGGTAAAGAAGAAGATAAACTTCGATTAGTTCAGATGGCTATAAATGCGTCTTCAGATAGAGTGGGATTGAGAACAATAGTTGCAACAGAATGGCGATTTCCATTCGAAAGAGATCTCAGACTAGCTGCTGCTCAAAGATATGTAGCATTAGAAAATGACCCTAATACTCTTTTTAGATTTGCAACAAATGGAGGATATCCTGATTACGTCTTAAATATTGCAGGATTGAAATTTGCTCAAATCGCAACAGTAATAGATGCTCCGTCATTGTCTGATTTTTCACGTTCTAGCTCGATATTTACTGATTACGCTACAGAACGTGTTGCAGGTACAAAAGAATCAAAAATTGGTAATGATGCCGATCCAAGGAAAGAATCGCGAATCGCTGCCGGATTAAAGTTGGTCGGTTTTGCAGATGTAAGGCAGCTTCTTGAAATTATGAACAATAAAACTCAATACGATATGGTTCCGACTTATCACTACAATGCGGTTCGGGTTGCTGCTGGCCTTAAACTTGTTGAGGGGGAGGGGGAGCAGGCTGGTCTGATGAGGATTTGGTCAAATGCTGAAAATCTGGAACCAGTAAGGGAAGCAGCGATGACAAAACTGAATGGGATGACTGCTATTGAGGTAGCTAAAGAACGACCGAGAGGTGTGCCACCTCCGCTTCCGCCGGCTGCACTACGAAAAAAGACCCCAATCGCATAGTTTTAAACTACTAGATCGCTATTCACTTGAACGCCAAGTTTTTCGAGATTTGGACAGAACACATGGATAGATCTACCATCTTGAGCTGTTTCTTGGGTTACTTCAAATTTTCTTCTTAAACCATCTTCAAGACTTTGGAAAAGAGTAGCAAAATAAGTAGATTCTTTTTTTGGCCGAACGTAAAATCCAACAGGATCGATTTCATAAGGCACATTAGCTGGAATAAATGGCCCAAAAAATGTTGATGAACGAGAGCTTGGTTCTAGTCTTATTTCTACATCTGCAATAGAGGTTTCATGTATTCTAAGGTCGTCTATACTTGATGCACCAAGATGACCTTCGCTTAAAATTTGAATTAGACTATCGAGATTTAAGCTATACCTAGTTGTGCTTATGTCAACAGTAAAATTTGGACGATTTGCAAGGAGTTCTTTTGAATCAACATATCTTGTTCCAAGATCAGAAATTAAATCTAAAAATGATTTGCACTCAGCCGCAAGGACTCTGCAAAGTGAAAGATCATCAGGTAAATCCAAAAGTCTTTGGATAAGATCATTGGATTTGTCTCTTATAGTTTGAGCTTTTTTAACGGCTTCTTCAAATTCAGTGTTCCTGGAATGTTCCCTGTATTTTAGTTCTATTCTTTCTAAATTAACCTGATATTCAGTATAACCAGCTTCTGCAATAGCAGTAGCAGCATTTATTCTTCTTACATTATCGATATTCAAAATAGCAAGCATAAGAGAGCATAAACCTTGATAGATATGTGTATACATCTCTCTTTTTGCTATAGCAAAAGACTCTTTCCTTAATGCAAGATCTTCCTTACTAAGACCACTTAGAGCGTCCAGAGTGTTTTTTCCACAAGGGAAAAAAATTACATTAGCACCAAAATGTCGAGGAGGTTCGGTGAGTGGTGAACAAAGTACTCTTCTCCTATCTCCATTAGGATCAAAGATACCTAATCTGGCTAGAGTAAATGAAGACATATAAGATCGTTTTACACAATAGATATTATAAAGCTTGTTTTAACAGAAATTATAACTAAATAATAGGCATAAAATAGAGAAAATTTACTTCACCGGCATGCGGTGACGGGGCGAGCCCGGTAAGGGAATATGCCCGCAGTCAGAACCGTTGTAGCCGGCACCCAAAAACTGGGTAAATGTAGTTGGGCTTTTTCTCTTTATAAATTTGCACTAAAAAAATTAGACAATTCCGTTATTTTTTATAAGTAGAATCATCACGTAATTCGATTTTGTAAACTAAAACGACTTTGTCGTCATCAAAAATATTGTATTGAATTCTTACCCTGCCCAATCTTATTCTATATGTGTTCTCAGCTAATTGAACTAAATCATATATCCTTGCAGGTCGAACATTGTTTTCCAAAACAATAAGCAGCTCATTAACTTTCGGCCTATAATAGACTGGAAAAAGAGAATCATAACTCCTTTGAGCTTTACGAGTCAGCCTTATAGTATACATTTTAATCCTTTTTGATGTCCCTGAACTTTACTGTGTTGCCAGTTCTGTACTCTTTTATGGCTTCATCTAAGTCGTTCTTATCTTCTTTAGTCATTTTTTCTACAGGAACCATGATGGTCTCTAGTTTATCCACTTTTTTATGTATATATTTTAACTCTTGGTAAATGGCATTTAAAGTTTCATTTTCATTCATTATTTCACCTAATAAGTTATTCCTTAAGTAATTTTTAATTATATCTATATGACTCTCGCAAGTCCAGACCAACCCCGAGGGTGCGACCATCTTTTAGCAGCTTTGGATTTTTTAAAAGGATGATACGGAGATTTACTTCACCGGCATGCGGTGACGGGGCGAGCCCGGTAAGGGAATATGCCCGCAGTCAGAACCGTTGTAGCCGGCACCCAAAAACTGGGTAAATGTAGTTGGGCTTTTTCTCTTTATAAATTTGCACTAAAAAAATTAGACAACTGTCAAAGTTTTAGGTGTGAACACACCCTGTCGCGATCTGATCAAAACTTGCTTGTTCTTTTAATATAACTGGATATCGTAAAATATTACTAAAGTGCGCGAATACTTTATAAACAATATATGATATTCTAGATAATTCTTTACAAAACCTCGAAGAGGTTTTCAACGAAAAGTTTTTGGGCGCTTTTTCCTAAAAAGCGCGGGGTTTTCAAATGGGATTTACGACAGCATATGGATGGGGATCGAAAACCCCTCTAAGAATTATGTGGAGGGTTTTCAAATGAAAAATGTAATGTGGTTCAAGGAACTTAGCAAAAAAAACTTGGCGGAAGCAGGAGGAAAAGGGGCAAATTTGGGTGAAATGTACCAAAACGCATTCCCCATACCAAATGGTTTTGTAGTCACTGCAGGTTCTTATTACAAACATTTGGAAGCAAATGGACTTAAGGAACCCGTTGAGCGGATTCTTCGAAATCTTGATGTTAATGACAATGATGCTCTAATGAACGCATCCGAGAAGATCAAGGAAATGATTGTCAGTGGAACCATGCCTCCGGATGTGCATAATGAGATAATCAGCAATTATAAGCAGCTTAATGAGATGGTGGGGAAACAAGTTTATGTTGCAGTAAGAAGCAGTGCCACTGCAGAAGATCTCCCAACTGCAAGCTTTGCAGGTCAGCAATCTACTTATCTTAATGTATTTGGAGCAGAAGAAGTGGTGAACGCAGTAAAAGACTGCTGGGCATCGCTTTTCGAATCGAGAGCGATTTTTTATCGTGTGGAAAATAAATTTGAACATATGAAAGTGGGCCTTGCAGCAGTGGTACAGATGATGGTGCAAAGCGAGAAAGCAGGTGTAGTTTTCACTGTGGATCCGCTTTATCAGGATCCGGAGATAATGTCAATTGAAACAGCCTATGGCCTTGGTGAAGTAGTAGTTAGCGGCCAGGTAACTCCAGACACCTATCGTGTGGATAAGAAGGAGTATAAAATACTAGACAAAACTATTGCAAAACAAACATGGATGCTCATAAAGGTAGATGGAAAAAATAAAAGAGTGGACATCAGAGATGAGGCTCAAGGAAGGCAGAAATTATCTGATCTTGAGATAAAGGATCTTGCTAAAATTTGCAGGAAGATAGAGCAACATTATGGATACCCACAGGATATTGAGTATGGTTTCGATAAGGACAATTTATACATTGTCCAGTCACGACCAATAACTACACTTAGCGATAAGTCCGGACTGGAAAAAGGCACGGGCGGAGAACTTGTAAAGGAGGGAAAAGGTATGCCAGTTGAAACAAATCAAGTAAATATAGCTCATGCAAAAATCATTCTTCGCGGGCTTGGTTCATCTCCAGGAGTTGGAATGGGCAAGGTGAAGATAATACGAAGTCAAAAGGAGATAAAGAACATGAGTAAAGGTGACATATTAGTTACCGAAATGACTACACCAGACTTTGTCCCTGCAATGAAAAAGGCAGCTGCGATTGTAACTGATACTGGAGGTATGACAAGCCATGCTGCTATAGTCAGCAGAGAGTTAGGCGTACCTTGCATTGTTGGTTCTGGAAACGCTACAACTATACTCAAGGACGATATGGAAGTTAGTGTGGATGGAAGTCATGGTATTGTCTATGAAGGTTTGATATCTGCACCCGAAGTGGCAGCTTCCAAGCAAGGCGAAGGCGGGGTGGTTGCAAGTGCCGCCCCAATTACTGGAACTAAGATTTATGTCAATCTTGCCGATGTGGATCAGTGCGAAAAAGTAGCAAAACTTCCAGCAGATGGAATTGGCCTGCTTAGGGCAGAATTTATGATTGCAGAAATTGGCCAGCATCCAAGGAAAATGATGGAAGATGGGAGGAGACAAGAATTTGTAGACCGGCTTGCAAATGACCTTAGAAGATTTGCAGCTGCATTTTATCCACGGCCAGTTGTCTATCGGGCAACTGATTTCAAAACAAATGAATATCGAAATCTCGAAGGTGGTGACAAATACGAACCACATGAAGAGAATCCTATGATGGGTTATCGTGGAGCATCACGTTATATCCGTGAACCTGACCTTTTCAAAATGGAATTAGAAGCGATAAAGAAAGTTCGTGAGGAGTATCATCTTCAGAATCTTTGGCTCATGATACCTTTC
>JAHFFJ010000013.1 GCA_023248035.1 Microcaldota archaeon
ATAGTAGAACTTGCACTAATCAGGATAAAAAAGGCGATAACCGGAGATAGCAGTGCGAAAATGCTTTTGCATGAAAATGAAAAGAAGGATGATATCGCATCTTTTGCAGCTGCAAGAATGATACTCGGTTTTCTGCACAATAATTTTCTTACAAACCGCTTTGCAGTTAATGAATCAAAAATTGTTCGTGGTTATCTTGATCGTGAAAACGAAGATCTAGTGGATAAAATAGGCGAGATATTCGCAGTGTTATGCGCAAAGGAGAATGGGCGGATGACGATAAGTATTCCAAATTACCTTAAATCATCGCCCCGAGCCCTTGAATATCGATTGATAAATCGAAGGATAGTTGGGGGGAAAGTTGAAATAAAAGGAAGTGAAAAAAGACGCCTTATTGAAGAGGCAGTAAAAAAACATAATGAAAATTTACCTCTTGTAAAGGACCCGCCAGAGATAGTAAAAACAGCGGGAGCCAAACTGCTTTTGGAAATGCCAAAAAGCGAAAGTAAGGTTGTTATAAAGTCGGGTGATCATCCGCCATGTATAATGAAACTTCTTGAAGAAGCTAAAAAGCATGAGAACCTCCCACACCACGCAAGATGGTATCTTGCAACTTACCTCCTGGGAGTTGGAATGAGTGAAGATAACATAATAAAAGTTTATTCTGATCTTCCGGATTTTAACGAGAAAGTAACATCTTACCAGGTAGCCCACATAAAAAAGAAGGGCTATAATGTGCCTTCTTGCGCAACTGTGATGACATACGGACTTTGTTGCGCAGTCTGTAGAATTGGGCATCCGATGAACTGGCATACTCTTAGCGATGAAAGAAAAAAGGAGGTGAAAAAATGATCGCTTCTGAAAGGCAGTTTGTGATCAAGGTTTTCTCCTCTTATTACGAAAATGCACCAATAGATATTCCTGGAGTGGAAAAACGGGAATTTGGAATTGGAAACATAAAAAAAATAGATGCACGCCACCTTAGTTTTGGTAGTAATTCAGAATTCAGAAGATATCTTTGTAATAACACACCGATGTTTGTATCGCATTCCACTGCTTATTATGATTTTCCAGCCGCTACACCGATACAGAAAAAACAGTGGAAAGGGGCAGATTTGGTTTTTGACCTTGATATACACGCAGAAGGAAAATACGGAGCATACCCAAAACTAGATGAAGTGAAGGAGGAAGCCAAACGCCTGCTTAATGATTTTATATTGGGAGATTTTGGAGTGAGTATGAGTGATGTGGCAGCAGTTTTTTCGGGTAACAGGGGCTACCACATTCACGTACGGGACCGCGCATTCCTCACCCTAGGTGGAGAAGAAAGGCGGGAACTTGTAGATTACGTTATGGGTCAAGGTCTAAACTACCTTGACTTTTTTGCATTCGATGATAAAAAAAGACTGCTTGGACCAAGACCGGATGAAGGAGGTTATCGTGGGAGACTCGCACGTGCCACATTAGAAGTACTTGCAAAAAACCCAGCTAGCCTTTCAAGAAAATTCACTAATGAAAAGGATCGAGAGTTTTTCATAAGCGGGATAAATGAAGGAAACTGGAGCAAGACTACACTAAATTTAAAGGATCTTCAGGAGAGGCTGGGTACAGTTGCAAAAAATTTACCAGTTAGTGCAATAGACACCGATGCAGGTGTAACACAAGACTTAAGCAAGCTCATACGGGTCCCAAATACAATCCATGGTGAAACCGGCCTAGTTGCAAGAGCTATATCAAACCTTGATACATTTAATCCCTGGAGGGATGCTACAATAAAGAGTAGTGAAATGATGAAGGTAAGATTTCTTGAGGATACTCCAGCAATAGAAATGGAAGAAACAGTAGGGCCATTCAAAAAAGGAGAAGAAAAAGATTTGTCACGCCAGCTAGGAGTTTTTTTTGTACTCAAAGGAAGCGCAACTATTTCTTAGGATCAGGATCAGTTTTTGAGAGCTGGATCTTTGGCGGCATTAATGGTGCGGTCAAAGTCAATACCCTAGCAAGAAGGGTACCATTTGCACTTCCACTGTAGTTAACTGCACTAAGAACAACAGTTGCGTAGTCATCTGGTATTTTCTTGGCTTTTTTCCAGCTTTCAACTACCTCTTTAGCGAGTTTGGCTTCTTCTTTTGCCATAAGAACTCCCTTAAGCTTAAGCTGACCAGCTCCATCCTGGTAATTCGCAGTGTAAACATAGGTAATTTCCACATTCTCCTCAGCCATTTTGACATCTTCGATAGAGATGTTTATGCTAAGACCCTTTATCTGGGCTTTTGGAACCTTGTTGCCGCTAATTTCTAGTATTCTTTCACCAACAATCATTCAATTCGCCTCCTAAGAAGTTGATTTCTAAAAGTATGATAATGAAATATATTTAAAAGCTAATTGAAAGCCTAGCATAAAATACGCTACACCAGTAATTCACTAGAATAAAAATACAACAACTAAAAAATACAAAACCTGCTGAAAAAAATACAAACTTACCACCGAAAAAATAAACAAAACTATGACCTAAGATACAAATAAAAAATACAACAAAAAATACAACACGAAAATCACTCCAACTCGACTGCGGAGAGTAAATTGTTTAGGTAGTTGGAATTAGAGGACGTATAGCATAAAAGAAGGTTAAGAAAAGACAGTAAAATAATTTATGTTGTTTTTTTAGGTAGGAAAGAGTGATTAGTGGAAGTCCAGCTTAAAAAGATTTCCAAGCTAAGGGATGGTATGAGTTTTGATAAGATACTTTCAGAGAAAACTATTTTTAAAGATCTTTCAGTCTTATCGCCACATTATGTTCCAAAAGACCTTCCATTTAGGGAACAGCAATTGCACGAAATTCGCTCAATAATTTCGCCCGCACTTAAGTCACAAAAGCCCAGGAATCTGATAATATACGGAAAAACAGGAACAGGAAAAACTTGCACCACCAAGAAGGTTATGGAAGAATTTCAAAAAAGTGCCAAGAATGCAAGCATACACTACGTAAATTGCCGGATATATAATTCTCGGTATAGGATATTCCAGAAGATACTGAAAGTTTATATGCCAGAATTGGAAAAGGCAGGTTTTGGCCTTCCTTTTTTGTATGAAAAATTGATTGAAATAGCATCAGGAGGCGAACAGATAGTCATAATACTTGATGAAGTGGACATGGTGAAGGATCTTGACGAATTAGTATACACATTAACGAGGTCTAATGATGAGATAAAAAAGGGAGGAGTTAGCATAATCGGAATTTCGAACAAACTTTCCTTCAAGGATTCCCTTGACCCTCGCAGCAGAAGCAGTTTATATGAAACGGAAATGATATTCCAACCATATACCGCAGAGCAGTTAAAGAAGATACTTGATCAGCGGGTGATTGAAGGATTTAGTTCGGGAACAGTAGAGCCTTCTGCAATAAATCTTACTGCCGCCATAACATCGCAGGAAAGTGGGGATGCGAGATACGCACTAAAATTGCTCAATAAGGCTGGTGAAATAGTCCAGCAGGCAGGACGCAACAAGGTCTTGGATGAGGATGTTGAAGCTGCAAGGAAAAATGTTGAACTTGATCTGACAATGGAGACGATAAGTACCCTCCCCGACATGCACCAGATTGTTTTGCACTCAATTGCAAACCTTTCTAAAACCGGGAGCAAATACTCACGACTAGAAGGAGTAGAAAACGGATTTCTCTTTTCGGGTGAAGTTTATGAGGAATATGAAAAGGCATGTAAAAAGTTACGAAAACGACCACGAAGCGCACGATGGTATAAGGAATACATTAATGATTTGGAGATGCTTGGCCTGATCATAACAACACCAAGTGGCAAAGGAGTACGCGGACAGACAACGCTAATAAGGCTAGGACCTAGTCCTGAGAGCATTATGAGCGCACTTAAAATTGGGATAACTGAACAATTTTAAAACTTGAAAAGAATTTTTTCCAGATTTTTTACTTTATCTCCGTTTATTTTTATGCCTTCATTTTTAAGTATTTGAATTTTTTTGAACTTGCCATAGACAAAACCGCCAACTTTACCAGAACTGCAGACTACACGATGGCACGGAACTTTATCTGATCGGTTCTTGTTTAGGGCATTACCAACCGCCCTAAAAGCACGTGGAGAACCAATAGCCATGGCAATCCTGGAATACGTAGATAGTTTGCCTTTTGGTATTTTTGCGCATTCTTTGAAAACCTTCTCTGTAAAATTCATGATATTACCTTCAATTCTTCCACGATACATAGCATATTTATCTTCCCGTATTTTTGAACATGAATTACTCCACGATCTTCTAGCTTTTTCACTATTCGATGAGCCTTAAACCTGGCTTTAGGAAGAGAATTCCTTAAGTGCACCAATACCTTTTTCGGTGAGAACAAGATAAACAGGTTTCCCACCTGGATTAAGTATTCTTATATAACCCTGATCGATCATAAGATCGATGTGTTTTTTTATCGCAACATGACTAAGTTTAAGCTTGTCTGAAAGGACAGTTAAGTAGCACGCATCGCCTTCCCTTTCAGACTGGGCTATAATGGAAATTAGCTTTCGCCTGGTATCCGAACCTTTGCTCCAGTAGAATAGTATAGTTTTCATTCTACCCTCTTTCGTATTTCTTTCATTGTTTTATAGATACCAAAACAGGATAGTGCAAAAAATAGACCTGCAAAAACTTTGGTTGTTTCTTGAACCACGGCAAGCAATTCAAAATTATCTATGCTAATTGGAAATATTATCGTAGTCCACTGTGAGATCGCAAAAAAGAAAGCAGAAAGCAATAGTGAAAGCCAGTACCAGCCACGGTCGGTTTCGAAATAAAGCTTTAGTGCAAAAATTACTGAGCTTAGGAAACCCAGGCCAGCAACTATGTAGAGAATATTCAAAATATCGGAAATTTCAGTAATCATTTTTCCACCAAGATAACAGATGGAAGCGGTATTTATAAAAGTTATTACATTAAGGTTACATTAGCTTTACATATGGAAGGTGGATTATAGTGGCTGATGACAAAATAGTGATAGGGAAGGATACGTTTTATGGGATAGTCATAGTTGTTTTAGTGGGATTACTGGTACTCTCGATTTTTACCCAGGGTTTTGGAATAATAAAAACTCAGAGCGAAGAACAAATTACGAACGATCAAGTGAATGATATTACTGGTTTTAGTGTAAATTTCGGTAGTCTGCCTGCACTAGGTAAAGAGAGTGCACAAGTAGCAGTGGTTGAATTTTCAGATTACCAATGTCCGTTTTGTAGTCAGCTTTATCTTGGAGCAGAAGCAGGGATAAAAAAGAACTATGTCAATAGCGGAAAGGTAAAAATTTACTTTAGGGATTTCCCATTAAGTTTCCATCCCAATGCAATGCCAGGTGCAATAGCAGCAAGATGTGCAAACGATCAGGACAAGTTCTGGGAAATGCATGATAAACTTTTCGATAATCAAAACACATGGAGTGTGATGGCAGATCCTACCCAGACTTTAGAAGGTTATGCCACAGGGCTTGGTTTAGATTCTGCTAAATTCAAAAGTTGCTATGAGAACCAGAATCATTTGGCAGAAATAAATGCCGATGAAGCAGAAGGCCAAACTTATGGCGTTCAGGGAACACCAGGTTCTTACATAATAGTACCAAAAGAAAAAATAGGTGCAACAGTGATTCAAAGTGCCGTTGCATCATCAGGAGGCGCTCTTACACTCTATGAAAACGATAAGCAGTACATTGTCTTTGTTGCTGGCGCATACCCGTACACAACATTTGATTTGGTACTCAGCAAGATAAGCTACTAAAGAGGGGGAAACATGGATAATGCAAAAAAATTGTTGCCATATGCAATAGTGGCATTTGTATTTTTGGGTTTTTTAATTTTTGCAATCGGACAGACTGGCAACCATGAAAATACATATGGAAATGTCAGTAATAATACTAACCAGCCTCCGGTTAAAATTGGTAAAGAAATTGCCAAATTAATGGATGATGATATAAAATTAGGATCAGATAATGCACCAGTTGTAGTAATAGAATTCTCAGATTACCAATGCCCTTTTTGCAGGAAGTTTTGGCTCTATAGCTTTTCGAAAATGAAAACAGAATATATAGACACCGGAAAGGTACAGTTTGTCTATAGAGATTTCCCACTTTTGTTTCACCAAGGTGCAGAAAAAGGTGCTCAAGCAGTTGAATGTGCCGATGTACAGAATAAGGGTTGGGAAATGCATGATAAAATTTTTGCAGAGCAGGCTACAATTGGATCTGGAACCGTAATTTTCACAGTTAATGATCTTAAGCAGTGGGCAACACAGCTTGGTCTGGATAGGGAGAAATTTGATAGTTGCCTTGATTCTGGAGAATACGCTAATGAGATCAACAAGGATTATAATGATGGTTTAGCAGCTGGAGCTTCAGGAACACCATATTTCATATTGGCAAAAAGAGATGGTACAAATACTGTACCATTAAGTGGGGCTCAGTCATATAGCACATTCAAGGCAACCATAGACCAGTTATTGCAAAACTAATAGAAAACGCTAGGGGGGAGATTTGAACTCCCGAACGCTTACGCGCAACAGGTCCCCACCTTTTAGGAAAAGGTGGACCAAAACGGTCTTTCCATTCCAAAAAGTTTTTGGCACGCCTTTAGCACCCCACTTTTGGAGCGCCTTTTTGTAAAAGGCGCTAGCAACCTGCCGCCCTACCGAGCTAGGCGACCCCAGCATAAAAGGAACCAATGGTTCCTTTTGAACCTCCTTTTTATTTGAACTAAAAGAAACCGTAGGTTTCTTTTTAACTTCCCTTTTTATTTGATCTTCCTTTTGAAAGGAAACTACGTTTCCTTTCTAACCTTCCTCTCTTTCTAACCTTCCGTTATATGAACCTATTATACAATCTTACCCCAAGCACTCAGTCGCCATCTTTGACCGATTTTGCGGGAGATTGCTACATGCATATCCTTGTAGACTACAGTAGATTTTTTCATCTTTATTGTAGCGATACCTTTGGCAAGCTTAACCAATAATCCAACACCAGTAGAAGTATGAACGTTTATAACTACAGGCTCATTCTCACGAAGGGGCATGTTCTGCATATCTGCGCGTTCAAGTATTTGGTATTTCACACTTATAGTATCTACAGGATCAGGAACTTCGCCCTTCCTACCAACAACTGAGCCAACAAGAGCATCGGATTTTGTAAGTGAAGGATCGAGTGTAGTAGCAATTGCGATTAGTCCGCCGGAGCGGGCAACATCAAGCGATTCACTTTCTTCCATAAGACTCTGTACAGTACAGATAACAGTAGTTGATTTGGCACCTTCTTTTCGAGTAATTCCAGGCTTGATTTCAATTTGATCGCCTTTCTTAAGAATACCCTGAACTATCGAACCACCAAGAACTCCGCCCTTAAGTTCGTTTATTATTGTTCCAGGACGATTTACATCAAATGAACGGGAAGCATACATCCTAAGTTGGGCTGTTTCATCGTGCTTTGGGGGAGACATGTTATCATTTATTGCACGCAAAAGTGCATCAACATTTAGATTGGAATTGGCAGAGACGGGAATAATAGGTGCATTTTCAGCATTTGAACCTTTTAGGAAAGTTTTGATTTGCTTGTAGCTTTCTATTGCTTTTTCCTTGCTCACTAAATCGATCTTTGTTTGTACGACTATGATATTTTTTATTCCAGTGGAATTTAGAACCAGAAGATGCTCGTTTGTTTGTGGCTGGGGACAAGGTTCATTTGCAGCAATAAGAAATATCACACCATCCAGAATGCTGGTTGCTGATATTACCGTTGTCATTAATGTTTCATGCCCAGGTGCATCTACCAGAGACACTTTTCGAAGGAGCTTTGGTTTTCCACCACACTCACAGTTTGGCTGGGTAAGAAAAGTTTGACATTTTGGGCATTGATAGATATATGCATCAGCATAACCTAGACGAATAGAAATACCTCTTTTGATTTCTTCACTATGAGTATCGGTCCATTTTCCAGTTAGTGCTTTTGTTAAAGTAGTTTTTCCATGGTCGACATGACCAAGCATACCAATATTCATATCAGCCTGCATTATTTATTCTCCTTTTTCTCAGCCTTAGGGAAAAGCTGGTCGAGTGGAGTGGGGCCGGCGTTTTTTACCTGGCTGTTCACCTGGATTATTTCTACTGAATAGGTATTTCCACGAACATATCTTCGCTTTCTCGCACCACCATCTTTGGTCTTGAAACCTACACCAGCACTTAAAAGAACCATCTTCTTTGCAGAACCGTGAATTTCTTCTCTCATAGGGAAACCACTATTATCACTGCCACCAGTTAAAGTAACTGTATAACCAGCTGCACCAATAAGGTTGCCGTCAATTTCTTCGCCAATTTTTTTACCAATAAGATTGGCTTCCCGATCTTTTGGAAGTTCGAATTGGTAACTCTTTCCGCTAGATTCTGATATGACTACGCGCATATGTTCACCTCATAAGTAGTATAGCTTGAAGATAAGTATAGGTAGCATTTGATTTAAAAAGATAATGAAAAGAAGAAGAAAAAAGAAAATAAGAAAAAATCAGGAGTTCTTCAATTTGGCCTTGTAAACATAACCATCTTTTCCAAGATAGTACATGAATCCGCCTTCTTTGCTGATCTTTTCACTACCTACTTTTTTCTTTTTACCTTTCTTATTGTGTTTCATAGGAGCTGCCCAAACAAAGCCGTCTTTACCTACGAAATACAGATAGCCATCCTCTCGTCCGATTTTTTCACTTCCAACTTTTTGTCCCATTTAGTCACCTTCTTAATGCTCCTTTTGGGAGCTTTTGATAATTGCAAGAACATCACCGGGGTATATTTTATAAAGCTATCGTCGTTGTAACGTCGAAAATGCCATGTTTTAAAAGGAACATGCTAAAATAACGGCATGCTTTCAGTTTTTGCAAGACCTAAACCCTGCCGCATAATGATACTGTTAAGAGATAATGAAACACAATGGCACCTTTCCAAAATAGCCAAGAACAGTGATACTACATATGTTTACGTAACTGGTCTGATACGCAAACTTGAAAAGGCAGGATTCCTTACAATTGAACCAAAGGGTAAGAAGAGAATAGTAAAACTTACTGAAAAGGGCATTAAGGTAGCAAATACCATAAATGAACTTGAAAATGTGTTAGAAAATTAAAAGAACCACATCAGACCGCCCTTAAAGAAGTGGTCTTTTTCATATAGCTTAGAACTTTTTCATAGCCGATATAATGAGAGTATACAGTTACTTCAATGGGATAATTAGCCTCTTTTGTCTGGCTATTTGACCATATTGTAACTGGCACTTCAACAAAATCACCAGCTTTAATCTCACCCAATCTTTTCTCTGATGCTTTGTTTATGCATGCTGGATCAAAACCGATCATAGCATCCTTTGGAAGCAATGTATCTACAGATACTAGTTGGGTAGAACCGGAAATGTTTTTCACCTTAACAAGGAGATTTACCGAGCTCTTATTTTTAGCTGAAAGACGAAGCGGAGCAAACGAAACCGACACAGTAAATGGATTTGTTGACTTTGGCGGGGCAGCTTCTGATTTCTCATCACCTATTAAGGAATCCCAAAAACCCATAGTATCAACCTCTAAAACATATTTTCATCAAATTGATTCTATTATAGAGAAATCTATTATAGAAATTAATTTTATAGAACATATATAGAATCGAAAAAAGATTTATAATGATAGGCTTAGCTATAAACTACTGAACAATTAGTCTTAGGAGGTATGAAAATGGAATATCGACAGAAATTGCTCATAATAACACTCATATTGATAGGAATTGCAGTTTACGTAGCATTAACGATATCGCCAATCACATCACCAGATAAGACTGCGGCAGAAAAGATAGCACTAAAAGGAATGGAATTTGGGAAAGGTATGAATGAATATACTTATACCTACACTGAATTTTCAGATGAGTACAAAACCAAATACATCATAGTAAAAAACGGAAACCTTAGCAGTGTAAATGTAGAAAATCCACTTTCCTTTAAGACCGCATATTTCAGTGAGAATAGCAGCATATTATGCGTAAAATATCTGGACAACGATGCATGTTCAGAAGAATATGGAAATGTGGAAGTGCAAAATTACATGGATTCTCTAAGGGCAAAATTATTAAGCGACAAATTAATTGATAAAAATAGAAATGACCTTAGCTACCTTATAGTGAATAACTATATCACATTCAAACCAACTGTAACCCAAAAGACAATAGGATCATCAAAATGCCAGGAAGTTGGATATACACTAGATCTTTCAAACATCTCACTTACCGAAGCTGCAAGATTTAGCATTGGATCAAACTCACCAAAAGTGTTTGACTGGACAATCTGTGTTGATAATGAAAGCGGAACTTTGTATGAAAAATCATTTACCTATAAGATAGGTAATGTAACGCACACTTATAGTTACAAGCTTGGTTATCTCAAAGCTGGAGGAGTAGTAAAGATTCCACAGAACTTGAGCGGAGATGCTGCCGATCTTCTTTTCAAAGAGAGAAAGCAGCAGGTTCGTTTAGTTGACTGCTACGTAAACAAAGAAGGCGATGACCAGGATAAGTGCATAGCTGACATGGCAATTGACTACCGCAGGAAGGATCTTTGTGAACTTACCGGGCCAAGAAAAGATCGCTGTCTAGTTTCTCTAGTACCTCTAATAAAAGACCAAAGCATATGCAACCAGGTAGTAGATCTTTCTTTCAAGGATGATTGTTACGTCGAACTTGCAGGTGCATACAAAAATGATAGTTATTGCCAAAATATACAGAATCTAAGTAAAACGGATAGTTGTATGATGGCGGCGATACCAAAAAATGTAACCAAAAGTGATGTTGACATAAATGACTTCATAAACAAAATCGATAAGAATTAGACAAGGTGGAAGCCAATCCTTTTAAGTCTGCTAAAAGAAAGCCAGTCATGGGCAGAAAGATAGCGGTCTTTACCGATACGTACTTACCTCAGGTTAATGGGGTTGTAACCTATCTGTTCGATTCATTAAGGATGCTGGCAAAAAACAATAGCATAGTACTTTTTGCACCAGGAGAAGGTAAGTTTCATAGCGAGGATGTAGGACCAAATTTCAGAATACATTGGATACCTTCTGCGCCATTTCCCTTTTATGAAGGCTATCGCATGGCTTTTGTCGATTATGCACGAATAAATAACATCTTAAAGGAAGAAAAACCCGACATAATACACATACATGCACCTGTAAATTTGGGGCTTCAGGGAATAATAGCCGGAAGGAAACGGAAAATACCGATCGTGATAACCTACCACACTCATTTTCCAGATTACTTCCCCCATTTGTTTAATGGAAAACTACCAAAAGTCTTAGGTGGAATAAGCGGATATACAGTCAAAAAAATCATAAAACATACTTTCAAAAAAGCAGACATTGTAACCGCTCCTTCAAAGGAGCTCGTTAGAGAGTTGGAAGGTTATGGCCTACATAATGTAGTCTATTTGCCAAATGGTGTTGACCTAAGCCGGGTGAGAGCCAGTAAAATAGAACGAGATAATTTTCTGAAATCACATAAGATACCAAGCGGTAAAAAGGTAATACTTTATTTAGGACGGATAAGTTTTGAAAAAAGAATTGAGTATCTTCTTGAAGCATTTAGGCTTATAGAACAAAAAGATCGTTTTTTGGTTATTGCAGGTGGCGGACCATATGTTAAAAATTTCAGAGAGCTTGCAGCAAAGATGGGGATAAAAAACGTGGTATTCACGGATTTTGTAAAGAATATTGGGGCAGCTTATAGCTGCGGTACAATTTTCGCCTCAGCATCAGATAGTGAAACCTTTGGCCTCACTTTTGTAGAGGCCATGCATATGGGCTTGCCCGTGATAGGGGTAGCTAAATTTGGGGCAAATGAGGTAATAAAAAGTGGAAGTGGGCTTTTGGTTCAGCCAGGGAGTGTCGGAGAACTGGCAGATGCAATGGAAAAATTACTCAAAAATGAGCCCCTTAGGAAAAAAATGGCTAAAGAAGCAAAAAAAACAGCTAAAGAGTACTCCATAGAGAAGAGCATAAAACACACCTGGGATATATACGAGAGACTAATTAGAGAAAACCAGAATTAATAGCGGAAAGGTAGTTTTTGTAATTTAGGACGAAACAACCCAAAAACACAAACATTTAAATAGAAAAAAGGAGCTAATATAGGTTTGTTGTGGGTGATAAATTGGTATCTAAAAGAAAAACTCCTAAAAGCACTAAAAAAATAATAAAGAAAAAGGCATCAGTGAAGATCCAAAAGGTTAAGGTACAAAAAACTAAAGTTCAAAAGATTGAAAAGATTAAGATTGAAAAACCAGTCGTAAGTGATGAAGAAAAAAAGTTCACCAAGCTCGTTTCAAGTATATTGAGCGATTCAGAAGTAAGACAAAGTTTGATAGATATGGGCGGTGAAAATGCACTTGCCATAGTAAAGAACTTTTATGGTAACCATAGTGATGATGATTTAGCCAAAAAATTGAAGATAAAAATTAGTGATGTTAGAGCAACTTTAAACAAGCTTCATAATGAAGGCTTGGTTAACTATATAAGAGAAAAGGACAGCGAAACAGGCTGGTATTCTTATAGCTGGACACTTAACCATCAGCGAATGGAAATGTGGGCCGAACGTCAACTAAATAAAGGCGCAGTCTTGGAAGGCGGAGTGGAATATTATTTCTGCCCTTCATGTGGCGCATCAAGTATAACTAATTTTGAATCAGCATCAAATACCCAATTCCGCTGCGGAAACTGTGAGAGATTATTGGAGTATGCAGATGAGAAAAGAATGACCGAACTCTACCAGAAAAAATAATTTTTCTACTCTTATTTTCTATTTAGAGGTTTTTTTTATAAATTTTCAAGAGTTAAATATATCCCAACAACCTACATCGACTTAAATTCTAGAAGCATTTTTTCGAGTTCCTCAGTAGTAAGGAAAAGAAGGGAATTTGTTTCAGCTTCCATCTTCACAATAAGTGGTGCTATTGATGGTGAGGAGTTTATTAGGGACTCGAAGTGCTGCTTTTCTGCAATGTTTTTGAATAGTATTATTGAAATGCCATGCCCGAGATTAGGAAGGAGTTTTTCTAGTAATGACTTTAGGTTTAGTGTTCTTTCATAGAAATGTATAGACATCTGCTGACCAACTACGGTGATAATACTATCAGCTTCATTTGATTCACCAATTGAGGTGAATGGAATTGCATTATTGACGCAGATATCACGTAGCCTGCGCATAAGTGCTAGATATTCTATTGTGCGCTTGGATTTGTTTTCCCAAGCACTAAGACCGTAATAGGTAAGAGATTCCTTGACCAGATTTTTCTTTTCCATGTCTTCAAGAAGATATTCCACATTGTAGTCTGTAATGTAGATTGGCTTTCCCTGATAGAAAATATCTTTAAATCCGTTCTTTATTTCAGAAGTTGTAAGAGGGGTATTCTGCCAGCGATAATTTTCATTGACTTTCTGGAAAACGCTCACGACAACATCAACTGAAAGTGGGATTTTTGTTCTTGCAATTGGGGGGAAATCAGGAATATCAACAGAATAGTAGACGCTTTCCTGACGGGCAAATAATATACCAACACCAACAATACCCCCAGTAAGTATAATTACTATCCAGAATAGCGGATTTTCGAATATGGTAGGGGCACGAGTATGATCAACTGGAACTGAAAGTTTAAGTCCGCCTGCAGTAAATTCAAATTTATGCTTGCCTGTAGGAAGACTTTCCCCCCCAGTGTAGGAGCCAAGATCAACAAGTATCCGGTCCACATCATTAAATTTGTAGGTCCCAAATTGCCCGTTATCCACTTTTACTGTTATATCGTTAAGCTTGAATGGACTCCCGGCCATGGTGATATCGAATATGTAGATGGAATGTTTTTTGTTATCAATTCCTTGATATTTAAAGTCTGGAGAAACAACCTGCATATAGGTTTCTGCATAGGTTTTGCTTTCATCATCAATAAGTTTAACGAGGTATTCACCCTTATCAACAAAAATCTGGAGATCAAAAGAACGATCAGATTGTACATTTACATTGCCCTGAGGGAAATTCTCTATTTCCGTTCCATTGCTGTCGAGTATTATAAGGAACATGTTTGGTTGTGCTGCAGCAGACTCGTGAAGCTGAGCATTCATACGAACAGGTTTGTTGGTAATATTTGTTGCAACAATTGTCCCGCTAGGATCGATAAAAAGACCGTTTTGGCTCTTGGTTTCAAAACGGGTAAATAAAGTTTCCCGGATTGGGAAAATCGATGTTGAGGAATAGCCAACGAATTCTACTTTCACAGTAACATTGGGATGATCGTATGGATTTGTGAAAAAATAACTGGAACCAAAATAGGATGATTGATTCGTAAATTCATATACCTTAGGTGGACCATCAGGTTCTGCCCAGGGTGTTTCAAATATTATTCTTGAGATGTCATCAGCAGCACTAGTGTAGTTGCTTCTCCAGCCTCCATCAAGCGTCTGGGGTATGAAAATAAACGCACCACTTCCTTTTTTTACTATGCTCACCGAACCGTATACGATACTGCTGGACCAACCCCCAAGACTATTAACACGATAAAGCGGCTGGAAAAGATTGAACCCATCCTTGCTCTCTAAAGGACTACTTTCATCAAATTTGACAGGTAAGGTGCTTGTTATTTCTTTAGGAGTGGAAAAAACCAGCGTGCCATTTAGCATTTTGGTGAACGGCTGACCCATATATATAACCACAACACCGCGATCAGCAAGCTTGTTCATGGAAAGGGTACTATCAAAACCAAGTATTTCTTTCGGTATAGCTCCGCTAGAAACCAACACTATTGCTCCTTGAGGCAGAGTCTCTAGTTGTTTCATAGAGATCTCGTTTACTATAATTTTACGCTTTCCGAGATTGGATCGGAGTGTTCTTATGAAATCTGGGTAGGTTGTTGCCTCAAACCGCTCGCTTTGTAGTACGAAAACTTCAGATGGAATCTTGTCTTTATAGGTAGAAAGAGACACTGTATAGTTTTGCAAATTCGTAGTGTTATATTGGACAGAAACCGCAGCAATGTGTTTTGGATCGTTACGACTGCCAGACGTGACTAAATCTCCGCCTTTGATATTGTTTTGGATAGATGGTTTTTCAAATTGCGGCTGGAAAACATTTGCACCAGACTGGAAAACAGAAGTGGTAAGGTAAAGCCAGCCAATGGCAACTATGATAAGGGCAATAAGTATGAAGGCTCCAAAAACCACAAAGTTAAAGCCGCCTTTTTGAGGAGCGGTTTGCTGAGTAGTTTTTTTCTTTTCTACTTTTTTGGGCGAAAACAATTTGTGAATCTGATCTTTTATTATTTGAATTGGCGGGCGTTCCTTTACCTTGAAGTGGCGTAATGGCTGGTATTTTTTCTTCAGCTCGAAATTGTAGATTTTTTTCTTTATTTTTATACCCAGATCAACCATCAAAACACCCCAACACGAGGAGGGTTAGAAAGGGAACCTGTGATTCCCTTTCATTGGACTATTTCCAAATAACCTTCACTAACTAACCTATTCAATATCTCTTCTACCCGAGCATCGGATAGCTTGTAGACTTTTGTAAATTCAGATAGGTTTATTGAGCCATTGTGTTCTGCTACCCACTCCTGAAGCTTTGATTTAAGTGCCTCATCAGAAAGCCCTTCAAGTTCCTGAATACGCAGACGCATTTCATCGTTATGAGTCTTGAGTTCATAGTTTTGGGATGACAGGGCTTGTGCCTGCTCGGTAAACCTATCAACTTTTTTCTTATAGTCATCGATCTCCTTTTTCATTGAATCGAAAGAGGTGTATAGCTTGGTGTAGTCCATTGTAACCGAACTGGACAGATCCTTAATAGAATTTTCCACAAGCTGATAGAGAATCTTGTTATCAACTGAGAAATAAGCTTCTATAAGTGATAGGATGTTAAGAAGATAGAGAATAACATCCACCCGGCGTTTTTTCGGACCTATTTCGGGTGGAATGGTATAAAGAACCTGGATTTCATCCTCTTTTATTTTTAATATTGAAAATAGATAGGGGTTTTTATCTATGTCCCGGCTCTCAACATAAATTATGTTTAATACATCTTTTTCAGGAGCTATTTCAAGAAAAGAGATCGAGCGAAGTATTGCTGCAAGATCCTTAGGTTTGCCCTTTAGGACTTTACCTTTAATATTAAACCCATCCACCTGTGGAGGATGGCTTTCTTCTTTAAGCGGGGTCGCTCCAGTTTTTGGAGAGTTCGGTTTAGGTAGGGGAAGAACCATAATTTCACCTCATTTTTTTCTTTATTACTCTTTTTGGAGTCTTTTTTGGTTTAGGCGGTTCTGCAGATTGAGCTGGATTAATACTTCCATCAATTGCAGGTGCATATTTGAATATTGGAAGGCAGAGAATGACACCAGCAACAATAAATGCTGAGAGGAATGCCCAGAGATCTAGTTTCCCCGTAAACAGCATTGCACCAACCATTATTACTATAACAACACCGGCAAAGACACTACCAAAGAGCATGTGTTTTTCAAAAGTCTTCCTGCGCTCGGTGTGTTTTTGAACGCAACTCTCACAAACATATAGTTCGTTCATTTTAGCCATTCGAAGCATTTTTTTTATCGAGCGTATGGTACGGATTATGCGATCCTCTTTGATAGGTACTGCATTTTTACCTTCAATATCTTTTTCGCAAGAAATACAGATCTTCATAAGATTACCTTTAATCCTCAAGTACTACTTGGCTTATTTCACGGCCTACGCCACCGCTCTTCTTCAGGTCAACTTTACCAAATATGTTTATTATAGTTATATCATCAACACCTGAATCCTTGAGGAAATCACTGATATTGCGCCTTACAATACCATCACGTTCAAGCAGGATGACAAATGACACCACATCCATACGACGGTTGCTTTTTTCGAAAAGCTTGGTAAATTCTTCCGTCTTCTCATCTGACAATCCAAACTGACGTAATTTTCTTCTGAAATCTTCCTTAAGGAACGAAACACTCCTGGACACTGAAACATCCCTCCGCTGTTTTTCACTCAACACCCCACTCAAATCAAGGAAGTATTCCTTGCTTGGTTCCTCACCTTCGATCTTATCGATAAGGAAGGTTGATGGATACGGGGTTTGAAGGGTGAGTGAAAGATTTACTGCACATTGACCGACACCAAGCCGGCTAATTTCATCTCGCATAAAATTACTGAAGTTAAGCGATCCCTGAAGGTAATCAAGGAAGCGCTCGAATTTAACTTTTAGTATGAATGTCGTACCCACGTTACTGAATATTGCTTCGCTTATATCGGTCGGGTTCTGAGAAGCAATGATCATTGCAAAATTATACTTTCGGCCTTCACGAACGATCATGACTGCATCAGAATTTTCTTCTTTCCCAATTTTCCATGCTTCATCAAGAACAATAAGCAGCCTCAGGCCTTTTACATCTGACCATCCTTCAAGGCGCATTTTCTCCTTAATGAATTGTAGTATTGTAAGTGCAGCAAGTGCACGTGAAGTTTCATCAGGAAGACCAGCAAGGTCAAGTCCCACAAGACCGGAACTAATAAGTTCATCCAACCTAACAGTACTCTGCTGTGCAAAGAAATCTTCACCAGGTTTTGTAAATTGCTTTAGACGATAAATAGCGTTTTCCAATTCAGCAGGAAATTCGTAAGAGCCAATCTGAGATTGTTCAGTAAGCGTCCTTACTACATCCTTTAGGGTAGGGGCATTAAGCGGCTTTCCAAGTTCATCCTTCTGCTCCCTGGCATCCATACGGAATTTGCCTTCTATATAGACTTTTTCTATAGCCTGCTCGGTAAGTCTTCTTTGTTCAGGGTAGTTATTGATATCAGTAAGAAGTTCTAGTGTACGCATGACCTGCTTTATACGGTCATAAGGTTTCATACCACCAAGGTCAAGAAGGTTTAGGTAAGATCCTTTACCTAATGCAACTACCTTTCCCCCGGTTTGTTTCACCCAGTCACGATACTCACCTGCCCAGTCGATTATAAGGGCATTACTGTTCCAGGTGAATGCTGCACGAAGGAGGAAAGTTTTGATAAAATAACTCTTACCAGAACCTGAAATACCGCAGACTGCAATGTGAGGATTTGCAACATTTTCATAGGTCCAATAGAAAGGGACATTGAATATTTTTGTCCTGCCAACATAGATGGAATTAGTAGGGTCGGGGAAAAGAACTTCCATGGGCGGCTCTGGTGGATAGACTAGGATATTCCTCTTGGATATCGAGGAATTTGAAAGCTTTACAAGATGAAGTTTGCCCCCGATTGCCATCAGACCACACTTTCCTCAAGCTCTTGTGGAGTTGCAGGGAAGAACTTTTCCCATTCGAAACATTTTAGCATCTCATCTCCAGTAAGAGTTACTACTTCAACATTAAGTGCATTTGCAAGAACGGTACGAAGCTCATTTCCCTGGGAGCGCACACTGGCAATTGCAGCCTCTTTACTAAGGCCAACAGCAGTAGTCTGGGCATAGGCAATAATTCCCATGGGCTTAACCCCTTTTATAAGTCGGGTGAGCTGGTTATCCCAGATACTAACATCACGCTCGTATTTATCTATTTTAAGCACATCAGGCTGTGCTTTGTCACGTTCACGTGCAAGACGAAGCTGGGCTTCTGCCCGCCTGGTTTCTATAGTCTTTCTTTTTTCACCTACATCTTCAACATATAAGAGATAGGCAACCTTTGTTACATATTTGATATTGGAAATTGCACGCTCGAAAAACTGACTGTAGGTAAGATTTTCTTCAGTAGATTTTTCAGTAGCTGATTCGAAAATTTTTATTCCCAAAAATGATGATGCATAAAAAATTCCATTAGCACTTTTTACTACAACGTCTTGTCCAGGTGGAATTTCATAGCCAAGATCACTCATCATAACGATCTTGGTTCGCTCAGTTATAAGTGGAATAAGAAGATAGCCATACTTCCAGAAAAGTACCCCGAAAAGCGAGCCTAATCCTGCAAGCAAACCGCCGAGAAGCGAAAGTGGGCTCCCACCGCCTATAAATGCGAAAAGTGCTCCGATAATTCCCACTGCAATAGAACCTAACGTATAAGTTTTCGCGCTCGTAGCCATATCTATACCTCGTTACATATGTTAATTCCCTAAGGTATATAAAAGCTAGTCAGTCGGAAGCGAAGAGATAGATTTGGGCAATTTTACTTTATGCAAGTAATTGTTCGGGTTATTTCTTACCGTTTCCATTAGTATAACTAAGGTCATTTGGAGCAAATCCACTTTCTTCATGGCCAGGAGCAGGTGTATAGACATAGATTGCAGTCACTTTTAGGGCACCTATAGAATTTATTGAGATTGAACGAATAGTAGCACCAAAGATGATACAAACAAATGGTGTAACTGTGGCAATATGTAGTCGACTACCAGTTTCTGCTGCTTTGGCTTTTGCATCTTTAAGTTTATTTGCTGGATATTGATCTAGAATTTTACCAACAATAAGAATTTCCTGCCCAAAAAATCTAGCAAGATATCCTTCCTGAACAAAATAGCTTTTGCTTTGATAACGAAAAAGTTCCTTTGGACTTGGACCGGTACGAGTGTAACGTGCAAGATAGCGCTGAGTAGATGTAAGAACCATGTTTGATTTTGTTATGGAAGACTATATAAACTGATTTTAACACTATAAATAACACGAAAAATAACACGAAATTAACATTAAGTAGTTTTTGATTTTTATGAAATTTTATTTTACAGCTTCTTCAACAATTTTCTTTGCCTGACCAATATAAGTGGAATAATCAAAAAGTTCATCTGCCTCTTTTTGGCTTAAGGTTTTGCTTTCCACCATGACATCCTTTAGATGGCTCTTATTTTCGAATGCTTTTTGTGATAGCGAACGAACATGTTCATGGGCCTCCTGCCGTCCCATCTTAGCGCTATCAACAAGATAGATCATTACGCGCTCGGCCATCACAAGTCCGTTAGTGAGTTCAAGATTCTTTTTGATATTTTGTGGATAGAAGACAAGGCCTTTTAGGATCTTGGTAAGTTCAAGTGCCATGTAATCAGTTGCAATAAAACTCTCTGCAAAAATAACACGCTCATTGGCACTGTTGGTGAGATCTCGTTCATGTTCTAGTGCAATGTTTTCAATTCCAACTAATGCATTTGCACGCACAAGTCGTGCAAGTGAACAAACACGCTCGCTTTTGTGCGGGTTTCTTTTATGGGGCATTGTAGAAGAGCCCACCTGTTTGGAACCAAAAGCCTCAGCTATTTCCCCGATTTCAGTCCGTTGCAAATTCCTGATCTCTTTTGCAACTTTTTCCATTAAAGCAGCACAAAGAGCAAGAGTACAAAGAACTTCAGCATGCCTATCACGCTGAACTACCTGGTTGCTAACCTTTGCTTCCCCAAGCGAAAGTTCTTTCATCACAAGTTTTTGGATTTTCATACCTTCTTTGCCAAATGTAGCCATAGTACCGACTGCACCAGACATTTTACCTACTGCGATTGTTAATTTGGCCTGCTTTAGGCGTTCTTGATTACGCAAAAGTTCCTGGTAGTAAAGTGCGAATTTCATACCATAGGTAGTAGGAACTGCATGTTGGCCATGAGTGCGACCAATACACACAGTTTCGCGATGGTCAAACGCAAGTTTTTTTAGGCTAGCAGAAAGTGATTCAAGCGAAATTTGAAGTTCATTTGTTGCTTCTATAAAAGTTAATGCAGTAGCAGTATCCTCAATATCGTAGCTGGTAGCGCCAAGATGGATATATTTTCCTGCATCGCCACATTGTTCAGTCAATGCTTTGACAACAGCCATAAGATCGTGATGAATTTCCTTTTCGATTTCCACCACTCGTGAAAATTTGACTTTTTTACTTCCTTCCTCTATTTTTTTTGGAGTATCTTTAGGTATAGTACCAAGCTGTGCATGAACTTTGGCAAGTGCAATTTCCACTTTCATCCATTTTGCAATTTTAGCTTCATCAGTGAAAATCTCATTCATATTAGTTTTGTAACGCTCTTCAAATGGAGAAATCGGCATGATTAGAATTGGGGTTCTGAATTAAAAAATATTTACACCTGCCTTAGTTTCCTCATGTCCCCCTCAATTACATAATTTAACGAAGCTTTTGGGCGATTGATTTTGGAGGGTATGAGATACCGAACGTAGCTTCACTCGAAAGTAACGCATTTTTTGCAGCTTGAGAACTAACAGGTCTAGTCTTATAGCCATCACTAACTACAATTTTCACATTTGGATCCTTAAGCAGTTCGTTTAGATTTGATCTGAGTTTACTAAATTCGAGTGGTTTATCACTCTTAACAAAATAGGTTTTATCTCCGACAGTTACGGTAATTGCCTGGATAATTTCATGTTTTTGTGGTGCTGATTTTGGAGCTTTGTATTGACTTGTAAAGCCAGCAGTTGCCGTGGCCACTGATGATTTCCTACACCCGAAGCAACTACCAAACGGTCAGCAACATGCTCGAAATTATCAAGAACTTTAGCAATTGCATCCTGTCTTGACATTTTGTTGTCCTCATGTCCATGAACCGCAGCGGTTATTGATGGCCCGTACCTACGAATGTCTTCACTTCTATATCCGGCTTTTTTTAGGGCGGCTTCAACTGTAGTACTTCTTTCTACATACTCATTAAATCGTGTCTTTGCCTCTGCCCTAATACGGTGTCTATTAGATACTACAGATAAGGATACTACAGATAACGGAAGGTTTATATATAATAAGTGCTTGATATACCATTAGTGGCGACATAAAATTTCAGACTAATAATACTAAATAGGATTTTTGGAGGTGAAAGAATGACTGAGGATTTGGATGGCATAGAACGAGAATTTCATGCAGTTCTAAGAAAAATAGAGGACCTTACTACCGAACAGACTATGGACATGGCCCGAAGCTTAGTTATAGCATCAATTAGTGATCTTTCACCAGCAAGAAAGGTGGCATCAGTGGCCTTTTTTAATAGCTTTTTATTCGGCACAGTGCACGATGAAATAGACAGATATTTTGAACTCTTTCAACTAAATAGTGCGATAGATGCTAAGCATTCAGTAAATTTGATTAAAAAAATAGGTCAAAGGACTAACGAAGGAATAACCCCAGATACTGAATATTTGACTTGCGCAAGAGTTTGCCTGGTAAATGCAGCCATAAACGGTTGCAGTGCTGTTAGAAGAGAAGCTAGTTTAGTTTTGAGTAAGAGCTACCCTGTTAGCTCAAGTACATCACTAATAACACTTGCTGACGATATGGGTGGATTTATGGCACCAACGCATGCAACTTTTAGCGTTAGACATACACCACAAAGACCTCCAGCAAAACCCGTTAAAGTGGCCAGATTGAGCTAAAGATGCGGTTTAAAACAAGAACCTGAGAAACGTATCTATGGTTAAAATTCGGGTTTTAAAACGCCAGGATAAGGCATATATCGAGCTCCCGCCCGAATTTGGAACGGAGGATGAAGTTGAACTTTTTTCCCTTAAAGAGGGCCATTATTTGCTTACCATACCCCTGGGAAGGACGAGGGATGACGGTTTAACCCAAAATGAAAGTGTAGTACTAAGAAAACTGCTCGCTATTCGTTTTGAAAATCGTACTCCAAAAAATGTAAATGAAACGCTTTTAGAGGCCGAGCAAAGCGTGCTTAAGGAACTTGAACAGAAGGGGCTAGTAAGCGTCTTTAAGGGCGATAAGTACCGCGATGGCGTTTATAGTATCACGGATCGTGCTTACAAAATGGCAAATAATGTAGAGCAAAAACCCACCAGCCAAGTCACTCAAAACTATTCTGGCAGAGTAACCCAACCTGTTCAGAATAATCTTGCTTCATTACACAGTAACGGATTTATGATAATTCTCGATCGCCGGGAAGCAATGGCAATATCTGAAAGCTTAAATTCGGAAATGAAAGCCGGCCAGGTAATTGGAGTAAAAGGCTTTGATGGTAAATTTTACCTGGTTACTCGAAATTATTTCTCCAGTTCAGAGGCACTCATTGTCGGCATATTAAAAGACGATATGGATGCACCAACGATAGCCACTATGACAAAATTGAATCCTGAAGGCTGCATGGCGGTTTTGAGGCTGATGGCTGAAAATGGTGAAATAATAGAGAAGAAACGTGGGATTTTTGCTCCTGTATAATTTGGAACAGTTGAAAGGATAGAAAACCGACCGTCAAAGAAAAGGAGGTTGGAAAGAACCGTTCTAATGGAGGAAGGTTAGAAAGGAAACGTAGTTTCCTTTCAGTTCAAAGAAAAAGGAGGATAAAAAAAGGAGATTCAAAAAGAACCATTGGTTCTTTTCAAAAGGAGATTAGAAAAGGACCTTGGTCCTTTTTATGAGGGTTTTGAAATGATAATAAAAGACGAGATTCATGGTACAATAGAATTCAACGAACTGGAAGAGAAGGTAATAGACAGTATCCCATTCCAACGCCTTAGAAGAATAAAGCAGATGTCAGTAACTAATCTTGTTTATCCTGGAGCCAATCATACCCGATTCGAACACTCTATAGGGACTGCCCATTTAGGATGGGTGATAGCAAAAAAACTCGGGCTTGAAGAAGAAGATGCCCGCAAGGTCAAGATACATGGTCTTCTTCACGATATTGGTCACACCGCCTTTTCCCATGAAGGTGAAGATGTAGTAAAAAAATACATTGGAGATCACGAAAAACTAGGGATGGAGAAGATCCTCCACGGTGAAATAGCAGACATCTTATCCGAAAATTATAAGCCACAGGAAATAGCTGATGTTGGTGATTACGGCAGTATAATAAGTTCTGATTTAGGAGCGGACAGGATGGACTACCTTAAGCGAGATGCACTCAATACCGGTGTTGCTTATGGCATAATTGATATAGATCGCATAGTCCACACGCTTTCGATGAAAGAAGGTATGATCTGTATAGAAAAGGGCGGGTTGGAATCTGCAGAATATTTACTTGTGGCGCGATTTATGATGTTCTCTACAGTTTATTTTCACCACACAGTTAGAATCGCTACTGCCATGCTTTATCGCGCCATAGAAGAAGCGATAAGTGATGGAACAATAACGCCAGAGCAGTTTGCCGATATGGATGATGAATGTGCATTTACTTCCATGGCCAAATCCAAAAAGGCTGGTAAATACGTTGATGCGCTCCTTAGAAGAAAACTTTACAAGGAAGTGTGCGGTTTTCCAAAGAAAGTATGGAAGGAATTAGATATGGAAAAATTGAGTAAACAGTTTGATTGTGATATCATAGTAGATTACCCTCACGAATTCTTCAAACCTGTTGGACTCAAAGTTAATACCGAAACAGGGCTACAACCGATCAGTGAAGTTTCAAAACTTATCCAGTCCTTAAAGAAAGCAGAGGAAGATAGAATGAGAGTTCTGGTTCTTACTAATGAGAATGCAAGAGATAAATGCGGGAAAGAAATAGAGGAACAGGTCAGTAGTTTATTAGGTAAGTAGCAACATGAACCAGGATTACGATTAGGAAAACTCCACCTACGAGAATTTGAGGGTCAATATCAAATCCGCTTATTTTTATGTCTGGAGAAAAACCAATAATACCAGCCGACCCCATTGGCATGGATACTCTTTCCTGTTTCATGAGGAAGAAATGATAGGAATAGTATATAAGCTTTTGTCATGCCATACTACCCCATGGGCGACGTTGAAATACATAAGACAGCTGATATGGGGAAAATGAAAAAGCCAACCGTAGTTATGGGATTCCCAGGAACTGGATTGGTAGGAAGCGTAGCTGCATCCCAGATAGTTGATTCTCTTCAAATGGCATTTGGAGGCTATCTTTCAAGTTCGGAATTTGCACCCCTTGCAGCCATTCATGATTATAAGCCCATGCCAGCAGCAAGAATACATTATTCTGAAAAACATAATCTCATAGTCATAATATCAGAGATGACCATACCGGTTTCTTCTTCATTGGATGTCGCGGATAAAGTATATGAATTTGCACGATCGATGGATGCAAGTTCTATAATATCCTTAGGTGGAATTTCACTTCAGGATGAGAAAAGGGGAGTTTATGTAGTTTCAAGCGATAGTGCCATGGTTAAAGATGTAATAGCAAAAAAAATCGCTAAACCGATAAAAGAAGGTGCAACAACCGGTGTAACCGGAATTCTCCTTACTAAAGGCACACTCGAAAATTTCCCGGTAACAACCATACTCGCGGAATCTTCTGAGGAGTATTTAGATCCTAAAGCAGCATCAAACGTCATAAAGGTTCTAAACAGAATACTAAATGTCCAGATCAACACCGCTCGTTTAGAAAAAGAAGCTGAGGATTTCTCCAAGGGAATAAAAGAAGCAGTGATAAAGGCCAAGATAACAAAGAAGAAAGGTCCTTCAACAAATGAAGGCGGAACCATGTACGGTTGAAAGAACCAAGGTTCTTTTCCAATCTCATTTTTATTTGAAATGAAAGAACAATCAGGTTCTTTCTATCTCCCTCTTTTTTGAATCAAGGTTTCTTTTTAACTTCCCTTTTATTTGATCTCTCTTTTACCATCCCACCACCATTTTGCTGATTTTACAGAAAACGATAAGTTTGATAAAAGAATTGAACAATATTTTCTTATGAACATTTAGTTCAGTTGAACTATCCGTTCAAATTAAAGGAGGTTAGAAAGGAAACGTAGTTTCCCTTCAGTTCAAAGAAAAAGGAGGTTCAAAAGGAACCATTGGTTCCTTTTATGCAGGGATGACAGAGCCCGGTCAATGCGCTTTTTTGGTAAAAAAGCGCACCAAAAAACGTGCGTGTTAATTCGCTTCGCGAAATTAATAAACCAAAAAGCGTGACCAAATGTGCAGGACTTAAGTTTTACCTTTTAGTAAAAGGTAAAGCCAAAACTGGCTGGTTATTTTAACCAAATGGTTTTGATTAAACTTTTGCAATAAAAGTTTAAGCAAGCAATCCTGTGGCTTAACGCATGACAACGCCGATATATGGCGATGGAATGCGGGCTACGTGCCTTCGCAAGTTCAAACACTTTTTAGGAAAAAGTGTTCAAAAAACTGACATGCTAAAAACGCTTCGCGTTTTGATGTAAAAATCATTTTTTCCTTGCGGAAAAAATTAGCAAAAGTGTTTTGATCCAACTTTTCCTAAAAGTTGGAAATCTTGCTCCCTGCAATTTTACTCAGTTCCAGATTAGCATCAGTTGCTAATCATTCAAAATTCAGCATGTTTGAACAGTAGAGAAAATACTAGATCTTCCACTAAAAAGGAGACAGTTAGAGGTCGTTTAGATACCTTCAAGCTACTTGATAACATCTTTCTTGGTAATTGTAAGATAAATGACCGTCCCTAATATTGCAACAAGGAAGAATGCACTAGTTATAACTGTACCTAAACCCAAACCACCTTCAGTTTGTGACAAATAGTCTCCTATTGAAGCACCTAGAGGTCTAGTCAAAATATATGCGATCCAGAAAGCCCAAACCGCGTTGAGTTTAAATCGGAAATGAGCTACGGCAATAATTCCAATTGATGCAGCAAAGATAATTGCTGATAGTGGGTAGCCCAGATTTAGGGTTTCGGCAACAAGATCGCCTGCTGCAGTTCCTAATGCAAAGGTAACGAGGATGGCAAGCCAATAGAATGCCTCTCTTCGAATCGTAAAGATTGAATGTATTGAGAGTGTTTTTTCCACTTTGTACCAGACCACAAATACAACTGCCAATAGGATAGCGAAGATAGCGGTTGTAATTTCTAAAGACACGCCAAAATTATCAGTCAAATTATCTGTTATTAGTGTACCGACAATGCTAATTAGAACAACTGCAAGCCAGTAAATACTTGGAACATACTTTCTAGATTTAAACTGGAAGATTAACGTGATGATAAGTAGGATTCCAATAACTAATATTGTGCCAGTTAGCCCTAAATTCAAATCGGTATTTAGAAAATCTGCTGCAGTCTCACCGACAGTAGTGCACAAAACTTTAATGATCCAGAAATAGAGAGTGATCTCTGGCACTTTATTCAGCATTTTTTCCGCATTATTTTTAGTTTGGTTGTTGAGCTTAACAGTTTCCATTTTCTTACCCTTTGTTTTTGTTGTAAACTCTAATCTGAATAGCAAACTAAAATTTTTCTGTTTAAATACCTCTTAGTGCAACCATAGAACCAAGAAATAAATATTAATAAAGAAGTGATGCTCCGGGTATTGCATGAAATGCTCGTCTGGGTTACTAACTGTGATCGTTTTGCTTATTGCAACCCCCGTCTTTGCATTAGCAGAGACAAATGATCGTATTTCAGTACAAGGGTTAGATGTTACTGATTTGATCTTAGTTTTAACAAGTGCTTTGGCTATTATTTTGGGTGCGCTAAGTTTTATCGGATATAGACACGATGGTAGGACAAAATTATTGTTTGTAACGCTAGCATTTTTCCTCTTTGCATTAAAAGGTGCATTTATCATTGGTAGCGATCTGCTTTCATTAAAACAACCCGACCTAGATATACTTGCCAGTCTTTTGGATTTTGGTGTGCTTCTCTGCTTTTTTGCAGGAATAATAAAGAGATGATATTCTTTGATTCACCCTTCGGAGCAGGCTACAGTTTTAGAACTTGATGCAAGGAGAAAACTTTACGATATAGTTAAACGACATGCGGGGTGCCATTTTAGGGAGATACAAAGAGTAGCAGGCTTATCGTTTGGCTCGGCATCATACCATCTTGCTTATTTACAAAAGCATGGGCTGATCAAAGAAACCAAAGACGGAAATAATCGTAGGTATTTTCCAATCCAAGTAGATGTTCAAGACGAAGTATTTCTTATGCTGTTGCGTCAAAGAAGTATACGGTCAATCTTACTCTTTATATTAACTCATGAAGGTTGTAACCATCAGGAAATTTCCACTTCCGTAAAGCTTTCCTCTTCTACAACTACATGGCACCTAAAGAAATTATTGGAAAAGGCAATAATAGAGTCAATGAAAAATGGCAAATATAATGGCTATTTTTTAATTGCTCCAAAAGAGCGCATAATG
>JAHFFJ010000049.1 GCA_023248035.1 Microcaldota archaeon
TAAGGAGAGAGATACAGTATGTAGTTTACACGCTTAAGGAATTTCAGGAAAAGAAATCATACGGATTCTTAAGGAATGTAATGAAAAGTAGGAAAATAGTTTTATTGGGGGATATTGATGAGCTTGGCTGAATTGAAAAAATCAGGAAAAGTAAAATCTATACCAATAGATAAGGAACAGATACGAAATCTTATAGAACTTGGAAAACGAGATTTGGTAGTGGCAAAGAAAATATTTTCAACGAATTTTGACTGGTGTTTCATTGTAGCTTACAATTCTATGCTACAATCATCACGGGCATTAATGTTTTCTTATGGTTACACCACATCGGAAGAAGACCACCATAAAACAGTGGTAGAATTCTCAAGGGCGATAGTTGGTGGTGAAATGACCGATATGTTTGATAGGATGCGCAGAAAAAGGCATGAAGTAACTTATGATGAAGCTGGACAGATATCAGAATACACAGCAAAACATGCATTAGAAACAGCAACAAAATATCTTGATTTGATAGAGAAAAAGATAAGGGAGAGAATATGAAGGACTTCATGAACCTTGCCTTTAAGCTTGCAAAGAAAGCGAAACCTTACCCCAATCCCAAAGTGGGGGCAGTTCTTGTTCGAAACGAAAAAATTATTGGAACAGGCTACCATAAAGGGCCAGGATCGCCACATGCTGAGATTATTGCAATAGAAAATGCGAAAGCTAATGGGGAAGAAATTTCTGGATCAATATTATATGTTACCCTTGAGCCTTGCTCCCACACTTTAAAGCGCACTCCACCATGCACACAAGCAATCATCTCGAGTGGAATTAAAAAAGTGGTTTTTGCAATGAAAGATCCAAATCCACTGGTTAATGGTACAAGTGAACTCAAAAAAGCCGGAATAGAAGTTGTTGGCCCAGTAAACCAACAAGAAGGTATAGAGTTAAACAAAAGATACCTGAAACAGATTTCGAAAAAACCTACAGTTATACTCAAGATGGCAATGAGTGCGGATGGCAAAACTGCAACAAAAACTGGAGATTCGAAATGGATAACTAATGAGAAATCCCGCACTATTGTCCATAAAATGCGGGGAGAATACGATGGGGTAATGGTGGGAGCAGGAACGGTTATCGCTGATAATCCTGAACTGACTGTGAGATTAGTTCCTGGTAAAAACCCATACCGGATAATAATTGATGGAAAATTAAGAATTCCGCTCGATTCAAAAGTTATTACCAACCCGGATAAAAAAACAATCGTAATAACGACTTCGAAACCACCACCTGAACTCTTGGAGGAATTTAGAAAGAAAACGCAGGTATGGATTTGCGGGGAGGATGAGGTTGATCTGCAAAAGCTGATCATTGCCCTTCAGGCCATGGGTATGAAAAAAATAATGATCGAGGGGGGGAGTGAACTTGCTGCAAGTGCACTCAATGCTGGGGTGGTTGACCAGTTCTATTTCTTCATAGCACCAAAAATAATTGGGGGTATAGGAGCTAAATCAGTGATAGGTGGGGGGGGAATAGAAAAAATGAGTGAAGCTATTCCCTTGAAAAATATGAAAATAAAAAAAATAGACGGGAATATTTTACTTTACTTCACCCGCTGATATTCTGATAAGGCACGTTAAGCAACTGATGTGCTCGGAAAACCAATGAACCATCGGACTCTATCGTATTTGTTTGGTTTAGCCAAACACTATCGAAATTTTCATAGAGTGAGGCATCATGAGAGTAGATAAGAGTGGGGATTGTAGTTATGTTATACTTTTTCACTAACTCCATACCCTGGGTGGAATTTATATCATAGGTTACATTTTCAGATAGAGCAATTCCGCTGGATTGCGCGACATAATCTGATAATGAATTTATGTCAAAGCAGTCAGTGCAACTTGTATTTACTATATAGATTGCTTTCACAAGCCCAAGGGTGTGGTTAGATGGGATATCGAAATAGGGAAGGGAAATGTTTCGAAGAACAAACCATTCTCCCTGCATATCCCCAAGTTGCACAATATACTCACTAAAAACAGGATATGCAGATGCATTATTGAGGAGAAGAGCGGGCAGTTTGGTTATGTTGTAGGCAGTTATAAGGGATTTGGCTTGGCTGTCATTGGCCCCTAAAACTTTCTTACTTGAAAACTTCATATCTATGCTTGGGTCTTCAAGTGAGGAAGCAAATGCTTCTCCATCAAGGCATTGTGAGCAGTCTGGTGCATTTATTATTATGATATTTGCAAGACCAACTACGGCTTGTTTTTGTAAATCGAAGTAGGGTGGATAGAGGTTTCTTGATATGAGGGCGCCATCTGATTCTAAAGAACCCACATTAGTTGTCCATACATTAACGAAATTACTATCCAGGCTGCTTGGACCAGATATAACTAGTGCAGGCAGTTCTTGGATCTGATATTTGGCGATAAGAGTTTTTGCCTCATCTGAGGTACTTTGAATAGTTTTTGAAGAGCCAACCTTAAGGAACGATGAGTTTGTTTTGATGAAATCGTTTGTCTGCTGCAAAAAGAGTTCGGCACTGGCACAATCAGTACAACCGGTGGCATCAATTAAGGTAATGTTGATTTCTTTCTTTTGGTCAACAATTTGGTTTATAGACTTATTGGAAAGATCTGACTGGTTCGTAGCAGGGTGTGGAGGGGCAGTAGATGGACTTATTACGACGTAGGCAACATAGCCAATTAAAAGCCCTACTACAACCCAGATAAAAACATTAACATACGGTTTCATGATAAAGACCTCAAAGTTATATTTTTAAATAAATTCCTATAATAGTGATACCCACATACTTATTTTTACCTTTGTGATTACATGGATGAGGACGTACTGAAAACTAGAGTTGAAGAGCTTGAGAAAAAGAAGTCCGAGCTTATAGAACACATAAAGCAGCTCAACCGCAGGATCAGATATAAGAAGTACGAGCAAAAAGCGCTCGGTCCGTTCCTCGAACAAACAAAAAATGTCCAGATTGGCCCATTTAGAAAGCAGAAGAGGGCGCTCGAATTCAGAATATCCACAGCAGCGTACACTCCTAAAATGGAAAAAGAGCTCATAAAGCAGATGCGTAAGATAGATGAAGAACTTGACAAGGTCAAGGAAGTGGAACGCGCAAGAAGAAAAATCAGGTACGTTGAGCAGGATATAGTACATGACGAAGCCGAGATAGTAAAAATAGAAACCGAACTAAAAGTCATTCGGGAAGAACTTAAGAAACACTACGACGATATGAAAAATAGCCGTCTTAGTGCAAGGAAGAATGCAGCAGCACAGGCAAGAGCAGATGATGATCTGGTAGCTCTTGGAGACCTTGCTATGATAGAGAAAGATTAAGTGCATCTTCAACTATTTTTTTATGATCGGAACAAAGAGGTGGCAGATCATTTAGTGAGAACCATTTTGCCTCGCCTGCATCGTCACCTGCACGAACTTTACCGCCTAATCGTTTTACAAGAAATGCCGCAGCAATTATAAGACGGGGATCGCGCTTTGGATCAGAATAGATACCAGTAAGACGGATTGACGCTACATCAAGACCGGTTTCCTCTTTCATTTCGCGCTTTAAGCATTCTTCTACAGTCTCGTTATCTTCGATGCGACCACCCGGAATTGCCCATTCATCCTTGAAAGGTTGCCTGGAGCGGCGGATAAGGAGGATTTTGTTATTTTCAATAAGAATCATATCACATGCAAATGGACGCATGAGGATAGATAGAGGGCTAAATTTATATTTTTAGAGAATTTTTACATCCCAGATGAACTTGCTTCGTGTTGGGAGTGGATCAACTTTGACCATGATACCATATTCATTCTTTTTTATGAGGTCGGATAGGTCTTTTATGATCTTATCATCTACAGGATCAGTGTTGACCCAGGAACATGATTTACGGGTTATTATGCAATCTGCTATTACAAGTGCATCGTGCTCGGTTATACCAACCGAAATCAGTTCTGAAATTACCTGACGTGACTTATCCATGTAGACTTATGGTGAAATAACTTTAAATGTATTATTGGTCAGACGCTGTTGACGAAACTTTACTTAGTACATACACCGGTTAAAGTTTCATCAAACTTCATCCGAAACTTTCCTCCTAGGAACTCCGGTTAAAGTTTCATCAAACTTCATCCTATAGACTTAAGTTGGTCAGACGCTGTTGACTCTGTCATTGAAGCTTTTAGAAAAAGCTTCACCAAAACTTATTGTAAGTTTTTGATGAAACTTTTTACCAAAAAGTTTCTCTAAGGTTGTTCACGTCATCATCCCATACTATTCTGGTAAGCTAAAGTTAAAGTTAGTTGCATAATCCATCATTGACCATAAGATACTATTTTTTAAGACAATATACATAGTTATTATTGATGGTAAGAATAGCTGCGGTAGATAGAGAGCTAACAAAATATACAAAACAAAATGATTGTATCTGGTTCCCCATCACTGAAGAGAGACTTGGAAAACTTTCACAGTTAGATGTTAGTCGAATGCTCGCTAATTTTGGAAGGTCTATACAACACACGGTTATTGCAATAGAAAAAACGGATTATGACTACATTATGGCGATTACACAAGCTAAGATTACTGCTGGACAAATAATTGAAGTTATCAATTCTTTTACATCCGAGATGGGATATATCATACCAAATATTTCTTTACCTGGTGGATGGATTGTTGAATCTCAAGATCGTGAATTTATAGTGCAAACTCTTCTTGCAAGGGTTGCATTAAGCATAGACCATATGAGTGTGGATTTACAAGTTAATCTTCCCGAGTCACTAGTTAATAGTAATAGCCCGATGGGTGCATTGGAATTAGGTCAGGGTAATTGCTTTCATCGTGCATCAATAATGGTAGCTGCATTAAGGAAAAATGGCTTTCCTGCAAGAGTTGTGGGGAATAGCCGTTTCTTCAGGGAAGAAAATGGAGATCATTGGTGGGTTGAATTTTATTACAATAAAGAGTGGGTTCCCATTGATCCATCACCAAAAAATGAATTTGTGAAGATGGTAAGAGGAATATCAGCTGAATCTGAGTTACAGATTTTAGCTTGCTTCCACAATTTGTTGGCAGAAGTAATAAGAAGGGAGATAAATATATTTGCTATATATGAACCAATTTTTACAAAACCATTTGATGAGAGAATCATCGCTGCAGAAGTAGATCGCTAGTTTTTTGTTGCCATTATCAGATATAGTTTCTCAAAAAAGAATTTTTCCTCATTTATAATATCAACTTGGTATCCTAGTTTTTTGAGTTTTGTAATTGTTTTTTCCAGATCGTTAAGTGAACTCTGAACAAGGAGAAGAACCCCTTTTGGTTTTTGGTAGTTGCCGAATTCATCCAGGAATCGATCGACTATTTTCCGACCATCTTCCCCACCATCAAAAGCGTGGTTTATAGATCCGGAAATGCGCTCTTCATGAGAAGTAGGGAGGTAGGGCGGGTTAAACATGATGGTGTCGAATTTTCCTTCTACTGATGAAAAGAGGTCACTTTCGATAAAATGCACATTGGTGATCTGATTATTTTTTGCATTTTTTATTGCACATTGAACCGCATCTTGATTTATATCCACGCCTAGAACAGTGTTTTTGGGGTTGCTAGCGGCACATAGTGAGACGATCCCGCTACCGCAGCCAATTTCCAACACATTACCGTGGGCAAATTCTGCTGCATTTGCAAGCATTATGGAATCTTCTGATGGTGGGTAAACTGAAGTGTGAACGATAAGTTTTAGGTTTTTATGAAAAAACTCCATAATTTATATCCTCATAATCCAAATAAAAGCATGGATGAGATCCTTTTTTTACTGCTTAAGCGCCAGGCGCACCTTCGACCAACCCAGATAACAACAACAGAGATAGGAATTGAAATTGGGATGTCCCAACAGAATGCTTCTGCCAGATTAGTTGCACTGGAAAAAAACGCTACCATCGAACGTAGCGGGGAGGGGATAAAGATAACCCAAAAAGGGTATAACGATCTTGTTTCTGAATACGCCGCAATGAAGAGTGCATTTGAAGGCGGAACAATAACAATAGAAGGAACATTGGTTTCGGGATTGGGAGAGGGAGGGTATTACGTCTCTATAAAAGGTTACAAGGATCAAATAAAACAAAAGTTAGGTTTTGACCCTTACCCTGGAACACTAAATGTAAAGATAGAGCAAGTCGATAAGTGGAAAAAACAACAGCTGATGCACACTGATCCGATAATAATTTCTGGATTTAAGGACAAGGAAAGAACTTATGGTGATCTTTTTGCATATAGGTGTAAAATCAAACCAGATATGGAATGTGCAGTTATAGTACCATTACGCACCCATCATGGACCAGAAATAATAGAGATAATAAGCCCAGTTTATCTTCGAAGTGCACTTAAGAAGAAAGACGGGGATAAAATAATGGTGAGTTTTTGATAGGTATTATAACCAGAATAAAATACACTCCACTTGGTAAAGAGTATACAGTCACTGATGGGGGAAATGAAAAAAAAATCGAGAGCAATGAGTCAATTTCTCATGGAATTGTAGTAAAGATAGAAGAAGGAAGAGTAACTAAGCTTGCTGAATCTGAAATCGACCAAGCATATAAAGAGATAGAGAAAAGGGCGGCTAAATCAATTGTTACAGCAGAAGAGCCCTCCTTAGTAAATAATCCAATGATCCAAAAGCTTTGGCCAAAAATAAAAGAAGCTGCAGGAAAAATTATGGCTGCAAAAAAACTTGGCCGCTCGATACTGTTAAGATTTCATGGGGATGCGGATGGAATTTCAGGTGCGATTGCAATAAGCAGTATTGTTAATTGCAAAGCGTTCCAGCAAAATTCTGCAATTTATTCTG